>NZ_MKWH01000025.1:0-164539 GCF_001899705.1 Sphingobacterium sp. 40-24 | reverse complement strand
TAATAATGAATAGAATAATGGTTTTTTTTGTGAAATTAGTGGGGGCATTCTGATGCGAACTAGTGGAGGCATTCTAATGCGAAGTGACAATATTTAAATCCTCTATTAAAAATCAGTAATTCATTATAAGTCTTTCTTGTATGAAGACGGCCTCCAACTTTGCAATGTCTTGAAATAGTTTTAATTTCAATATGCGGAATGTTTTGATACAATTCGCGAATTGAATCGTGGCTTGCATTAGTAAGCAAAAAATGCACTTTTCTTTCAACTAAATAGATAATTAAATCTCGAAGGACTATTTGATCTTCCCAAGAAAATAACTTCTGATTATATTCTATAAAGCCATTATTTTCATGGCTTACCGTATACGGTGGATCCAAGAATACAAAGTCATTTTCTTTTATATTTTTAATTATGTCATTAAATGGCATACATTCTATAGAAGTATCCTGTAGATGAGTACAAACGCTCTCCAAAAGGTCTTTTGCGACTATGTCGACATTATGCCTCTTACCATATGGTACATTATATTCTCCCTTACTATTAACTCGATAAATCCCATTAAATGATGTCCTATTCAAATAAATAAATTTAGCAGCTTGATTAACAGGTTTCCTTGGCTTATGATCTCTAACTTTATAATAGTAATCCGATGTATTTTTAAATTTCTTAAGTTTACTTATTAATGGTTCTAGATTACCCTTAATTTGATTATAAGCGTTTACTAAATCTTTATTTATGTCTGATAGATAGAAATTCCTATCATCTAATCCCAAATTTTTGATATAAAAATATACAGAACCACCACCTAAAAATGGCTCATGATAATTGTTAAATGCTTTAGGTATATAGTCATCAATTTCTTTCAATAACCATTTTTTTGATCCGGTCCATCTTAAAAAAGTGTAAACCTTAAACTTATCCTCTTTAGAAATTACTGTACCTATACTACTTGATTCTAAAACTTCAATTTCATTCATTTCTCTACGCTAGGGAAGTTGGTATATGGGTGCAAATTAAATATATTTTATGCCTAAAACAATACATGGCTTAAATTAGAGGGTTATATTTTCTGTCCAATTTTAAATTTGTAGTCTACCTATTTTGAATAGTCACATTTAATTTGAACCAAAAAAACATTAATATAGTATCGGTAAAAGTAGAATTCCGATATCTTAATTTGTATAAATATTAGTATGACTATTATAACATTTAATTCCTTCTGGCTCTAATTATATGTAAAAAAGATGAATTCTATCCTTTTTTAATGACCTTTAACTGTAATAATTTGTTTATGTGTCGTTGGAGAGCCTATTACAACGACTAATTCCCAATTCAATGGAAAATTTTTTGAATTCCAAGAAGTTTGAATTTGTTTTGTAGTAGCTAAAGAGCTGTCCTCAAGGTAAATGACTGCTATAAAGTTTTCATACGACCTATCTCCGACGTAATTATTAGCGTCAGTACGAACCTGGTCAATGAAATTATCTATATTGTCTGAAGCTTTACTTATAAATTTGTATTCGATGGCAGTTTTTAATTCCGGGATAAGAATATCCGGCTCATATGTTTTGAACTCTTGAATGAATGATGCCTTATTTTTTAGTCGACAAGTGGGATAGTATAGTCCTAGAACCCATTTGACTTGATTGTAAATATCCGCTTCTCTCACAACTTCGATATTGCAGTTTTTAATAATAAAATCAGTATTTTTTAAAATAGAAGTAAGTTTAACTACATTTTCTTCGTTTATACGCATGTGATCGAAATATTTGAAAGGGCTAAGAAAACTGCGAAATTCATTTGTAATTATTAGCTCATCATCTCCTTCAGGATGGAGAATTCCAGACAACAATATTTTTTTATCATTTGTTATGCTGTCTAGAAATTTCTTTTGGAAATTATTTAATAAAATTGGCATTTGCTTAGCTTCTAGATAAGCAGAAATCATGACGTATAATTCTTGAATACTTTTTTTTAACCACTCTGTTGTCCAGCCCGGATAGTCTTCGACATAATCCTCTTCTAATTCTTGCTGTTTAAAATGATTGTAATGGGTTTGTTCAATTATATTAAGTCTATTTTTTATTTTTTCAGACAAATAATTGATTTCCTCTTTTTCTAAAATTGACATTTTTTGTACCCTTTTAACATTTTATAAATAATTGACAATCAAAAACGATAAAGCAATATAATACTTAATTTAAATATTGCGAAGTTTGAATATTTGAAATATCTTTAAGAAATACTGATTATTAATTAAAATTTTATGAGTGGAGTAATGGAAGAGGCAGAAGAGCTATATGGTTATGGTCTTTTATTTGGACCTGACAAACAGGTCTGTAGCTTACATATCAATGATATCGCAGTTCGATCACACATAAGAAAATTCGGCAAAAAAGGATCCTGTAATTATTGTGGTAAAGATAAAATAATACTTCATTTGGAAGATCTCATGAAGTTTTTAATGCAAACCGTTGCCTATTTTTATAGTGATCCTGTGGAATTTTCAAGTTATAGTTCAGCAGAAGGGGGGTATCTCGTCCCATACTTAGACGCTTGGGAAATACTTCAGGACAACTTCGATTTGGAAATTGATTCTAATAAGCTTTTTGAAGATATGGAAAGTTGGATTGATTTCGGAAAGGTTTGGGCAGATGAAAAGATGATGCATGATTCCGGTCATTACTCCCGACCTTCATCATGGTCCCACTTCTGTTACCTTGTAAAACACAAAGCAAGGTATCTTTTTCACGCTTATAAAAATGAATATGATTTTGAGGCTGAGCGTGCGATAACTATACTCAAAGAAGCGGAAAAAATGATTATGAGATATGGATTAATCAGAACTTTGGATGAAGGAACTTCTCTTTTAAGGTGCAGGCAACACGATAAGAGCGAAATTATCGTGAACATAACGCAAATGTGCGCTCCTGAAATACAATACTGTAATAATCCAAATAGAATGAGTCCTGCCGGAATATCAATGTTTTATTGCGCATTTGAACCTGAAACGGCACTTAGAGAAACGCTAGATGTCAACTGGCGAGGATCGAAATATACGATTGCGAATTTCGTTACTAAAGATAAATTAAAAATTGTTGACCTAAGTAAATTACCATTGCTCCCCAGTTTATTTGACATAAATAAGCGAAGAAAGTATGAAGATCTAATATTCCTAAAGGATTTTATAAATGACCTTGCTAAGCCCATTGAAAGAGATGGAAAAGTTCATATAAACTATGTTCCTACGCAAATCGTAACCGAATATTTTAGATATATGGGAAAACAAAAAGTTGATGGTATAATTTACCCATCGTCTAAAAACCTAGGGTATAGTGCAATGGTGCTATTTTTTGATCATTATGCCAGCCAAGAAAAATTGCAATTTTTACCGAAATCCATTGAAACAAATAAAATTCAAACCTTTATAAAAAAATAATATTATATCGATATTACTGTTCGAAATTTCTCATCATAATAAACCTGATTATTTTGAAAATATGTATGTAATAAAAAATAAGGTAACGGATTAAGAACTCTATCTTTTTAGCAAAATATTGGAAAGTCAATTAAAAATGCTTTAAGCTGAACTGCAGTTAAGATCGTCCGGAGAGACGGTGAAGTTAAGCATTTGTTATATGTAATTTCAAAATACTCAAAAAAAATGCACAATTCATATATGAAAGAACTGAAAATTTAGAAAGTGAAATTCCAATTCTCTGTTGAGAAAGTTTATTCCATTTAAGAAAAGTATGAAGTTAAATTTCTTAGTATTTATTTTCATATACATCATGATTCCACAGCGAGATATGGTACATAAATTTTAGGACGCCAACATTATGGAAAGACAGATCGCGTAGCATTAGAAAAATTTGTATTTTGGTTTTGTATAGCAAATTGCAATGGATTTAAAAATTATACCGTACACCTCACAAAAAAGTAAGTCTGATACTCATCTGGTATTAAAGTTAACAAAGGCTGATTTCGAAAATATTCCTTTTCAAGATGGAAAAAGTACATTATCTTTTTTTAATTGTCTTTATGAAAAGGTGACAATTATTAATGAAGAAGAGATTCCCTTTCAACATATTTCTATCGCTTTTTTTAATTGTTTACTTCCTGAAATTGAAGTAGAGGTAATTAAATCTGAAAATATATCTATTGGATTTTACGGCTCCTTCATTTCGGGGGAAATTAATACCTCCAAATTACAAAGTGTTGATATAAATAATTGTATAACTAGTACGAGCCTATTTTTAATAGATATTCCTAAAGTACAAATTAACTTCACAAAGGAGAATTTTAGACCAGATCTATGGCAGGGTCTTTTTATTCAACATTACATTGAAAATAGCCAAATTCTTTTAGAAAATCCTATCAAGTTTTACATTTACAATCCCCAAACTATTAATCTGAGTTCCAATTTTGTACCGGAAGAGGAGTTTTTTTATCCGGAAATAGTTATTTCGTATAAAGATGGAGAACATCACACAGAAACAATATTTAAAGGTTTGTCTTTAAATGTATTGTCCATTACTGGAAATCCTGCAGGTAATGTATCGCTAGAAAATTCAAAAGTAAGAAGCTGGTATATCTCGGATTTTATACCAACAGGAACGGTTTCTATTTATTCAATCGAACCTATATCATTATCTGATCCTGACAATAGGATCGGCATTCATAACAGTAAGTTGGATGGGGTAGAGTTCGACAATGTATCTTTTAACAAATACCCAATTATTTCTTTTTATCGAACAAAATTCTCAAAGGCAATATTCACCTCCTGTGATTTCCCTGATGATTATAATACTTTCTCCAGTTTTGTACCCATAGAAAATGTACATTATCCAAATAGTAGGCCAAGTAATTATGCTAAAGCTCAGTATGAAATATTTCTTCAATTGAAAAAGGCACTTGAAGACCGTGGTAATTACTACGAGGCACAAAAGCTTCAAGCTATTTCTCATGAGGCATTAAGACAAATAAAAACTATCTCCCGTTATGATAGAGCAATATTGAATATTAACAACTTATCTAATAACCATGGCTTATCTATCAAAAGACCTTTGCTAGGATTTTTGATTATCTCAATACCGCTTTATATAATTTATCTACTGAGCGTTGGCCGGGTTTTTAATTCTTCGGATTTTGACCTATCATTAATCGGATATTACTTTTCCTTTATTGATATAACCCACAGGGCTGACTTTTTAGTGGACAAAAATGAGTTCTCCTGGTGGACGCTAATTATAGATTATATTGGCAAGATATCAGTAGGGTTTTTTATTTATCAGTTCATTGCTGCATTTAGGAAATATGGAAAACGTTAAGAGTATAAATTTTACTTTATACTCTTACTCCAATCTAGCTATTTAGATCTGATAGAACGATTATGCTATTGAATGTTTCTTCATTGACCGGTCGAACGCCATCGCGCCAATAATTTTGAAATTTTGAAGTAGGAATCTTCTCAATAAATTGACTATTTTGTTTAGCAAGTACAGGATAGGAGAAAGGCTTAAAATTTATAATTTCAGCATAGTAATCATTTTTCTCAGAATCATTATCCTGCTTAACTTCTCCAATTTCCGCGATCCCAAAATAATGAGGATCACGAGTCATTCGCTTTGAAGCGAATGAGGAATCCTTTATTCGACCTTTATAGTAAACGATAAAAGTTCCTTTTGTTAAATATTTTAAATAGCGTTTTGGGAAGTGATACTCTCTTCCTGTGTTATCCTTCAATTGGGAAACGTCATTTTCAGTAATGACAACGTAATTCATTAAATATTAAATAAACTTAAATAGTAGTGGGAGGAGTATTGTCGTCGCTAGGCTTAACGGATTTTATAATATCTCTTAAAATATCATTTTGCTCGCGTAAAGCCGCGGTGTGATCTCGTTTGGCGACGAGATATCTATCAAGAAGACTTGAAAGAACGAAGTACAGCCCGTAAAGACAAATTGCAATAAATCCTCCATATATGAGGTACATGAATAATCCGAATGAGAACATAATTTATAAGTTTAGTGGTTTAGAATTGTAAAAAATTATTACTAGGTAAAATCTATAGTACAGGTGTTACCATCGATTTTTACAACATTGTAAGGATCGTTATGTCTTAATCCAGCTGCGTAGGGAATTGCCATTTCTCTTAGCTTGAAAGGATCTATATGCTTTAAAACAATTGTTTTTTTCTCCCCCAATTCCATTTTTGATAACAATTCAAGAATGTCATCGCTCTCTTGCCAACTTGCAGGCTTATAAGCAATTTTAACAGGGCTTTTATTCTTATTGAACAAAAGTAGATCACCGCTTTCTACCTCAATGCCGCCGATACAAACACCCTGACTTGTATTGTAAAGGTAAATGGACTCAATCTTTTGACCTTCAAATGCTTCTTTTACCCAGTCGATCGCTTTTTTCATATTTGTACTTTTTTAGACTATATCCGTTAACCTAATTATCTTACCATCGTCAGAAAACTCAAAGATCGACTTCCCATCCAAGCTTATTTCTTCACCTTTTTTCAATCCATTTGGAAAATCCATCGCCGCGATTGCTCTATAGGTGATTGAGATATCGGTAGTACTATAATTATGAGTTATTGACTCAATGACTTGTTCTCTCTCGCTGAAATAGGAGAGCGCCTCAATAGCCTGTTTTTTAAATTCTTCAATACCTTGCAATTCCATCGTTTTCTCACCATTCATAACATTCTTGAAAATAATATCATCAGAAAATTCTGCTATCATATTTTTCGCATCCATCTGATTATAGGCCTCGACATATTTGAAAATCTTTTCCGTCCTTTTATTTAAGACGGATACGCTCATAAGTTTTGGTAGTTGGTTTCCCATTTATTTGCTAGTAGGTGTTTACACTTTTTCCGTATGCGCTTTTCTATTCTAAATCTGAAAATATAGATCCAAAGCGAGTATTAGCTCATCTCGCTGCCATCAAGGATTACACTTTTTTTTATTTGACTTTTCAATTTTGGCTCAATTTCATTCTGTATCATACCTATTCTGGATAAACCTACATGTCTCACCGAAAATGTTTGCTATACGTGCATAAATGATTCCTTTAAGCATATCAGGCCTATTCATTTCTTGGTGAATTTTATTGAATTCATATTGCACTATATCGAATTCATCATTGGTTAGCTTTATAACTGGAAATTGTTTCAAGAGATTAATGGAGGAAGAAGGCAGAAACGGTATCTGATTAATAATGCTTTTCCCAATTATCAATAATGCACAATAGTATTTTTCTTGAATTTCCATTGATGGGACTGTCCGGTAGAAGCAAAACAAAGCTGAAATTCAGATACTACGGAACCAGAAGAACGATCCTCTTTCTCTGAAGAAAATAGAAGAACATAACAAAAGTTGTCGATTTCATTATCTTCAACTACTATTTCGTCGGTTTCCCAAGTAACACTTGAAAATCCCTCTATTTGTCTATTTCCGAAAGCAATATGTCTAATACTTACGTCAGATATTTTCTTTGTCATTATTCTCAATTAGTTTGCTCGGAATTTTCATAGTAAAACATCACCATCTCCTTTACCTCCGTAAATTGTAGCGCGTTTGTTAGTTATTTCTTTTTTGTTTTTCAATTAAAGGCTCGAACAGTGCTAAGTCAACTTTTTTTAAAGCTTTATCAATAATTTCTGTAGGGATTGGTCCATTTAATGTGTAAAACACTTCTCCATGGTAGCGTTTGTCAGTTATATTAGGGTTTTTCTTATATTTTTTTGTATTAGTGACCAATCCTTTCAATAGCCCGCTTGTCCAATCAATAGATGTTAATTTGTTTAGAGGAGATGGTAAATGAGGTAATATATCTGAATTGGCAAACGACTTTTTGCTATTAAAATATTTAAGGTATATAATAACATAAGCGGCAAGGCTAAATTTTTTATTTAAGGAATCTTTTGGACTTGTCAGATTTGGTAATTGATTGTTTAAAAACTCTTGCAACTCTTTTGGGATAGCTTCTTTACTTACTAAAACACAATCTTTGTCGAGAAAATATTCAATGTCTTTTCCAAAAAGATTAGAAATTCGCTTAGCTAGATCTAGAGAAATAGTTTTATTAAGTTGGCTCTCTGTTCCGCTATAAACTAAATTATATTTTTGAAGCAAGATATCCATTACTGCCTCAGTAATTTTAAGCGATACTCTTAATTCTTTAATATTTGATATAAATATATTGCTAAAGTATTTATCCATAAAAATATCGTTTCTTATTTTATTGTACTTTTGTTTGAAAAAACGGAATCGATTGTTTATCTTTGTTTAATCGATGCGACAAATAGGGTAGAGAGATAAAACTCTACCTAAACGATGTCCTCTCGTTTTGGAAAAACGGTCAAATTTGCCCACGAGAGTCACCGTAAGGTCGCCCATTAATGCTGGATTATTATATCTTTGTAGATATTACCCAGTAGGGCGTGCCTTATGTCAGACTTTCTAGGGGCAACCCGAAAAACTCGAGTAGTTTTTTGGTTAGGTTTACTTGACCGTTTTCCTCAACTAGAAAGCATTAAGGTTCGCCTTATTGGTTTTTTGACCAATTCGCCTTCCCCAAGCTTTGAAAGGTTCATCGTTTAATAACCAACATGAATGATTATGAAACGATTAGAAAACACCCACCAAAAAACCACAGGTTACCTCCAGGAGGTAAGCCATCGGTTTGCACACACTATTCCCATAAAGAACGCTATCCGCGCGCCTGAATAGTTTATTAAATCATTAAAAACCGAAATAGGAGAGGGCTGCTATCGCCAATTTGTAATGAGCCGATAGGATACAAATAAGTACTCCCTTATTCAAGGTTTTCCGATCTGTCTGTTTTTACAACATTCCCTTTAGATCAGTTTAATAATAAATTTAAATGCTCTATTCAAGCGTCAACAACTTAAAATTAGCATTTAAAATTTATTGTTCCAAACAAAATAAAGGAATTTAAGCATAGATTTCTATTGCTTACAGATCGGTTTTTTATCTTTCCCGACAGTAAGCGCCATAATGTCCCCCTAATCAATGCTTTGTAATCGTCTCGGGGCGCTTTGCGGGATTTTGTTAATTCTTAATTTGTGAAACCTGCAAGGATCTAAAATTCCCTGCAATGACACCTCTTTGGAATGCAATTTTTTTGCTATGGGGGAAGCTATGCCTAATAAAAAGGAAAGGCCATAGCTAAGTCATCTTTATGAACCTTAAAAATGAATCAAAAATATTCAAGTGTGCTAGCTCTAGAACTGGCCATATATCAAGCACATGAACCTGCTTATGATCCGATTAAAAAGATCATCGAATTTTGGAACAAGTATGACATCAATACCATTCAGAATACGATCAATATACTATTAAAAAAATCAGCCGAGAGATCTTCTGGCGAGAATGTTCTGGACATCTGCCACAAGCAGGTATTTGCTGTGGAGGTGATGGCGCTGCTAATTGCCTACTTCCATATACACAAAGACTTTATGGACATTAGTAAAATTGATATTTCAGAAGCTGAAACAACATTATCCAGCTTGGATGAGCTCGAAATAACAAAACGGATCCATGAGTTTTTTGGACGAATTACAGACTAACCTTAACAATAAGCAGATGAAACACAGATCAAATCTGATGGCTGCCTTATTGGATAAGGTAGCATATCTTGCAGCGACAAAGTATGCCGCAAATTATAATTTAAAAAAAGTACCATTTACGTGGGGTAAAAAGCACCCCTTCGATTGTTTAGTATATAGCTTGAGGCAGATGAAGTCGGCATGTACCCTTATTCCGACGCCAAAGAGTGTAAAGGGAATGTTTAGCATAAGGACAATTCTAATCCTGTTCCTTATGATGTTCAGTTTTCATATGTTTAGTTTATCAGCTCAGACGCCCCGCAAGGACAGCGGGGCGGAAGGGCTGTTGTCTATCAGCGGTACTGTCATATCCTCCAGTGATGGAAAACCCATCCAAGGGGTGTCCATCCAGTTGCAAGGTGAAAAGGGTAAGGCTTCGTCCAAAAATGACGGTTCCTTTTCGTTAGCAGTTTCCAATCCTAAAGGTACAGTTTCATTCTCCCACATGGGATTCAAGCGATTAGAACTTCCTTATGTTGCTGGGGTATCATTGCAAGTGAAATTGATACCATTGGAGAATCAATTGGATGAGGTGGAAGTAGTCTCTACAGGGTACCAAAAGATTCCAAAAGAACGGGCGACGGGGAGTTTTGAACTGATCAATAATAAGATATTAAATAAGCGCGTTGGGGGTAATATATTAGACCGTCTAGAAAACGCTAGTGTCAGCCTCCGGATTGATAAAGATTATCAGTTTTCTGACCGATCACCATATAATGCTACACCGCCCAACAACCTTTTAATGCGTGGTAGATCTGCAATATCAGGTACATTTAAGCAGACAGTCGTATTGGACAATGCGATTTATGAAGGCGATGTACGTGATATCAATCCAAATGATATTGAGAGTGTCACGATCTTAAAAGATGCGGTAGCTTCGTCCATATGGGGTACGGCCGGCGGCGGTGGTGTCATCGTGCTGACAAGTAAAAGTGGAAGCTACAGCCAACCTAGAAGGGTAAATTTTACGTCTAATCTGACATTTGCAAGTAAGCCTGACATTTATAAGCTTCCATTTATGTCGAGTACTAATTTTATAGATTACGAAAGATATCTATTTGATAAAGGCTACTATGATTACTTTCTGAATGACAGGAATAGCTACAGTACAGTTAGTCCGGTTATTGAATTGCTTGGTGCGTTGAGAAGTGGAAATGCGGTACAAAAGGATGTCGACAACGCCATCGAAAATTTTAAGCGATATGACGTCCGTGATGATTACAGCAACTATTTTTATAGAAACTCATTTCTCCAACAGTATAATTTGGATGTATCAGGTGGTAATCAAAAAATCACTTATTTATTCTCTTTGGGAACTGATGTCAACAAAAATCAAAATATCGCCTCTAAAAATAATCGGTACACCTTCAGGTCCTCAGTAAAAGCCAAACCTATTGCTAACCTAGAGATCAATACGGATATAAGATATACAAAAGTACATGCTCGAGATCAAAGTATTTTACAGACTATTTCATACGGTGCATCGGATGCAAATGGAAGTGAGTGGCCTTACCTCAAGCTGGTAGATGATAATGGTCAGCCAGTAGATGTGGATATTGTGCCGATACGAAAGGTTTATAGGGACACGGCTGGAAACGGGAAGTTATTGGACTGGCATTTTAACCCACTAAAGGAAATAGACGCGAACCATCAATTGGCCAATCCAAAAGATCTACTGATCAATTTTTCGGCAAGCTACAGATTGATCGATAACCTCAATCTTAACCTGGCTTATATTTATCAGAATTTTCAAAATCCGGTAGAAGACTGGGTAGGAATTGACTCCTATGCGGCAAGAAATATGATCAATTTTTATTCCCAGTGGAATGATAATAGTGTATTAAAAAGACCAATTCCCATTGGCGATCGTATGAACTACATCAATGATAATACAGAAAGTCATACGCTACGTTTTCAGGGGAACTACAGCTGGCATTCACCTAACCAGTTGCATCGCATACAATTGTTGGGTGGCAGTGAGATAAGGGATAAGAAATACACTAGAAATGCAAATATCCTATATGGTTACAACCGCGAAAATCTCAATCACCTACCTGTAGATTATACTTCGGTTTTTCCGATTTTAAATAAAGGTTATGGTGGCAGTACGATTGAGGATGGGGTAGATCTGATGTTGCAGCAAAATCGCTTTGTATCTTTCTTTGCTAATGCTAATTACGAATTTAAAGAAAAGTATATCGTATCAGGTAGCCTGCGTCAGGATGCCTCCAACATATTTGGAATAGGAGCCAATAACAAATGGCAGCCACTATGGTCAGCAGGTGTTTCATGGCGAATGGATAAAGAATGGTTTGAGAAAAATGATCACATTGATCAGTTGAAACTTCGATTTACCTATGGATTCGCTGGTAGGGCCAATACATCGTATAGTGCCTATCCAATTATTTATTATAATGGAGCAGACTCTTATACAAATTTGCCGTATGGATCGCTAAGTTCGGCGCCTAATCCAAGTTTGACCTGGGAAAAGATACAGACCATGAACTTGGCCTTGGATTTTGGTCTTTTTCGGAACCGAATTTCTGGAACATTCGAATACTACAACAAGAATTCAAAAGATCTGATCACAAATGTTCCTATTGACCCTACCATGGGGTATGAATCGGTTACAAAGAACGGTGGTGAATTACGGGGGAAAGGTTTTGAGCTCACAATGATGAGCCAAAACATACGTCATGGAAATTTCAGCTGGAATAATAAGCTGCTATTGAGTAAAAATAGGACTAAAGTTGCCAGATATCCCTATAAATGGTCAAGCCCGGCGACATACGTCACTACCTCGGGTTCGGCAGGCGGTTTCCTGCGCGAAGGATTTGAAGAGGGTGCAGTTTTCGCTTTTGCTTCCGCAGGTCTTGATCCGCAGAACGGTGATCCGCGTGGATATCTTAATGGTGAAGTGTCTACAGACTATAACGGTATTTTATACGGTTCGCTAGACAACATGAAATATGTCGGACCTGGACGCCCCGTTTTTTACGGCTCGCTGGAAAACGAGTTTTCAATCGGCAACTTCTCCTTCGCTTTTAATATGCAGGCACGATGGGGGCACTATATGTTTCGCAAATCTTTTTTTGAAATGGACTTTGCGCTTAATCGTGTGGGGCACGATGATTATTTGAAAAGATGGCAGAACCCTGGTGACGAATTGGCAACGGTAGTTCCATCATTACAATATCCATTGAATTCGCTGCGAGATGAATTTTACAAAAAATCTGAAGTATTGGTCATCAAAGGAGATAATTTGCGTCTGCAGGACCTTTACTTATCCTATAGATTACCAAAGCCGGGTTTTTGTAAATCGCTTGCACTGACAGCCTTTGCTAAAAATATTAATTGGATTATTTGGAAAGCCAACAAACTCAACATAGATCCTGAATATAGGGATGCTATTCCGCTACCATTTACATTATCACTAGGTGCTAAGGTTGAATTGTAAGGTAACATTTTAAGAAGAGTTATGATGAAATTAAATAAGATTATTTTTATGCTAGCCTGCACTTTATTAACACTTGCAGGCTGTGATAAATATCTGGATATGAAACCAGATCAAAAGATGCTCGTACCGAAGACATTGGCAGACTGTGATGCCTTGCTCGATAATAGAAGTACGATGAACTCAAGTTTTTCTCCGATTCCGGATATTGCTTCTGATCACTATTACCTTAACGCGGCCAATTTTAACGCAATAGCAAATAGTGAAGATCGAAATGCTCATGTATGGAATCCAATGACTGAATTGGCCACAAATCATTGGCAGGCTCCATATAAAGTTGTCCTCATTGCTAATCAGGTACTGACCTTATTGAAAGATATAGATCGCAATGCCAACCCTACAGATTATGATCGCATTAAAGGCGAAGGTCTGTTTTTTAGGGCTTATTCCTGGATGCAGCTCCTGAATGTATTTACAGTGGGGTATGATGCCGCCAAAGCAAAGGATATCCTTGGCTTGGTATTACGGTTAAATCCGGACATCGACTATATTGAATCTCGGTCTTCGCTCGAGGATAGCTATCAGCAGATAAAAAAAGATCTAGAAGAGGCGGTACCATTACTTCCAGAAAAAAGTGTAATCAAAACGAGGCCAACAAAGGCCGCTGCTTTAGCAACCTTAGCCCGCTTGGGGTTAATGATGGGCGACTATGGGGTAGCTGAAAAGAGAGCAAGAGAAGCACTGGATCTTTATGCGGTTCTGATAGATTATAATACACTGAGTAAGACGGCATCCGCACCCTTTGTACGTTTTAACGATGAAGTGATTTTTCATGCAGTCACTTTTACAAATGCCTGTATTAATCCGACTATAGCAAAAATCGATTCCAATCTAATCAAATCCTATAAGAATAATGATCTGCGAAGGACGCTATATTTTAAAAGCAATAATAATGGTACATATGCCTTTAAGGGAAGATATGATGGCGCTGTTAACGCCTCGACATTTTGCGGGATAGCTACGGATGAGCTCTACTTAACCTTGTCGGAAGCGTTAGTGAGAAATAATAAGGTCACCGATGCTATTGGATACTTGAATAAATTATTAAGATCCAGATATGTCAAAAATACGTATCTGGATTTCAGTTCAGGTGATAGGGAATTAGTCTTGAAAGAAGTGCTGGACGAGCGTAATAAATCTTTGATCATGCGAAACTTAAGGTGGATGGATATGAAAAGATTAAATCACGATATAAGGTTTCAACAGACCTTTCGGCGACTAATCGACAATGTTGTCTATTCGATAGAACCAAATGATTTGCGCGATGCATTTCTAATCCCTAAAAAGGTAATAGAATTTAATCCATTAATACAACAAAATCAACGGTAGATGAAAATGAAAATAAATTTGCTTTCTCTAATAATCCTGTGTTTTTTTAATACTATATGCTTATATGCACAGGATCAAGACAATAACGCACTTCAAATTGGTGATAAATTTGAAGTTCAACACAAGGTGAAAACGATAACAGGTGAAATCAACTTTACAAGCTTGAAACCTGATTTGGTTATTCTAGATTTTTTTATGACCAACTGTACGGCCTGTATTGAAGCCTTTCCGAAAAATAATAGGCTGCAAGTAGCGTTTGGCAAAACAATAAAGATACTTCCGATATCACCGGAGAGTAGAGCTGTAGTAAGTAATTTCTTCAAAAAGAATGCATACACAAAAACTAACAAATTGGATGTCGTAGTTGAAGACAATACTTTTAAAAATTTATTTCCACATAAGGGTTATCCTCATGTGGTATGGATTTACAAAGGAAAAGTTATAGCTATTACTGCTGGCGATATGGTTACCAAAACGTCAATACAGGAGATTTTGGCGGGTAAAACCACAAAGCAATGGCCAATTAAGAATGATTTTGAGGAGCTCCAATTTTTTGATGGTAACGCAGATTTAACCTCTACATTGTCGGCTTACAAGAATGGCCTGCCGAGTACTTATCAAAGAGATACGATAGGAGAAAAGATCCGGTACAAAATGACTAATGTATCGCTTCTTCCGGCTTTGTACTACGCTTATTCCAGTGTGAGAAAGTTGCCCCTAATGAAAAAAGAAAGAGTGAAACTTATTGGTTTAGATGAAGCAGATTTTTTGGATTACCAAGCCGAATCAAAATCACAATGGTTAAAAGATCACGGATTTTGCTATGAATCTTTTTGGCCACTATCGTGGACTGAAGAACAGCGTATCAATGCGCTGGTAGCCGATATGACTAACAGGATGAGATTGAACGTGTCATTTGCTTTGGAAAGCAGTGAAATATGGTTGGTAACAAAACGGTCGGCAAATAATAGTAATAAACCTAGTGACGGAATGAGTATAAAAATGGCCTGTACATTGTTAGAAATAAACAATCTTGATTTTCCTCCTATTATTTTGGATGTCAAAGATACGAGTGAAAAAGTGAAGCTCGGTGCGGTTACAGACTATGTTTCTTTTAAAAACAGTATGCAGGCAATTGGATTTACAGTGTCACAAGAGGATCGAACGATTGAAAAAATTGTTGTTAAAAACTTAGCTAAATAAATGCAGAAAGGCCGAAGATATTTACTTCGGCCTTTAGAATATTAAACTTGGGAGCTTAAGCTTTCAGTTTAACGTTTGTCGTATTACTGTGCGTATTCAAAGCGGTAACCATTTCGCTTAATAGATTTTCATCTATTTCTGGTTGTCCCGCACCATTGTCATTTGCAGTAATTGTACAAATGCGTTGGTCGCCGACACAACTAGGAGTACCGGAAGCTAATGAATAGCTACTTTCGTCTGCTGGTGCGCTTTGATTGTTTAATTGAAATAGTGCCATGTTGCAAAATTTAATTAGTCAAATCTTGTTAATTAATCAGATACATCGTCAATATATCAGGTTTCACAGATTCTGCCGGGCTGACCGAAACACCGTACTGGGCCAGTCCTTTTTAAGTAATTGCTATACCGTACCGACACACGGGAATGTCGCAAACCGGCGTCCATGCCGGTCACGTACAGGGCCGGCACAGCAGCAGGTTGCTTGACGCAAAAGCTTTATCTTGGCCAAACCAGTATACGTTCCCTGCACCAGTTGTGAAGGCCATTGCCGATGCGGGGTTCTCAAATCCGCGGCAAATGGTTGCTCGTTTAAAGAATGCATCCTGACTCGTTCCGTACGTTGTATATGCTCTTGCTTGATCATACTTTTCTGTTTATAAATTCACCCAGTCCTAGGGGTATTTGGTTCACTGATTCAAAGCTAGATATAGCCGGAGTGCATAATTTGACACAAACCGTATCAGCATTTGACAAAATCCGTGAATCTACTCCCTAATTGCTGTCTTTTGCAGGGCGCATTTGATATTGGAACTTTTTTGGAGACAGTCCGCTCTCACTTTTGAAAAACCGGCTGAAACTTGAAATTTGGCCAAAGCCACATAAGTCTGACACAAGATGTACGCGTAAACCCTGACAAAGTAAGTGTTTTGCCTTTTTTAGCAATTCTCGATTACGGTGTTGCAACAGGGTTTCTCCATAGCGTTGCATATGGTATCTATTGAGTTGATCTTCTTGTATATGCAGGCTGTCAGCGATATCTTTTATCCATGTCATTTCCTCGGTTTCTGCAATGCGCTTACTGATCAGTTCCCTTGCCTGTTCGACCAAAAGATCTTGGTGGCTCAGCAACCCTGCGGCTTTCAATAGCTTATTTTTGCTCAAAAGGAGCAGATCCTGAATCGTATGGAGGATAATGCTTTTAGGGATCAGGGGCTTTTTATTGAGCTCTTCCGTAAGTTCGGAGAATATCCGTCGTGTTTGCTCCATAGCTGCAAAGTCAAGACTGACACGGTACTGTGCGAGTTTGCCTTTGTGTGCAGCGATCAGGCTGGAGAGATACTCAAAACCAGTTATACCACCGATGTGCAGCAGATCTAGCGGGAGGGTAAATCCTTGAATATGATACTTTCCCGGTTCGAATTTTAGCGCAATTATCGTCTCAGGGGCATAAAAAAATGCGCCATGTTGGGGGCGGAAAATAAATTCGGCATTGACCTGCGGCTGGCTGTAATGGATCGACGCACGCCCGGCGAGATGGTAGAGCAGATGGGTCTGTGGGCTGCATATTTCAAAGCGGATAGTTATTGGGCTGCTCACCTCCAGTTGGTAGCAATAGCTCGCCAGATTTCCTGTCTCCAGATACTCCTCAAAGATGCTAATTTGTTGATTGCAAAGCAGTCGGGTTCGGCTACCGGGTAACCGTTGATGAAAGGATTTTGTGAGCGTACTCTTGCTCACAAAATCCATTTCTGCTTCTACCAACTTGAATGATGCGGTTTGCATGTGGCTGTTGATTTTGGGGAATACTCCACGTTTGTTTCGGAGAAACGCGGATCAGCTTCCTGTCGCATTCCGGTAAACAATGCGGATAGAAAAATAACCTGTCGGCAACAAACTGTTTGCAACAGGTAGTTCACTGGATGAATTATATCGGGATAGGATGATATCCTTTGGTGTGTCTTCTTCTTCATCGACCGAACTGCTGTTCTTTTGGAAGGCAACGGCCAGTCCGTTGTTCCAGCTGTCGGCAATTCCAATGCTAAGCTCGGTTTTGAGTGCCGTAGACATATTGTTCAGATATTGGATCTGGCTGGGGCGCAGATCAAAATAGGCCAGCATAAAGCCAGCGAGGTCACTCATGACAAAGTTGATCATCGCAAGACGGTCGGCATGGGGTGTGGCCAATACAAACTGTTGCAGGTCGTTAACACCCGCTTGGTCAAATGTTCTTTTCATATTTTTGTTATTTCGTAAAACCACAAATAAATCGGCTAAAACCACGGAAAGCAAGTGTTTGGAACAGATATGACAGCTTTCCGTAAATTTTGACGGAATGTTTCAGAGAGAAAATAAGTGTTATTTAAAAGAAATTTTGTAAATTTGAGATAAGTATTTTTTTAAGCCAATCGCCTAACCAATTTGTAACCATTATGCCATCGGGTAAATTAAATAAAAATAAAAGGTTGTTTTCGTATTTATTAAAAATTGTGAGCGTCCGATGGATCCGAATATTCTATTATCCGCTTTACATTTTCTTTTGCTTTATCATTGCTTTGATCATAAATCTGGGTTCTGCTGGTAGTAAAGTGGTTGAACGTGTCCATAACAAACGCTTTATGGCTGTATGGATAGGTACGGTTTTGCTGCTGCTGGTCTACGCCTTGCTGATCAGCTATATGCATACAGTTCTGGTCCTTCGGAAACGGTTCAGTAGGAACGGTAAGCTTAATTTTATGATTTATCTGCTGTGCTCAATTTGCGTTGTACTGGCTCTTCACGGAGTTGTACTCGAAGTATTGCTACCGGATAGGCCGGGATTAATCGTGCTTTCGAGATGGTATCTGACAACCGATTTTTTGTTTTTCTTTCCGATAGTGATCGCATATATACTTTTTGTGTACCGTTTTCCGAAATGGGTATTGCTGGATTGGCAATCCCTTGCCCTGCTGACGGTTCATCTACCGGAGTCTAAAACTCGGCTCGATAGACGTCCATCACCACTTCTGTTAGACATCGGATCCGGAATGCGTGAAAATCTAGCTGTCCGTGAAAATACGACTGACCAGCTGGAAAAGAGCACACGGCAGCTCTCCTGGAATAACGCCCAAACAGCAACGATGGATCTCTCGTCTTTGACAAAAGCGGAATCACAGGCTGTGCTGCTCAGCCTATGGCAACGCAATCGGGATCGGTTGGCACTGATGGTATATCTCTTGCGCAAATGGGAGGGTGAAGAAACGATAGGAGGTAAAACGATAAAATGTCTGCACGCGGTAATCATCTGTAAAGAACAACGTACGGCAGATGTGTATCTGCATGATGGCAAGTTTTGTCGGATAGACGTGACGACCAAAGTGCTGCGGGAAAATCCATGGTTGGTCAAAATACGGGCAAAAGTGTATGTTAATATGCTCTTTTTTCGCGTGCCCGTAAATCGGCCCACCATGTTGGAGCTTAATGCTGAAATAAAACAGAAACTACATAGATTGTTGCCGGAGGAAAAACTCAAAATTCTGGTTACGCCTTCGCGTGAACTACGCAACAACATCAATAATTTTTGGGGAATAATAGATACGCTAGATGAAAATAAATTGGAAGAGGAATTTAATCTGGCTTAAAATGGATGTATTGTTTAAAGCTGTGGTGATGGAGCCCCTGCACAATGCCCATTGTGCAAAGCGGCTTGTTTCGGCGACCAGCATGTCTAATTGCATGGTTATGTTAAATTTACTGAATCGCATATGTGACCTTTTGGAGGTCATAACCTCCTTACTGAGAGCGATATTGAAGCATATAACGGAAGAAATGAATAAGATTCCCGCTGAAACATTGGATACAGCCGACGAACTGGATCATATGCTCGATATCGCTCATGTGCTCGATAAATTGGGTATTTCAGAATCGAAGTATTACCGGCTGGTCCGTGAAGGAAAGCTCAGGCCGAGGAAGCTGGGCAAGCGGCACTATTATTACCTGTCGGATTTACACCAGCAACTGGAAGAAAGCAGGCGGAAGGGGCGGATATAGCGAGTTGTCAAAGAGGGGCCTTTCGGCTCCTTTTTAATTTTCAGAGAGCCGGCAAACACAAGGTCTTTCACGTCGGTATGGTTCGGCAGAGGTTCGGGAACTTTGTGGCTGGCCTTCGGCTCTGCTCCGATACAGCTAGGGGACATGTTCGACGCTCCTTCGGGCGAGCTTCGGCAACTCTTCGACTGGGCTTCGACTCCCAGCCGAGCAGCACCCGAACAATACCCGAACAGCAGCCGAGGCTGTGTCGAAGCTGTCTGCAATCTGTGCCGAATACCTCCCGAAGGCAATCCCATAACTACCCAAAGGACAGCCGAGCATCTGCCTATTTGTTAAAGTTGACAGGCAATGACAGCACTGCCTGCCGTATAATATCATTCCCTGTACTTGTTCGCCTACAAAAAAAAGTCGCCTTAATTTAGCTCTCGCTAGCAAAACAAAGACTGCTCATGACAGTCGTAATTATTTATTAATCAAACATGTATAAACATGGCAAGATTCTTAAAAGGTATACACGGTGCCTACTCTGGGAAAGTGGGAAGTGTAATAGGAAGCAGTTGGAGAGGTGTGGATTATGTCCGCTCGCTCTCCAAGATTACAAACAAAAAAGCGAGTGAAGGACAGGTCGCACAGCGTACAAAATTCGCAACGGCGGTAGCTTTTCTTTCGCCCATCAAGGATTTACTCAACCTGGGCTATTCGGATAAATTGCAGGGCAAAGCAACGGGGTACAACAAGGCGCTGCAATATCTCATGAACTATGGTGGCATCAAAGGCACTTACCCAGCATGGGAAATAGATTATGGGAAGGTGCTTATATCCAAGGGCTCGTTGGCCAATCTGATGGGTGCCGAATGGTCAGAAGCTTTTCCGCAGGAGATCACGTTGACATGGGAGGCGGAGCTCAACAAGTTTAACGCTTTCGCTGGTGATTCGGTTATTCTGTTGATGTACAACAGCAACAAGAATTTCTTCAGTATCCTAGAGTCTGCGACTCGCGAAGAAGCAAGCCTGAGTTTCAAGCTACCTGCCAGCTACTCGGGTGACACGCTGGAAGGCTGGGTATTTACCGGTCATGAGGATGGTGTCAAGACCTCTCCGAGTTTCTATCTGGGCAAACTATCCATTAGCTAAATATGGCTATTCAACACACTCTGCTGCTCCAACGCAAATATGGAGCACAGGGAACCAACGGTACCATTACGTATCAGGGTGAAGAAATCTGTCATACCATCGAGCTGCCCGACAGAAATAACATTCCGCGGATAAGCTGTATTCCAGTAGGTCGGTACAAGCTGGAAAAACGGCGTTACCCCAAGCATGGTGAGCAGATCGGTATTCCGATGGTGCTCGGCCGTGAAGCAATTCTGATCCATGCGGCCAACGATGCGCTCCGAGAATTGCAGGGCTGCATTGCTCCGGTCAACACCTTAACGGGTGAAGGTCGAGGGGATTACAGCGGTAAAGCTTTAGCAAAACTTAAAGCGCTAGTGTATAGCCTGTGGGATATGGGGGATGAAGTGTATTTGAATATTCGATAAATGAAAAAAATCTTAAACAAAATAGGAAAGGTGCTGCAGGTGGTTCTTGCGGCTCCCGTTAAATGGCCCGGAAAGGCGGGTAACATTTTGAAATATATCGCTGTGGGACTGGGTATATTGGAAACAGTTATGGAAGAGGAAAAGCCTCCACCTGAAAATAATTCCGACCTGCCGATGTTGCCCAAGGAAAGGAGTGATGCTGATGAAAATCAATGATATCCGCATTTCTGCCCTCGGGGGAACGATCTGTTCCATCTGGGCCAGTATCTCCCTGGGCGATTTGCTGCAAACGGTGTTGACAGCTGCGCTGGGCACGGCTGTTAGCTTTGCGACGAGCAGGCTCTTAGGGCGTATGAATAAAAAGGCAGGTCATAGGAAACCTTAGCCAGCTTATTGAAGACGTCTCCCTTAACGGGGAGACGTTTTTTAGTCAAATCCCGAACTGCTTCGGTCATTCTGCTGATCATCTCCTGCGTTTCCAGTAGATCTCATCGGCTTGGCATCGGGATTTCATCGGGATAATCCCATCAGGTCCCGATGAAAATACGATCAAAAGCAGGTATTTGCCAGTAATGAATAGCCCGTTGTAGGTAATCAAGTGAATGATTTTATTTGACAGCTGTAACCTCTAGTTCAACCAGAAGTGTTTCGAAAAGATGTTTTACTTCCATCACAGTGGAGGCTTGCTGTAGCTGGTTCTTTTGAACCCATGTTTGAAATAGATCAAAATTTTGAAATAATTCGGCAGAAGATGTCGTGTAGATGTTCAAGCGTACGATATGGCGAATTTCATATCCTGCTTCTAAAATGACACGCTCCACATTGGCGATGGCGAGCGATAGCTGCGTACGCATATCAGCGTCACTTGAGATGCCGTTTTCGTCAATTGCGGTTTGTCCTGAAACATATAATGTTCCACTTACATCTTTTACCTCTACCGCTTGCACATAATTTCGTTGCTCTTGCCACTTCCAGGGATTGATTGTTCTCTTTTGCATAGTCATTGTTTTTTTAATGCCTACAAAGTTCGAGAGATACCTAAAAATAAACCTGTGACTGAAATCACTATTTGTAAATTCGGCTGAGCGTTTCTCTTGATACACCCAAATACTGCGCAAGAACCGTTTTGGAGATGCGCTGTACCAAAGCAGGATAAGAGCTTATAAAAAGTTCATAACGGGATTTTGGGCTGTCTGTCAACAAGGACAGGATTCTATGCTGATTGGCGATATGCCCATTGATTGATTTTTGTAAAAAGTAGTTCGACAGACTATACTGCTGAACGATACGCTGGTAGTCCGCATAAGATAAAGCATATAAGGCTGTAGGCTCTAAGCATTGTAAATAAAGTTTTGACCGGGTTTGGTGATAAAATGCCGAAAAATCCGTTTCCCACCAATCTTCGAAGGCAAATGATAAGATATGCTCCCTGCAATTTTCATCTTCGTAGGAGAGTTTGACCAATCCGGATTGTATCCAATACAGATTTTTTACCAGATCATTCGGTTGAATAATAAAAGCGGCTTTTCTGTAGGTTTTGTATTTAAAGTATTGTTGAATCGCTATGTGCTGCTCTAGCGGAATATGTCGAAAAATATCGTTTTCAAGGCTGATGTTATGATCCATAATCAATGAAGTTTAACCGGGTCTTTTTATCGATCCAGCTAATGGAATGCTATAAAATCCCGAGTTAATTGCTGCTGTATTTGCTATTATTTAGCAGTCAAATGTAGGCAATTTTGTGGTCAAAAAAAACTTCAGGTGAAATCAAATCAGGTCTGTAATCGGTCAGTTTTCCGATGCCTTTCGGTCAGCTGTCGGTCTAATATGTTTTGTGTATTTGTTGTTGATTTAAAGTGATTTATGTTTGTTGTGTCAATCAAAAATTCCGGTGTGAAAAAGGGTTGATTTTGGAACAATAGGGATCGAAAGTGATACTTGATGGCATGAATGATAAAAGCGCACTCCTGCAGTGCGCTTTTATCATGCGTATGGCTTTGGGATGAAACCAGGATAGTACGATTATCCTTCAGACATGGCTAAAGTGAGACTAGCCGTAAATTCTAGCCCTGTCGTTGTCAAGGCCTTTATGGTTATCTTGTAGCTGCCAGCTTTTAAACTGTCGCTCTTTTTCACGGAAACAACGCCTGTTTCGGCATTTACACTAAACAGCTTTTCGCTATTTGTAAATGCGAGTCCATCTTTTTGTATGGAAACCAGTTCAAAAGCAGATTTATATTTTTCAGGATACAGTGTTGGCGCTGCAGAGACATAACCATTTGAGAGTCCGATATGGATTAGACTAAAGTCTATGGTCAAGTTTAGATCGGGATAATATTGCCCAAACAAAAATTTAATTTGTGGAATCAGAATGACCCTGAAAGTCGTGGCGGCGACAGGAAAGCCATCTTTTATAAGCTCGGGAGTCAACTCGAAAGATTTTTCAGCTTTTTTTTCCGGATCTCCCACATCCTTTGCTAATTTGATATGCGTACCTGTTATTGAAGCAATGTTTTCTTGTCCATCCTTTTTAACCAACTGAAAGCTCGCGCCAGCAGTTGGCAGGCCCAGCGGATCGATTTCAAAATCAGTAGATTGGTCGCCATAAAGTACATATGAATAAGGCAACTCGTTGCCATTTTTTAAACCTTTGATGGCAATAGATCCAGCCGTTATCTTGAGCGAAAAACTTTCTTTCCCTACAACTTTGTCCTGAGATTCTTTGGCTATGACAGTGACTTTATAATCATCGGGAATCCGTGCGCTGCTCGATTGAGCTCCGTTTGGATAGAGTAGGGAGCTGTTGATCAGTATGCTTTGTTTTTCATTGTCAAATTTGATGGCCTGGTTCAATTTATCACTGAGTTTAATCCCGTTGCCTAAATTGATGTCTGTAATCTGGGAAAAGTCAAAGCTGAACGTAAGTCCTGCTTTTGCAGCTAGGTCTTTCGGCAGCTTAATTTCCTGTGTTTCGCCGTAGCGAAGGCTGACCTGCGATGGTAACGAAAGCGAGATCTCAGTGGGCGTAGGCGCTGTTTCCTTTTTACAGGATGATGCAGCTCCGAGCATCAGAATCAGTGCCGCCGCAACGGCGATTTTTGTGTTGATGTATTTCATGTGCTGTAAATTTTTGACGAAGGTAGCGATTGTAAATTATTAATGCAACCATATTGCATTTGTAATTTTCTTTTTTAATTTTGCAGCTCAAACAGGAATAGGCTACACGATGTTGAGGTATCAGAAAGAAGTTTTTTTAGCATCTCTAATGCTATTATCTATCGCACAAACAGTGCGATCACAGCGTAAACCAGCAATGGATACATTGCGAAGCTATACGCTTCCCACCGCGGAGACCACTGGCCTTGTACCGGCCCATGGGCAAAAGACGAGGCTGGATCGAAAGCAGCTCGATCGTATACAGGCACAAACGCTTGGTGAAACATTGAGCCATATCCCTGGGATACAAAATGCTTCTTTTGGCCCCAATTCTGGTATGCCGATGATACGGAGTCTAAGTGGTAGCAGGGTAAGTGTGCTATCCAACGGGCTTTCGATCAATGATTTGTCGGGGATCAGTCCAAACCTAAACCCCAATTTCGATATGGACAATCTACGCGAAATAGAATTGTACAAGGGTGCTGCGACTGTATTATTCGGAGGAAAGGCCATTGGTGGAGCGGTCAATGTGAAAGACAACACCATTCCGATGAATCGGCTGCCCAAGAAGATTGCAGGTCAGGCCAATGCGGAGTTAGGAACGAATAATGGCAACAGCCAATCGATGGCTTTCAATGCAAACATCGGAAAGTACTGGGTGGGACATATTGGCGCAATGAGGCTCAGGCACGGAAATCTCAAGATCCCGGGCAATACAAAAGCAGCCATTGCTTATGATCCAAAGATCGATCATTTGACCGCCGCAATGGCACAGGTAAATGTCGATCGGGAGACCATTCGAAATCTGACGCTATATCCCTATTTGAGCCAGTTCGTGATCGAGCATATGGGCGATCCAAAGTGGGGCTTATCGGAAGCCGATCTGTATACCTTTGAAAATTATTCCTTTATCAATGGATCAAAGGTGCTAAACCCTCAAAATGACAAATATGTCGCTGGGCAGGATCCCAACACGCCACTTTACACTGAAGTCGTTCATGGGATTACAGATTACGCACCGGTCAAGCCTGGCGTGATGCCCAATAGCCATGCCGAGCGAAATGCTGTCAATGCAGGTGTCAGCTATATCAGAGACAACTTTCAGCTAGGTCTGGGTCTTTACGCGCTTGAAAGCTATTATGGTATTCCCGGTTTTGCGCAGCGCAATAAGCCTGTCCATAGTCACACGACAGTTTGGACCCCGATATATGAACCGATCAATACGCGCAGCTATTCATATGTCTGGCAGGTAGAATCTGCTTTTAAGCCAAAAACACAGTTGATCTCGGCGGTTAAATTTAACTACCGCGGTGAGGTTTCGGACGATCGGGAGCTCTTGGGCAGGTACCGTGTCAATAAGTTCGATAGTGAGCGTCATGCACTTCGATCGGAGATAACGCAGCAGTTTAACCCTTTTTGGTCTGGGACGAGTGGGGTTGATTTTTCATTTGTGGCCTTAAGGGGAGAAGGCGATCGGCGTTATATCCCCAATAATCTGAGTCGGGAAGGAGGTATCTTTACCTTGCAGACAATAGAACTTAATCCAGTTGCCCTTCATGTAGGTTATCGGCATGACTGGGTTGCGCGGCGTACATTGAGCGATCCCACTTATCAGCGCAGCAGGGGGATGGCCGGAGGTAATCTTTCAGCCCGAGATTTTAGCTTAAACCATTTTTCGGGAGATATCAAGTATTCAATTTTTGACATGGCCTATGGACAAGCTACATTTTCACACGCAGAACGCGCACCAGGGGTCAATGAACTTTATGCCGGAAATGATCATTTTGCCATCCTGGTAGAAGAAAATGGAGATGATCGACTGAACAAGGAAAGCTCAAATTCTTATGAGTTATCTGCAGGGCTAAAATATGGTGGATTCAAATGGTCGGCGACACATTACCGCAGTTTTTTTAAAGATTACCTCTATTTGGCCCATACAGGCATTTCTCGTTCTGGAGGTTTTTTGGTCAAGGAATGGCGTGCTTCAGATACCGAAATTCAGGGCTGGGAGCTAGAGGGAGCCTATACCGATGCATGGGCAGCAGATTGTCATGTAGCGTTAAATGTTTTCGCTGATCTCGTCAAAAATATAAATACTTCGGATGACAACATGCGCAAATGGGCAGAAGGTGACTTTATGCCCAACCTACCAACCAGTAGGTATGGAATGTCGGTTGCACTTCAATATAAAAAGTTTTTTGGGAACGCCAATTTTGATCAGTATCTGAAACAGCGTTATTTGGGTAAAAACATCAATATTGAGCCGCCGATACCAGCTTATTCTTTGTTATCAGGACAATTAGGTTATAAGGTAAATATAAAGAGATATGAGTTTGTCTATTTTATTTCAGGCAATAATCTATTGAATGTAGAAGCACGTCCGCAAAATTCCATACTCAAATATCTTGCCCCCCTTCCGGGACGGAATATTTCCATTGGATTGAAGCTATTGCTCTGAAGAATTTGGTTTAATCGTCAAGCGTATGACATCTCTTCCCTCGGGAGCACGATCTGTTCCATCTGGGGCAGTAGCTCGCTGGGCGATTTGCTGCAGACGGTATGGACAGTTGCGCCGGGTATCCTCGTCAGTTTTCTGACAGGCCGCATCATCGGTAGATGGCACTGTCCGCCACCAGCTATTTTTTTATTCAAAAAAAATAAACGACATTTGGACATTTATTATTTAAGTCCAATTCGCCTTTCAATTCCGTCTATGATATTAAGAGAAGTCACACCACTATCCGATAAAGATTGTTTCATGGTATTTGCCAGAAAGAAGTCACGTTTTGATTTTCCAATTCATGTACATTCAGAATTTGAACTCAACTTCATTGAAAATGCTGCTGGCGCACAACGCATCGTAGGGGACAGTATAGAGGAAATCGATGAACTTGAATTAACACTGATCGCAAATGCGAATCTGGAGCACGGGTGGTTTGATCACAAATGTCAGTCTACCAATATTTCGGAGATCACCATACAGTTCCAGCCAGATTTATTTGGTGAAACACTGCTCAATAAAAATCAATTTCGTTCGATTAAACAATTGTTCGAAAAAGCGGTGTACGGCGTGACGTTCAGTATGCAAACAATTTTGGTTGTACAGGAAGCCATAAAAAAGCTCTCCCATGAAAAAGACGGTTTCTATTCTGTCGTTGGTTTGTATGATATCCTATTTAAGTTGTCGCAGGATGAAAATATGAGGGAACTCTGCAGCCGTTCTTTCCATAGTAGTACCGGAAAACACGATAGTCGTCGTGTCGAAAAAGTATTGCGTTACCTTTCTAAAAATTATCAGAAAGAAGTGTCTCTCGGTGAAGCGGCAGATCTGATTGGGATGACGGATGTGTCTTTAAGTCGATTTCTTAAACAACGTACGGGCAGAACTTTTGTCGATACCCTAAATGATATTCGCTTGGGACACGCCAGCCGCATGCTTGTCGATACAACACACAGTATTGCCGAAATCGCATTATTGTCGGGGTTTAACAATCTGTCCAATTTTAATCGGATCTTTATGAAGAAAAAGGGAGCAACTCCAACGGACTTCCGGAATAAATACCGAAATTCAAAATTCTATTTGTGAACAGCAGGCCATACATGCTGTTAAAAAAATATAGGCCATACCTCACTTTAAAAAGTCATGAAAGCCATTGTTGGTTGAAATAGCATAAGAAGAAGATAAAAAAGTATTATCCTTGAATATGCATTCTCCTTAGTTTTGGAATAAGTTAAAGCAATTTAAATAACCAATTTTAAGGGAACTCAAAAATGATCAAGAAAATCTTTTATGCCTGTATGGTTGCTGGCCTTACTCCGATGCTTACTTTTGCCCAGAAACTGCAGCTATCGGGACAGGTAATTAATCAACAAACCAATTTACCAATAGCCGGTGCGACAGTGCGCAGTGGCGCAGGAAAAACTGCGCTGACAGACGAGAAGGGAAATTACCAACTTGAGGTCAGTGTAGGGGATAATCTCTATGTATCGTTTCTAGGTATGGAGACTCGTACTTTAAAAGTCACCACTCGGGAGTCAATCAAAGTTTTTCTAAATCCGAAATCGGATGTCTTGGACGAGGTCGTCGTCGTAGGTTACGGCAAAGTGAAAAAAAGAGATCTATCCGGAGCCGTAAGCCAAGTGAAGGCTGCTGATATTTTGGCGGGAAATCCCGCTCCCAGTATCAACCAGGCACTACAGGGGCGTATGGCAGGC
Organism: Sphingobacterium sp. 40-24; assembly: GCF_001899705.1. Taxonomy (NCBI): domain Bacteria; kingdom Pseudomonadati; phylum Bacteroidota; class Sphingobacteriia; order Sphingobacteriales; family Sphingobacteriaceae; genus Sphingobacterium; species Sphingobacterium sp. 40-24. The sequence goes on along the minus strand of NZ_MKWH01000025.1, from coordinate 135,905 downwards.
GTTACAGTCAACCAGAATGATGGCGCTCCTGGCGCAGGTGTTTCTATTACCATACGGGGAACGAACTCCTTCTCAACAAATTCACAGCCCCTCTATATTGTTGATGGAATTCCCTTTGACATGGCTTCTACACCAGCGAGCAGTGCCAATGAAAATAATAACCAAACCGCTAATGCGCTTGCATCGATCAATCCCAATGATATTGAATCGATCGAAGTGTTAAAAGACGCTTCCGCTACAGCTATCTATGGCTCAAGGGGCGCAAATGGGGTGGTATTGATTACAACAAAGCGAGGTGAAAATGGAAACGAAAAGGTTGAGCTAAATGCTAATTTTGGAATGGCCACACTTGGACGGAAAGTCAAAATGCTCGGACCTTTCGATTATGCATCTTATATTAACGAACAGGCTGTAAATAGTAAAAATTATGAAGGAGTGGATTATCAGCTATTACCTTATCCGGGCACCTGGTCCTATCCGACAATAAACGGCCAGCCGGTAACGACATCGGGAAAATATCAGCCCTCACCGGAAGATTTTTTAAATCAGGGGCTGCGTACCGATCAGTATGGTAATCAGACATTGGTGCAAGGGGCTGACTGGCAGGATGAAATTTATCAAAATGGATTTTCCCAAGAATATAATCTTAGTGTATCAGGTGGCAGTGAAAAAGGTTGGCACATGTTTTCAGGAAATTTTCTGAATCAGGGTGGAACTATAAAAAACTCAGATTACCAACGCGTTGCCCTACGTACTAATATCGGTCGAAAAGTGAGGTCTTGGCTTGAACTGGGTGCCAATATCAACTATACAAATGGACTCACGAATTTTGCGAAATCAAATGCATACGATTACGGGATTATTCGTTCGGCATTGATATTTCCTGTGACTTATGGCCCTGACATGAGTACCATAGAGTCGGATCAGCTGAACTGGTTGGCTTCCAACCCGGGCGTTTATGTCAATACAGCGAAGGATCAGCTGCGGGCTAACAATGTTTTCAGTTCGTCGTACGCAAGTGTCAAGCTATTACCATTCTTAACCTTCCGCCAGAACTTGGGATTTTCGTACTCCAATAATAACCGAAATACGTATTATAACCGCAATACGCAGGAGGGAAGAACGCCAAAAAATGGAAGTGCCGGACAGAGTGACAATTGGTACCAGAGTCTAACGAGTGAATCCTTGCTAACTTTTGATAAAACTTTTCAGCAAGTTCATAGCCTAAATGCGGTAGCAGGTTTTACCTATGAGCAGGCAAATTACTCGGCCAAATCCATGACAGCTACCAATTTTCCGAATGATATTACAGGCGAGTTTGATATGGCTGCGGGCTTAAATCCAGGCCCGTTGGTGAGTAGCCGTGGGCGGACGCAGCTGGCTTCTGTGTTAGCTAGGGCAAATTATTCATACAAAGGTAAGTACATCGCTACAGCATCTTTTCGCCGTGACGGTTCGAGTCGATTGACCGAAGGACAGAAATTTGCCAATTTTCTCTCCGGAGCACTGGCCTGGAGAATCTCTGAGGAGCAATTCGTGAAAAATCTTGGTGTTTTCAATGATCTAAAATTGCGTGCAAGTTATGGGCGTACGGGTAATCAGGGCGTCAATGCGTATCAGACAAGAGCTTATCTGGCCGTAGCCAACTATCCTTTGGGCGGAGCGCTGAGCAGTGGTTTTGCGGAGGTAGACTGGCGTGGTGCATTAAATAAAAATCTCAAATGGGAGACCACAGACCAGTATAACCTCGGATTGGACATGGCTTTTCTAAATAACCGTATCCAATTTACCATCGATGCATATTATAAAAAGACCAACGACCTGTTGCAGAATGTAAATATTGCTTCAAGCAACGGAATGAGAACACAGTGGGTCAATTCGGGATATGTCACCAATAAGGGGCTTGAGTTAACAGGTAAATTCGTTGCTGTTGACCGCGATGCCTTTAAATGGAATATCGATGCTAATATCTCATTCAATCGGAATGCAATCGGTGGCCTTGCAGCAGATCGCTTTGCCGAACGGTTATGGTACAATGCCGATAACATCTTTATCCAGCGAAATGGCATGCCGATAGGTTCTATGTTCGGTTATATCGAAGATGGCTTCTACGATAATGAAGCCGAAGTTCGTGCAGATCAGACTTATGCTAACGCCAGCAATGCCGTTGTGCGGTCCAAACTGGGCGAAATTAAATACCGCGACTTGAATGGTGATGGTCAAATTACAGCTAGTGACCGTACAATAATCGGAAATACAAATCCAGATTTCGTTTTTGGTCTGACCAATAATTTTAAATATAAGGATTTTACGCTCGGTTTCTTCTGGCAGGGATCTATCGGTAACGATATTTTCAATGGCAACCTGATCGATATGAAAATGGCCAATTTGGGTAATATCACACAGGATATTTATAACACGCGCTGGACGGAAGAAAACAAGGAAAACGCTTTATGGCCTAAAGCGGTCTCCACGTACAACCGTACCATGTTAACTTCGGATCGTTATGTTGAGAACGGCTCTTATGTTCGGCTAAAGAACGTCAATCTGGGTTATACATTTAAGACACCGTTTAAAGGGCTTAATTCGCTTTATCTCTATGCAAGTGCGACCAATCTTTTGACTATCACAGACTATAGCTGGTTCGACCCGGATGTAAATGCATTTGGTGGTGACGCTTCGCGGAAAGGGGTGGATATTTATTCTTATCCAAGTAGCAGAACTTTCTCACTGGGAATTAAAGCCGATTTTTAACCTAATTATGATGATCATGACTACTAAAAATTACAAACAATATATAAAATATGCCTTATTGGCATCGATCAGTCTTGCGGGATTAAGTTCATGTGAGAAAATGCTGGAAGAAAAAAAGTTTGATTTTATAGATCCGCAAGATATTCCGGATTCGGATGAAGGGGTCAACCAATGGGTTGTAGGAACTTATAGCAAACTGCTTGACGATATGTTTCGCTGGAACCTTTTTCCTCCAGCACTGGAATTTGACTGTGATTACATGACTGGACCGGATTGGTCATTTGGAACTTTGGGTGCAGGAAATTTTCAGAACAATGAATATACTTCTGCTATGTGGGAAAAGCCTTATGCCATTATTCATCGGGCAAACTTAGCGCTAGAAAATATCGAACCCATGACCAAAGCTTCGGAAGCAGCCAAAAACAACGGGATCGGTGAGCTCTATTTTCTAAAGGCTTATTCTTACTTTCTTTTGGTACGTGCCTTTGGCGAAGTGCCCATCCGTAATGCTTCCGTCAACTCCGGTGCTGATCTCAATCAGCCACGCCAGCCGATCAGTAAGGTGTATGAGCATATCATCGAATTGCTTACCAAGGCCGAAGGATTGCTCTATAAAAACACGGATAGCAAATTTCAGGAAGGGCGAGCTTCAGCAGGAGCGGCCGCGTCCTTATTGGCAAAAGTTTATGTTACCATGGCTTCAGGATCTTTGGCATCAGGCAACGTTACCGTAAGAGGAGGGCAGCCTTACAGCATGAATGGCAGTGAAAAGGTGTACACCAATCCTGTATCTTTTGTGGTTTCTAAAAAGGTAGTTGCCGGTTATGAAGGATTTAATGCAAAAGAGTATTTTGGTAAAGCACGTGACAAGGCGCTGCAGGTCATTAATGGGGAGTATGGCAATTATAGTTTGCTGAGCTATGATAACCTCTGGTCGCGCGCCAATAAAAATAAAACCGAACATATATGGACTTTACAGTCTATGTCTGCTGATGAAAAGTATGGGGTCACTTTTTCACAAGGTTATAATGGAACCTTCAATGATCAAGGTAACATACAGACCGGGCTATGGTGGGGCATGCGCGATCACTGGTATAAATTGTTTGAAAGTAAAGATTTGCGCGTGGTAAAAGGGGTGATTCACCGCTGGATCAGACAAGGAGATGATTCCAGCTGGGGTGGCGGATCGTATTACCCGAATAACGAAGAGTATACGAACAAAGCAAAGGGCTATACTGATGATAAGGGTAATTGGGTACCGCCGGTAGCACCGTTTAATGACGGCGCACAATACCGAAGTGAAAAATCACCGGCCTTTTTGGCTTATCTCACAAAATATAGTGATGTGAGCAACAATAAGCTGGAACGTACAGATGCACCATGGTATTTCCTTCGATTTGCGGATGTGTTACTCATCTATGCAGAGGCTGCCAATGAGGCAGACAACAGTACCGCAGCACGTACATTGGCCTTGGCAAAGCTCAATCAGGTACGCGAAAGAAGCAATGCGACGCCCCGTAGACTCACTGGAGATGGAAATATCGATAATCAAAGCGGATTCCGCTCTGCAGTGCTAGAGGAGAGGGCAATGGAATTTGCACTGGAAGGCGACCGCCGCTGGGATTTGATCCGTTGGGGGATTTACCTTGATGTGATGAATAAAATTGGTGGAACCGATGAGGTGGGGGTTGTGAAAATACGCACTGAAAAGCATTTGCTTTACCCAATCCCCAATTCTGAAGTGGGCGTCAATACCACAATCACTTCAAATAATCCCGGTTGGAACTAACGTAAACCTAAATTTGAATAACCATGAAATTATTAAATCAATCCATATTATTTACCATATTGTCAGGTTACCTTTCCCTAGGAATGATCTCCTGCCAGAAGGATATTGTTAACTATAACGACGGCTATGACGATCAGTTGAGCTCAGATGGCCCACCTGTTATCGAAAAAGTCTCAACAGCAGCAGATCTCAATGCGACAATTACCAGTGCAGCGCTTACAGATATGATCGTCTTACAGGGTAATAATCTTGCTGAGCTTAAGTCCATAAAATTAAACGATGTGGAGGTAGACCTAGCGACGGTCTATGCTGTCAGATCCCGTATTACGTTACCTATACCGCGTATCGTTCCGACTGAGGTAAATAATAAGGTAACTGTGGAGACGGCAAAAGGAATTACGGAATTTCCTTTTGAAGTAAAAATTCCCAATCTGGTGATTGAAGGGCTATACAATGAGTTTGTTGCTGCTGGAGATACGGCCATTCTCGTAGGTAAATATTTGGATCTCTATAAATTGGATGTATTGGAGGGAAAATTCTTACTTAATAACACTGAAATCAAACCTCTTCGCAGTGTCGCAGACTCTGTCTATTTTATTTTTCCTTCCAGTACGGCCGATGGTGCAACGCTATCGTTTTCAAGCCCACTGATTGAGGTGCCGAGACAAGTAAAATTTAGAGAGAAAGGAATTTCCATGCTGGATATCAAATCTTTGTCCGCCTACGTTACCGATGGAAAAGCAAGCGGTGACCCGGCCATTTTGCCCGGCTTTGATCGCTTTTTGCGGATCCGTCAATCTTTCGGTGCTTGGTCCTGGAACGGTATTTTCTGGTCAGGTTTTGATTTGAATGAAGCTGCGGTATTGGCCAATCCCAAAGATTACTATGTCAAATTTGAGATCAACACCAAAAGTACGGCTTCGATTAGCCAGGGGAATTTTATATTGGGCGGCGACAGACAGGAGACACGTTACAATCCTGCCGAGAATGGTGCCCTGAATACGTATGGCCAATGGAAGACGATGCGCGTTGATTTGACAGAATTTTATAAAGATGCCTCCCAGGGTAATGGGACCTATCTGAAAACGGGTTGGAATACCTTTGTTTTCTCTTACCAACCTACTGTCGATGTCAATGACGACTTCAGCGTGTGCAATTTCAGGATCGTTAAAAAATAGGAGCTCAGTTGAAAAGATATGGATACTACATACTGATGGTGACTATGTTGCTGACGGTGGCCTGTCGGTCTGCATGGATCAACACCAAGCCTAATTCCAAAACAGTTGTCGCCAGGCATGGTCAGCTCCGTGTATCGGGTACAGCGCTGGTCGATGCCCACGCCGATACGCTGGCGTTCCATGGTGTCAGCCTGGGCTGGCACAACTGGTGGCCGCGCTTTTATACTGCCGAGACCATCAATTGGCTTAAAAAAGACTGGAATGTTCGGGTGGTCCGTGCTGCTATCGGTGTAGAGCCTGACCAGGCTTACTTACAAAATCCTGAGGCAGCGCTCAAGCAATTATATGCCGTGGTCGATGCGGCAATAGCAGCGGGCGTATATGTGATTGTGGATTGGCATGCACACCATCTGCATACGCAGCAGGCAAAGGAATTCTTTCGCACTGTAGCGAGCAAGTACGGGCGTTATCCAAATGTCATCTATGAGATATTCAATGAACCCATGGAGACAAGCTGGGACGAAATTCAAGCCTATGCAAAGGAAGTGATCCCCGTTATTAGGGCCATAGACCCAGATAATATCATTTTGGTCGGATGCCCCAATTGGGATCAGGATATACACTTGGTCGCTGATAACCCTATCGAAGGATTCAGCAACCTGATGTATACAGTACACTTCTATGCAGGTACACATAAGCAGTTTCTACGTGACCGTGCTGATTATGCCCTGGCCAAAGGTATTCCGATTTTTGTGTCGGAATGTGCAGGGATGAATGCCGATGGTGACGGACCGATAGATCAAAAGGAATGGACAATCTGGAAGGAATGGATGGCTCAGCATCAAATCAGCTGGATAGCCTGGTCTATCGCTGATAAAAATGAAAGCTGCTCCATGATTGCGGATCAGCTGGTGCCGGCAAATGGCTGGTCTGACAAGCAGCTCAAGCCTTGGGGAAAAATGGTGAGACAAGATTTAAAAACGATCAATAAATGAGCAACTCTATAAAAACTGCCCTGTTAATGTCGCTGTGCGGAGCAGCATTCCTACTAGAATGTCACGCACAGATGCAGCCTAAAAATAGCGTAACACATGATTTTGGTACCGATTGGAGGTTTCATGCCGGTGAGGGAAGAGACAGCAGCTGGAACACGAAAGATTACCGGGATAAACACTGGGCAACGGTCGTATCCAACAAACCGCTCAAAGAACAGGGGAAATTGTTGGAACAGGGCTTTGGCTGGTATCGCAAGCAACTGGCTTTTCCTGCCCAGATGCAGCAGAAAATTGTCGAGGCTGAAGGTGTCGAAATTGATCTCGGTAAATTTGCCGCCTGTGAGGAGGTGTATATCAATGGTCATTTAGTTGGTAAAACGGGAGAATTTCCACATAATTTCGCTGGCTACTTTGATCATGAACGCCGGTATTTCGTCCCCTTGGAAGTGCTTGACCTTACCGGTGAAAATGTGATTGCTATCAAATTTTTTGATGGTTGGAGTGCCAATGGCGGCTTCTTAAATGCAGCGGTTATGCAGGTACAACCGGCCTCAACAGTGGATAAACTGAAGCTGAAAGTCAATGTCCTGGATGACGATTATATTTTCCTGGGCAAGGATAGTATCGCTATAGCGCCAACGATAGAAAATAGAGGTAAAAAATCACTGAAGGCAACCTTGAAAATTTCGTTGACGACGGATGCGTACAAACCGATCAAATCACAGGAATTGAAGGTCGATATTCCTGCGCATGCAACAGCTCCTTTGGGTACCTTTGGATTAAAGAATGTCGAACCGGGATTTTACCGCTATAAGGTGTCTGTGGAGATCGACGGTGGACACAAACTGGAAGAACAGGTCAATGTGGGCTATGAGCCTGAAAAGATTGCTTCGCCAAACGATGAGGCAGCAGATTTTGATAAATTCTGGAAAGCAAATAAAGCCCAGCTCGCTAACATAAAGCCTGATTATCAGTTGATGTTGATTCCGGAGCAGTCCAAGCTGGATTATGAAATGTACCATGTGTCCATGCGTTCGCTGGATAATGAGCTTATTATGGGCTACTACGCTAAACCTAAAAAGGCAGGAAAGCACCCGGTCATTGTCGAATATATGGGCTATGGATCAAAACCTTATTTTCCGAATCAGAGCTGGGATGGATTCGCCTATTTTGTACTTTCCATCCGGGGACAGGCATTGAATGAAAAATCAAATCATTTCGGTACTTGGTTTACCTATGGCATAGACAGTAAAGAAACGTATTACTATCGCGGGGCGTTTATGGATGTGCTGCGTGCACTGGATTTTGTCAGCTCAAGAGATGAAATTGATGGTGAACGTATTGCTGTGCGTGGATCGAGTCAGGGGGGTGCATTGTCGGTTGTTGCGGCATCGCTGGATTCACGTGTAAAAGCACTGGCAATTGGTATTCCTTTTCTATCGGATTTTCAGGATTATTTCAACATTGCACCCTGGCCAAAATCGGATGTAGATCACTACAGGGCTCAACACCCGGAACTGAGCTGGAAACAGGTGTACAAGACCCTTTCTTATTTTGATATTAAAAATCTGGCTTCCCGTATCCGGGTGCCATTGGTCATGGGAATCGGGGTGCAGGATAATGTTTGCCCGCCACATATCAATTTTGCAGCGTATAATCAGGTGAAAAGTGAAAAATCCTGGATGGCTTTTCCATTGCATGGACATAGCACCGGAAATGCATTTCATGTCGCGGGATTGGACCTCTTTAGACGTGTCCTCCATGTTGAACAATCAAGATAAATAAAACATAAAAAAGAACTTACTTTATATTTAATTCGAATCATGAGTACACTATTTGAACAACGTCTAAAAGATGTTGAAGCAGATCACTTTGCCCTATTAGAAAGAAAAAACCATCCTGTGAAGGAGCACAACGGTATTTACCAGCGCTATGAACATCCTGTCTTGACAGCAGCTCATACCCCGCTTTTCTGGCGGTATGATTTAAATGAGCAAAGCAATCCATTTTTGATGGAACGATTTGGTATTAACGGAACTTTTAATGCCGGTGCGATCAAGTGGAACGATAAATACGTATTGGTCGTACGGGTCGAAGGAAATGACCGTAAGTCCTTCTTTGCAATAGCTGAAAGCGCAAACGGAATTGACAATTTTAAGTTCTGGGATTTTCCGGTCGATCTTCCCGAGACGAATGATCCGGATACAAATGTCTATGATATGCGCCTGACGGCCCATGAAGATGGCTGGATTTATGGTATTTTCTGTACCGAACGGAAAGATCCGGCAGCGGCTTCCGGAGACCTTTCTTCGGCAGTGGCCGCAGCAGGAATCGTGCGTACAAAAGATCTAAAACACTGGGAAAGGCTACCGGATCTGAGATCCAAGAGCCAACAGCGAAATGTGGTTCTGCACCCCGAATTTGTCGACGGTAAATATGCCTTATATACCCGCCCGCAGGATGGATTTATCGATACCGGAAGTGGCGGCGGTATTGGCTGGGGCTTGGTAGATAGCATGGAGAATGCAATAGTATACGAGGAAAGAATCATAAACCATCGGTATTACCACACGATCAAAGAGCTGAAAAATGGAGAAGGGCCAGCACCTATCAAAACAGACAAAGGCTGGTTGCACCTCGCGCACGGCGTGCGCGCATGTGCTGCTGGACTGCGCTATGTCCTGTATGTCTATCTGACTGATCTTGCTGCGCCAGAAAAACTGATTGCCGAACCGGCAGGTCATCTGATGGCTCCAATGGGTGAGGAACGCGTTGGTGATGTCTCAAACGTGCTTTTTAGTAACGGCTGGATTGCAGATGATGATGGTACAGTTTATCTTTATTATGCCTCGAGTGATACCCGTATGCATGTGGCCGTATCTTCGGTTGAAAAACTGTTGGACTACTGCTTGTCTACAACTGGAGATGGCATGCGATCAAAAACATCGGTTGAAACACTTGTCGGGATTATTTCGAAGAACTTAGCACAATAAAATGTTTAAATTTATTGCAAAACGAGAATGATGAGTAAAACGGAGCGTATTACATTAAAGGAAAAAATCGGTTATGGACTAGGGGACGCTGCTTCGTCCATGTTCTGGAAATTGTTTGGCATGTATCTCATGTTCTTCTATACAGATATATTCGGGATGGAAGCAAAAGTGGTCGGCACCATGTTTCTGGTCACGCGCGTCTGGGATTCTTTGTTTGATCCTATTATTGGTGTACTGTCCGATCGTACACAATCGAAATGGGGTAAATTCAGACCTTACCTACTGTACGTTGCGGTACCATTTGGTGTAATTGGTGTGTTCACGTTTTATACCCCTGCACTCGCTGAAAGTGGAAAAGTTGTGTATGCTTATCTTACTTATTCGGTCATGATGATGGTTTATTCGGCTATTAATGTGCCCTATGCGTCTTTATTGGGGGTAATAAGTTCGTCGCCCAAAACCAGGAGTGTGCTGGCCACCTTCCGAATGAGCTTTGCATATCTTGGCAGTTTCGTAACGTTATTGCTCTTCAATCCAATGGTCAATTTTTTCAGTGGCCACAGGCAGGATATTCAGGCCCAGCAGCAGGGCTGGGTGATGGCAGTGGCTGTTATAGCGCTCTGTTCCGTCGTTCTATTTCTGCTCTGTTTTGCTTGGACACGCGAACGGGTCCAACCAGTAACGGATAGTAAAAGTAGTTTAAAGCAGGATGTCAGGGATCTGCTGAATAATAGTCCTTGGTGGATTTTATTGGGAGCGGGAGTCTCCACGTTGGTCTTCAATTCGGTAAGGGATGGCGCAGCACTGTACTATTTCAAATATTACGTACACGAAGAAAATTATGGCCAGATCGTACTTCTGAACATTCCATTTGTATTGAGTGGACTCTACCTAGCCCTGGGGCAGGCTGCCAATATTCTAGGTGTAATTTTGGCGGCCCCATTAAGTAATGGAATTGGCAAGAAAAACACCTTTATATTAACTATGCTTTTGGCTACTACAGGAAGTATACTTTTTTACTGGCTAGATAAAAGCCAGTTATGGGGAATTTTTGGCCTACAGGTTATGATCAGTATATGTGCTGGGGCTGTATTTCCACTTCTCTGGTCCATGTATGCTGACTGTGTAGATTATTCTGAGTTGAAAACGGGAAATAGGGCAACGGGGCTAATTTTTAGCTCTTCTTCCATGAGCCAAAAATTGGGCTGGGCACTTGGAACAGCGGTAACGGGCTGGCTCCTGGCTTATTTTGGTTTCCAGGCCAATCAACTACAGTCCGAGGAGACGCTTAGTGGTATAAAAATGTTTTTGAGCCTATTTCCGGCAATAGGAACACTCTTATCAATCCTGTTTATCAGCTTTTATCCGCTGACAGAAAAGAGGATGCAAAAGATTACTGCGGAGCTTGAGGAGCGTCGCAATTAATCTAAAGTGTAATGAAGAAAAGCAATGAAAGGATTTAAAGAAGAAATTGAAAATAATATCCTTCCGTATTGGATGGATAAAATGGTTGATACGGAGCATGGTGGTTTTTATGGCCGTATCGACGGTGACAATGTACTGGATAGGATGGCCAACAAAGGCGTCGTCATGCATGCCCGGATCCTGTGGACATTTGCTGCGTCCTACCGTGTGCTGGGCCACAGTGCCTACCGGCAGATCGCAGAACGCGCATACCTGTACCTCAGGGACTACTTTATGGATAAAGAATATGGCGGAGTATTTTGGGAACTTGATTTCCGAGGCCGCCCCGTAAACCGCAAAAAACAGACGTATGCACAAGGGTTTGCGCTCTATGCGTTTTCGGAATATTACCGTGCAACGGGCTGTACTGAAGCCCTGGACTATGCAAAGAAACAATTTTATCAGATCGAACGCTGTAAAGACGATGAATTGGGTGGTTACTGGGAGGCATTTACCGAGGATTGGCAGCCTATTGCCGATATGCGTCTCAGCGAGAAAGATGAAAACGAAGCTAAAACCATGAATACGCACCTGCATATTTTAGAACCTTATACCAACCTTCTTCGGGTATGGATCGATGCAGATTTGGTAAAGGCACATACTGATTTGATATCCTTATTCCTGGAACGTATATATAGTAAGGCTACCGGACACCTGCAGCTTTTCTTTGATGCAAAATGGCAGGTAAAAGGTCAGATGCAATCCTTTGGACATGATATTGAAGCTGCCTGGCTACTCTTGGAGGCGGTCAAAGTACTGGGTGATCCGGATCTGGAGGAAAAAGTGAAAACTGTCATTCCTCATATTGCTCATGCAGCATTGGAAGGGATCTTGCCCGATGGTAGTCTCGCTTATGAAAGAAACAATGCACATTGGGACCGCGAACGCCATTGGTGGGTACAGGCCGAAGCTGTGCTCGGATTTTCATACCTAGGGAAGCTGCTGAATGACAAGCTCTATCAGGAAAAGGCAGAAGGTATATGGGCCTATATCCGGTCGAATCTAATTGATAGCGAGGAGGGCGAGTGGTATTGGAGCAGGCTTGAGAACGGGGAAGTAAATAGAGCTGAAGATAAGGCAGGCTTCTGGAAGTGCCCTTATCATAATGGACGCATGTGTCTGGAAATGATCGAAAATTTTGGAATAAAATGATGAACAATAACGTTGTTTTCTACTTGGTCTTGGTAGCAATGCTCTTGAACTATAGTCTTTCGGCGCAGACCAATGTCCCTATTGACCGTATGGCCACTAGCGAAACTGTCGCATTGTACAAATACTTAAAATCAGTCCAATCGCAAGGAAAGGTTCTTTTAGGCCAGCAGGATGCGCTTTGCTATGGAAGGCATTGGAAGGGAGAGCCAGACCGTAGTGATATAAAAGAAGTGACAGGAAGTCACCCAGTAGTGCTGGGCCTCGATTTTCAGCCGTTGACTCATGAGGACAAGGTCTATCGGGAAAGTGAAACCAAAAGACTGGTCAATGTGGTCAAGGACATGTATCGTAGGGGGGGAATTATTACGTTCTCCTGGCACATGTCAAATCCTGTAAACGGTGGCTCCTATGAATGGAAAAATAACCCACAGCTCGCGGTGAGAGAAATTTTACCCGGAGGCAGGTCAAATGCTGCCTATCAGTCTTACCTACGTCGAATAGGTGCTTTCTTAGCGCAATGTAAAGGATCGAGGGGCGAGGCTATTCCGATTATTTTCAGACCTTTTCATGAGTTCGATGGTGATTGGTTCTGGTGGGGGAAGGGGCATGCCACTCCGGCGGAATTTATTCATTTATGGCGCTATACAGTTAATTATCTTCGGCAAGATCTGGGCATACACCAGTTGCTCTTTGCATTCTCTCCGGACTGTAAGTTTCGGGACCGGACGGAATATCTTGCGCAATTTCCGGGCGATGATTATGTCGATATTTTAGGTATGGACAATTATTGGGATTTTCGCCCCGATGGTGCAAATGATCCAGCAGCAGCAGCGTTCAAGATGGGAATTGTTTCGGCTATAGCCCAGGAAAAAAGTAAGATTGCGGCATTGACCGAAACGGGGCTCGAACGGATTACCGATCCAAACTGGTTTACACAGATTTTACAACCGATATTGGCAAAATGGCCACTGGCTTATTGCATGCTCTGGCGAAACGCAGACGATATTCCGACTCATTATTATGTACCTACCAAAGATCATCCGGCAGCAGCAGATTTTAAGAAATTTTGCCAGTCAGCGGATATCATTCTTTTAAACAACAATAAACTTATTTATAATGCAGCAGCAAAATGAGAAAGACTAAAATAAAAAGATATCTTGGACAGCTAATCCTATGTGGTATATTTACCGTAGCTGTATTCAGCCTCCGGGGGCAACAGCCGGCAGACCTTCATGCGACCGAAGAAACTAAAGATCTGTATCAAACAATCAATTCAAGGCGTGCAAAAGGGATTTCTGTAGGACATCAGGATGCGCTGGCCTATGGCCATGGCTGGTATAAAGTGAAAGGGCGCAGTGATCTGAAGGATGTGGCTGGTAAGCACCCCACTGTCATTGGCTGGGAAATAGGGGATATTGAACTTGGCAAACCGTACAATTTAGATTCCGTGTATTTTGATGACATGCGCCGCTACATCGTAGATACGCAAAAACGTGGCGGTATAACGAGCTTGAGCTGGCATGCCAATAACATCGTGTCAGGCAAAAACGCCTGGGATTGTGCGCAGGACACTGTCGTTCGCTCCATTCTTCCGGCAGGAAGCAACCACATAAAATACTTAAAATGGTTAGACCGGACCGCGGAGTTTTTGTTAAGTCTAAAGGATAATCAAGGGACTTTAATTCCGGTCGTGCTGAGACCTTATCACGAACATACCGGATCTTGGTTTTGGTGGGGGGCTAAACAGTGTACACCCGAGGAATATAAGGCGCTCTGGAAAATGACCGTCGATTACTTTCAGCAGAAACACGGTATCCATCACCTTCTTTACTGTTATTCGCCATCTGAAACCGAAAATGAAGCTGAGTTCTTAGCACGGTATCCCGGCGATGCTTATGTGGACCTGGTCGCATTTGACTGTTATGTACCCGGAGATGGTACGCCCAAAGATATTGAAAAATACAAAATTGCTATGGCAAAAAATATTGCCATTGTAACGGACTATGCCGCCAGATCCGGGAAAATTCCGACAATCGGAGAAACGGGGCTCGAAGGTGTCAAAGATCCGACTTATTTTACCCAGGTGGTTTACCCTTTGGTCAAAGATAAGGGCTTGGCCTGGATATTATTCTGGCGGAATGCTTATGAAAAGGATAAACCAAATCACTATTATGTGCCCTTCAAAGGTCACCCTGCTGCTGGGGATTTAAAGAAATTTACCAAGAAATCCGCGGTATTGTTTTAATGCCAAGAGGTGTACATTCAGTTGTATATGTTAATTTAGTATTTAATTAACATAATTTTAATCTAATTTACACTCCTTAATATTCATTAACACTTGTTGTTGTTAGCTTTGAAACAATAAAAGGTAAACTTATGTTAAGGAAAGTCATATTTTATGGAATGGTACTGATTGTGGGAGTTTCCATAGCTGCATGTTCAAAAGATGAAAAAACAGAATCAGAGTCAGGGGAGGTTATCGAAACCAGTACTGCGATAAACATTAGCTCGATTTCAAAAAGTGGTGCGGTTGAAGGTAGCCAGGAGACTGGAGCGGACGACGATGATCTTATAGCAAACTCCACTTTCAACAGTACCGTAAAAATAAACTACGATGGCAATTCGGCCACTATTGAAAATCCAGCTTCCGGGGTTACAGTCACTCAAACTGGAGCTGATGTCGTTGTAAACTCTTCTGCAAGCGGTGTTGCCTATGAGTTAACAGGCTCAACAACAAGTGGATCATTCAAGATCTATTCGGATAAGAAATTCAAGGTTATCTTAAATGCGGTCTCTATTACAAATAACGACGGCCCTGCAATCAATATTCAGTCTGGAAAGAGGGCATTTATCATACTTGCCGACGGGACGGAAAACAAACTTACAGATGCAGCTAGCTATGCAACATCTGCTGAAGATCAAAAAGGCACAATTTTTAGTGAAGGGCAATTGATATTTTCTGGGACCGGCACATTAACTATTTCTGGCAAAACGAAGCACGCCATAGCCAGTGATGATTATATACGCGTTGTGGAGGGTACGATCCAAGTTTCCGATGCTATTTCGGATGGCTTACACAGTAACGACGGTATTTATATTGATGGCGGGAAATTAAATATCGTGGCAAATTCTGATGGTATTGAAGCTGAAAAAGGTCGGATTATTGTCAATGGAGGGGAAATTACCTTAAAAGTTGCTGACGATGGTATTGTTGCGTCCTATGAGGATGGGGACGAAACTATAATACCCGATGTGATTATAAATGGCGGAAAAATAAATATCGAAACCACTGGATCAGGTGGGGAGGGAATTGAGAGCAAGGCGACCCTTAGCATCAATAATGGTGAAATTTACATCAAAGCTATTGATGATGCGATCAACGCCGGGAAAGCAATTTATATTAATGGAGGAACAATCGTAGCCTATAGTACCACAAACGATGGTATAGATTCCAATGGAACGATGACTATTACTGGAGGGCATATTTTTGCTATCGGTGCAAAGAGTCCAGAAGAAGGGTTCGATTGTGATAACAACACCTTTAAGATTACCGGAGGGCTTATGGTCGGCGTGGGAGGAGCCACAAGTTCTCCAACTGCAAGTGTTTCTACACAGCCCTCGGCAATTTTAAGTGGCGGTCAAGCTAGTCAGATCTATAGTGTTCTTGACAAGGACAACAATGAGGTCCTGACATTTAAATCGCCTGTTTCTTTTTCAACATTACTGATCTCCAATGCTAGCTTTTCAGTAGGTGCATCCTACAAGCTCGTAAATGTATCTTCAGTTGCGGAAGCCAATGCGTTTAACGGACTATACTTAAGTGGAACATTTAGCAATCCAACGGTTCTCTCATCGTTTACATTATCAGCTATGGTCAGTAATTTAGGAGGAAACCTAGGACCGGGTGGTGGAAGATAGAAAGGAATTAAAGTGACCTGCTGAAGCAGGAAACGGGCAAAACGGCCATGGAGCTGATCCATATTTTTATGGTCTCAGAAGCGACGAACTTATTCCTATTTTACCCGGCTTTTACGTATAAAATCATTTTTCGGAATGGATATGTTGCCGTAAACAGGCCGCCGTTCGCGAGACAGTATCTTTGAGCAAATCGGCAACGGTACCTGTGAACACCACATTTAACGATTTTTGTTTGTCGATAAGGCTATCCACATCAATGGTCTGCACAATGCCCAGTCCTTCACATGCCTTGCACATGCCCAAAGGATTATTGAATGAAAAAGCACTTGAATAGCCTACAAAGGGTGTTCCCATGCGCGAGAAAAGCAGGCGCAAGGAAGCATATATGTCGGTAGCCGTTCCTACAGTCGAGCGTGCATTACCGCCCAATCTTTTTTGATTGATAATAATAGGGACATTCAGGTTGTCGATTTTGTCCACATCCGGAACGCCGATGTGCTGCAGCCGGTTTCGGATAAAACTGCCCTTTGTTTCGCTGAACTGCCTTTGGGCTTCAGCAACTATGGTTTCAAAGACCAAAGACGACTTGCCCGATCCGGAGACTCCTGTAAAAACAGTGATCTTTTTCTTGGCGATCTGGAGAGAAATATTCTTGAGATTATTTTGTCGGGCATGTATAATGTGACTTGCGTTTCAAGTATAGTCCCTTTTATAGCGCTCCGTAGGTAAGGTATATTTTATGCTGTTTTAACTATTTCTTTTAACCACATCGACCATATGATCTAAATCAAAGGGTTTTTCAATAAAGTCGTCGGCTTTACATTCGGCGGCGGTTTTTGCAATATCGCTGGCTGTCGATGTCAGGACAGATGGAAGCTCTTCGGTATCTGGATCAGCTTTGAGTTCCTTGATCACCTCGGATCCTTTTTTACTTCCTTTAATATGGTCATCCACTATAAGAATGTCGGGATCAATAAGCAAGCTCTTCTATTGGTTCAGTCGTAAGCGATGGAATCACATCAAAACCCTCATCAACTAAGACCTCATCCATGATATTCAAGATATCTTCATTATCTTGAATAACTATAGCCTTCTTTTTCGTCATTTCTATTGAAATTTATCGCGTAAATATAGGAAAAAAGCGGATACAAAAAACAGGGGAACGCGCAATTTTCAGTTCGGAGAAACAGAACAAAAGTAAGGCTATCAGTGAGCTGATAGCAATGTAGGCTATTAGGGGGATTACGTCGTCGTTTTTGGCTAATTTTTTAACAAAAAAAAACAGATAACATGAATGTTATCTGCTGAACTTAACTTAAAGAAGTTTTTAAACTTCCTACTTAATTAATTATGCTATTCGCACATTAACTGCGTTAATGCCCTTTTTACCGTTTTCTAGATCGAATGTTACAGTATCGTTTTCACGTACATGATTGATTAAACCTGACGAGTGTACGAAAACATCTTGACCGCCATCTGTTGGTGTAATAAAACCAAAACCTTTGGTGTCATTAAAGAATTTTACTGTTCCTTGTTGTATTGTATATATGTATTAAATTATGTATTTATTAGAACGCTTTTGCAGCATACCTTTCCTTTAACCATACGCGTTAGTAAAGGATAAATCGATCTGTCAACAAAAAATGAAGTTTGCAATTTTTCGTATTGATACTATCAATCTGAAAAAGGCAATTGACTTTATATGTTGATAACAAAATAGCAGCTGGAAAAACGAAGACTGAGAAGAATGAGTAAACTCAAAAGTGTCAGAAGAAGTAATGGCAGAAGCCTGATTATTATTCAAATGTAGTTATAAATTATTGAAAAACAAAGTTTTTTATTTTCTTCTGCCAATGTCAGTAAGCGCTAGAGGGGAAAGAGTTGCCGCCGAGTGCGAAGCAGATGCTTTTCTGGCAGAGCCATTTGAACTTGATGATCGCCATGATTTAATAGAGAAAACGTTCTAAGCGTAGTTTTAGATTTTAAGGTTGAATCAGGCCACTAGGCGATTGAATGAGTTGGAAATGCAGAAATAGGAAGCGGACCAAACTTAAGGATAGTTTGGTCCGCTAGGTTAAAAAAAATATCATGCATTAATAATTCTTACGCATGTTTTTATTTTTATCCTGCTTTGTTATACGTTAGCTCAAAGGTATTTTGAAACAATGCATGCTATTGATTGCGCATGGGATTATACCTTGATCAAACGCTATGAATGGCTTAACTGTAATTTTCCGATAAAGGGACGATTATCAATCGTCAGAATAGCTTCTTTAAGGGAATAGCATAGCTGGTAGTTTTCGCTCAGTGCTTTTTTGCTCGCCTCTATTTTGTCGTTTTCAACCTTGTCGACAATCCAGGTTGGGTTTAACGGATCTGAATTAAATTTGGTGATTAATACGGTAAATCCTTCTTTCTGAGCACTGATTAAAGTGTCTTTTGTGATGTCTACTATTTTCATAGTGAGATAATATACGAAAAAAAAACGAAAGATGATGTACTAAGTTTAAATGATAACCTGGTCCACTTGCGGACAATTTTAATAGAAATGTAGCTTCTTTTATGGATCCGGCGCTAAAATTTAAAAGTTTAGAGCCGGGAATATCCGCTGTGATGCAGATTGCAAAAAAAAATAAATGTAACTAAACTTTTTATCTTATTCTTATTTTCCATTGAGATGGTCGCGCACAAAATTTAGCCAATTCAAAGGATCAATGGTTTTATCAATAAATACGTCAGGTTGTAATCCGATGTCGTCTACAGGGAAGTCTGGAATACGATAACTTTTAGATAATCCATAGTACAGTTCAATATCGCCACAGGGTGATGTAACGATATTTACATTAGAGATATCAAGCATTCCTTTGGTTGTTCTACCGTACAATTTTACCTTTTTACTTTGCATGGCGGTCAATAGAAATTGCTCTGTCGTGCTGCCGTTATTTTCATTGATAACGATCCCTATGTTTTTGGGATAAGGCTGAATGGTATCCATCTTGGTTATGTTTACTTTTTTATTGAATAAATCGACATACTCACCTTTATTGGCCTGCAATTTTTCGTAGTAGTTTTTGAACGTCTTTTTAGACTCCTCGTCAAAATCGGGGTTTTGACTCAGCTCCAACATGCGTTGATTATTTAAATCTGTCGAATAAAATAATGCACCTACGGTTCTAATCGGCTGCGTGTATAAGAAGGGGATAAGGCTACTATAACTCGCATCACTTCCGCCTGGATTATTTCTAACGTCAATAATAAAATTTTCGGTCGATAAGATGGTTGCTCGGTTGGCCAATATAAGGCTGTCAATTGCTTTTTTTTCGGATATTTCAAAATCAGGAATTCGGAGGTAAACCGTGTTTTCATTTATTTTTTCGAATAATGGCTTTGTGGAGTTTAATGGATTTAGGTCCTTTTCAATAGGCTGCTTATTTTGTTCGGTAACCTTTTCGCCTTTCTTTGTTTTTCCAATATAATTTACGCCGATATGTCCATTACGAAAGAAACGGATCCATTGATTGAGTAATGTAGCGCATTCCTGATTATTGGGCAAGTGTTTAACTTTTTCGAGATACATTTTATTGTGCAATTCATAGGCATCCTTGCCCTTCTTGCTGATGATGTATTGGAAACCGGCATCATTCTTTTCAAACGTTTTTTTTACCCACAAAAAATTGGATTCACAATTGCAGTTTTGAGCGAAATTTAGGATAGGTAAACTTAGCAATAGCCATAAAAATAGGACGCGTGTGTTCAGGTGCATAATCAAAATTGTTAATAATTGTCGATTGCACAAATATAGACTAAAAATGGAAAATACCCTCGTAACCGAACAAAAGATTATTCAGGATGTCAAGGCCCCATTTTTTAGCTACATTTACTTAAAATCTGATCCTAATGGATAAACTGAATTACTCGGGGCAGACACCATTTAATGAACACCACTGTTATACAGGAGTACTAAGTGCACCCGAATCCATCCATTATTTACATGGGATGGTAGGGTCATGTACAGATTGAAAGTTAACAGAGCTTGGAAAACGACAACATTGATCCTGGACAAAAAGGGGAACATCCGTTTTCGAAAGGGTGGGATTTGAAGGTGAGAAGCTACTGCAGAGCCTCGATGCCATGATCGAATACCTGAAAGAACTGGAGCACTAATTTGTTGGATTCCATGTAGCTGTTCGCAAATGTGCTGTTTCATTGAGATAGTAATACGACAACATCAATGAAACAGCAATTGCTTATATCATATCGATCACAACCCCATAAATTTAAAAGGTTGTACTTTTTTTAGGTGTTCATTGCTCAATCCAGTATAGTTTTTGTTTTGTTCCACATCAAGTTTAAGAACCTGACCTTTTTCGCTCAGATCCAGATCTTTTAGATTGATCCAAAAGGTACCCGGAGTGGTTACTGTTTCAAAATAGTAAACCAAATCTTTATGATCTGCTACAGAACGCCAACGTGTCGTCGAGATATTGGGTTCTTCCTTGGAGGAAATTCCATAAGGAACAGAACAGTTGCGAATTACGCTAAACACACTTGCAACGGATTTCCTCACGTCATCGGTCTGTGGAATTGCATCAATATAAAAGGAAGCACGCACAAATCGGTCTGCCGCACGGTTGGTACCAGGCAACATGATAGTACCTGGAATTCCCCGCCAATAATTATTGAGTGCCAGCTGCTCTTCAAAGATCGGCGAGTTTGTCATCACGACGTATTTCGGGTCGTGGTGTATCACAAGCTTTCCGTTGATGTATTCAAATATGGCGTTGTCGCCAGATTTATCGGATAATGATAAATGGAGTGTCGTAAACCGTTGTGTACCCGGGATATAGTCGCTGACTAAGACGAAAGGTTCGCTTTTAAGAGCATCTACGGCCTCTGCTACCGAAGCATAGTTATCTAATATATACTGTGCCCAAGCGGCAATGGTCAATCCGGGCTTCTGTCCTTTTGGATCGAATTTAGGATATTGGGATTCGGCTAGCCAAAGGACATTGGCTACAAGGCCAGCCTCATTCAAGCCATCTGTAGTGGCCATGTCCCAGGCACTCGCAATGACACTGCCATATTTTGAAGTCCATTTGACGGAAAGGGGACCCACTTCTCCATTTCGTTTCATCCCTTTTGGAAACACCCACAGATTAACGGGTATTTCATCCCGCCAGTCCATACTTCGGGCGGTAAGGACAGTTTGATTGGGCCCTTTATATACAACGCGTGTGCATGCATCGGTTTTGCGATAGACAAAACAAAAAACCAGTACTAAAACAATTAAGATTCTTTTCATTTTCTTAAATTTATATGATTAAAATGTATTCCTATGTTGGTCTATAATCCCGTAGCTCAATTCGCCTGCTGCTACATTTAACTTATTTAAGTCTATTTCTGTTAATTGGGATAATTATTATTGCCATAATAACTAATTTTCCCCTCTTTTGTTTGTCCTAAGCGTCAAATTTTGGGTAGCTTAATATTAAATTAACACTGGAGAATAATAATCTTCGTAATTGTACTCTTGGCTGCCATTCGCGACGATAATAGGGCATGCCGAAGAAAATATAATCCTTTATTCGCCCGCTACAGCTGAAGTATATTTATGTCATTTGGCTGGGCCTGAATGTGGGCACGTAAAAGGATAGAAAACAAGTTTGAAAAGTATTGTCTTGGTAGTCACTTTGTTAATTTAGCTTAATTTTTGTTAAATCGAATCTTCCTGTAGGCTAACATAGTTAAATAATTCGTTATTTAGGTATAAATGGAAACACGATGATGTCCGATTTTAAAAAAAATATGCACTTGGCAAATCGCGCCGGATTTGGGATGAGCCTACAGCAGATTACCGTTTTTGAACAGCAGTCTACCGCAGTCCTCTGGAAGCAATATGCTCAGGAACATGAATTTCATCCCATCAGTTTCAATACGGAGCAGACCAACGTCGACTACACGGCGCTTTCCAAGTTGAATGCAGCAGACAAAAAGCAGGTACAACAGCTCAATCGAAAGCGTAATATTGAGATCAACCTTAATTTCCTGAATGAAATGGTGCATAGCGAAGATCAGCTCAGGGAGAAGATGGCCTTTTTTTGGCACGGACATTTTGCTAGCCGGGTTATCAACGCCAATTTTAGCGCCCATATCCTCAACGAAATCAGAAAAAATGCGCTTGGAAATTTTCGGGATCTGCTGTTCGCCGTTTCCAAAGCTCCGGCTATGCTCAATTTCCTCAACAACCAGCAGAATAAAAAAGACCATCCCAATGAAAACTTTGCCCGGGAAGTGATGGAACTCTTTACGATGGGGCGTGGCAACTATACGGAATCGGATGTGAAGGAAGCTGCGCGTGCATTTACGGGCTGGTCATACGATAAGGATGGCCAGTTCTTGGTGCGTAAAAAGTTTCATGACTCCGGCAGCAAAACATTTTTGGGGAAAACCGGAAATTTCGACGGTAATGCTATCCTGGATATTATCTTGGAGCAGCCCGCTACGGCCCGTTTTATCACCGAAAAGCTCTACCGTTTTCTGGTCAACGAACAAGTGGATCAGGACATCGTCGACACGCTGAGTAAAGATTTCTTCGATTCAGGATATGATATCAGGCGGTTGCTAGACCGTGTATTTACGGCAGCCTGGTTTTACGACTCCAAAAATGTGAGCAACAAAATAAAGTCACCGGTGGAACTCATGGCTGGTATTATGCGTATGCTGCCCATGGAGATCGCGATTCCTGAAAACCTGATTGTTTATCAAAAGCTGTTGGGACAGATGCTCCTGTATCCGCCGAATGTAGCGGGATGGCCATCGGGAAAAGCCTGGATCGACAGCTCTACCTTATTGCTCCGGATGCAACTACCGCAGATATGGACCGGCCTGCGGCCGCTGGATCTTGACGCGCAGAATGACGATGACCTTGATATGGGGATGAAGCAGTCGCGGGCCATGGCTAAAGCCTATAAAAACCCAAAAATTTCCATTGACTGGGCTGGGGTCGAGGCTGTATTTGCCGATCGGGAGCCCTTTGAGCTCCTGCTGCAGCAGCAACCTTCCTTTGGTAAGGCACTGCGCGATAGCTACGCTGGGGGAAGCCGCCGTAGGACTATTATTGAAGTAATGAGTATCCCCGAATATCAACTCTGTTAATCGTAATAAGAAAGCCATGATCATCAAAAGACGCCAATTTCTCAAAGCAGGTTCACTTGCAACAGCATCACTGCTGCTGCCCAATTTCTTAAAAGCCATGTCTTTGCCCGAAGCGCTGGAAAGGGGGCAAAAGGTGTTGGTCATCTTGCAGCTTAGTGGCGGCAATGATGGGCTGAATACCATTGTTCCGATGCGCAATGATATCTATTTTCGGGAAAGGCAGACGATTGCGGTCGATAATGCACTAACGCTCACAGATGAAGCAGGTATTCATCCGGCTTTACCTTTTTTCAAGACACTTTATGATCGTGGCGAACTGGCCGTACTCAACAATGTCGGCTATCCTGATCCCAATAAATCGCATTTCCGCAGCATGGATATATGGCATAGTGCGAGCCGAAGCGACGAGTATCTGGAGAGCGGCTGGATAGGTCGCTACCTCGACCAGGCCTGTTACGACTGCGGTCATCCGACGCAGGCGCTCGAAGTGAATGATATGCTGAGCCTTGCCCTCAAGGGAAAACAGAAAAAAGCGTTTGCGTTTAAAGACCCCAAGAAGCTTTATCAGACCAGCCGTGAAGAGTACTTTAATGCACTCTATCAGGAACATCAGCATCAGCATGATGAGGAGACAGTCGCCTATCTGTATCAGACACTGGGCGATACGATCAATAATGCCGACTATATTTTTGAACAGAGTAAAGCCAGGAAGACCGCAGCAGCGTACCCCGATTCGGTGCTTGGAAAGGATCTGAAGACGATATCCTCGTTGATTAAATCAGATATCAATACACAGGTATATTATCTGCAGATCGGTAGTTTTGATACGCATATCAATCAGCAGCAGCGGCAGGAGAGCTTATTCCACACCATCAACGATGCCGTGGAGGCGTTTGTGGACGACCTCAAGAAAAATAGCCTTTTTCAGCATGTCATGCTGATGACCTTTTCGGAGTTTGGTCGCAGGGTGGCCCAAAATGCCAGCAATGGCACGGACCATGGTACGGCCAACCAACTTTTTTTTCTATCCGGAGGCTTGAAAAAACAGGGCCTGCTCAACGCGCTGCCCGACCTGACCCAGCTCAATGAGGGGGATCTCCAGTATACGGAAGATTTTCGAAAAGTATATGCTACACTATTGAAAAAATGGCTCGATGCAGATTCAGCCAAAATATTGGGTTGGAAAAATGGGATTTATGATTTTATTTAAAAAACACCTTCTTATGAGTAGGTATTTATACGCTTTTTTTTTCGATAAATAGTTTTATGCCTGAATTGTGTGATGGGCTTTGATTTACAGGATTTATTAGAGATATTAGTGCTATAAACTTAAAATTTGAGTCCATTACACAACCTTTCGGAAGAAACATTGATTCTTTTGCTTAAGAAAAAGAACCAGCAGGCCTTTAGCTATCTCTACGATAACTATGCGGACGCCTTGTATGGCGTAGTTTGCCGGATTGTAACTTCTGTTGAGCACGCAGAGGAAGTTATTCAGGATGTTTTTGTTAAGATCTGGAAACATGTTGATCATTTCGATGCAGAGAAGGGAAGGTTATATACATGGATGATCAATATTGCGCGTAACGCCGCTCTGGACTACCAGAAATCTAAGCGTGCAAAGAATGAATTGAAAAACCAACCGCTCTCCAATATCGTAAATAGAGAAGAGGAGCTAGATCGAAGTCAGAATGAACGGAATGCACGGGCAGATTTTATTGGATTTAAAAATGTTTTAGATAACTTAAAGCCCGAATGCCGTATTTTGATTGAAATGGCCTACTATGAAGGATATACCCAACAGGAAATCGCACAACAGCTCGATATTCCTTTGGGGACCATAAAAACACGGACTAAAGCTGCGTTTTTACATTTAAAAAATTTATTAAAAGAATATCGTTAATTTTGGATATCGAAGCTTACATATCATCTGGGATTATTGAATCGTATGTGTTAGGACTCGCTTCCGAAGAGGAAGTCAGTATCCTGAACTGTATTCGTAAAAATAATTCCGCAGTGGATGAAGCAGTAATCGAAGCTGAAAAAATGCTCGAGAACTTGGCTGAGATCCAAGCGGTGGCAATGCCTATTTCCCTGAAGGTAAAGATCTGGGCTAGGCTTGAAGATGAAAACCTCGTTGCGAAGAATGATTCAGCAGATCTTCCTCCCACGCTGATTACTTCATCGGATGAATATGATAAGTCACTAAAAAATTCCAGCACTGAAGAGCAGACGGCTCAGATCGTATCGCTAAGATCTTATGGGTGGGCAATCGCAGCAAGTGTTTTGCTTGCGCTTAGTGCTGGTGCAAATCTATTCTTTTATCAGCAGCAACAACAGGATAGACAGATGCTTGCTCAAACGAATACACAACTAAATTCGAAGCAAACTACCTTAGCTGTATTGCAGGACAAATGGGCACTCATTCAGAACCCGGCCATTAAAACGATTTCTTTAAAAGGGGTTGAGACCAAACCAGATTTGCACGCACTAGTTTACTGGGACCAGCATTCTAAAGCAGTTTACTTGAGTCTTGAGCATATGCCCGTTCCTCCCAAGGGTAAACAGTATCAGCTCTGGGCCATGGTAGACGGACAGCCGGTCAGTGCTGGTGTATTTCCGGTGGCTGCCAGCAATCAGATGGCCAGTAAAATGCTTGATGTTGCCAAAGCACAGGCCTTCGCCATTACGTTGGAGGATGAAGGTGGAAAACCTAGTCCTACGCTAACAGAGCTCTGCGTGATGGGAAATATTTAGCCCTTATTCTCTTAAATTTTTTACTGTCGGTCAGGATTTAATAGCACGAAAAAGCCCCAATTTGTAAACCAAACCGGGGCCGTTTTCACAGGTAGATTAAGACTTTTGTTAAGCTTTGATAAATAAACCTGCAATATTAAGTACAGCTTCTGCGGTTAATGGCTCATCAAAAGATTGTGTTGCTGCACTAGTTGAGATTTTCCCCATCGAGCCAGACAGCGAAGTTATGTCAACGCCTGCTTGCTTTACATTATCTTCACCTGCATAAATAGGATCTACGACGGCACCGATACCCGTATCGTTGGCTCCCGTAATCCAAGGCTTTTGATTTGCGGCACCACCGCCGCGTGCGCGGTGCATCTGCCGGATATGGGAGGCATGCCTAGCTTCGACAGAGTGGATCTGTAATGCAGCAGTAAGAACAACGCGGTTGCCAAGCAAGATGCCTGCCTGTCCCTTATATGCGCGCACTCCGGTATCTTCAAATGCCTGAGCAACCGCTAAAAATGTATCATAATCGCTAAAGACATTTCCAAATGTGCCGCCAGCGGTGAAATCAAATGTCGGCTTTGAAACAGCCTTACTGCCCAATACTTGTTTCAGAAAATTCACGTGAGCTACCTCATGATCCCGTATGGTGGTAATGGCTCCAAGCGGTTTGCCCGAGGGGATAAGTCCAGCTTTGGCAACTCCCATGGTATAATATTCTGCTTCTAAATATTCGAGGGTCAATGCATAATTTAGGACACCATTTACGTCCGTTGGAGCTGTGGCACCATAAGCTTTTTTGAAAAGTTCACTAACGAAAAAGGGTAGTGCTGCCAGCGTTACTTTTTTACTCATGGAAGCTAGATTTTTAATTGCTTCGCGACGTGGGCTGATGCGATCGCTGAACTCAGGATCTACAGCATTTATTTGTTCAAAAACGTTTAAAAGATTCATGATAATTGAGTTTTGGGTGATTAATAAGTGGGTAGATCCGATACATCGATTTTCGATTTGATAAACGGTGCTGCAGCACTCAGTACGACACTAGGGCTTTTTGCAACATCAAGACCATTGGAATCCACAACTTCCATATTGGCAAAACTGCCATTGTCTATCATGTCACGTACCCAAGCAGCATGCCGCGCTTCAACCGAAACGATCTTGCCTGCCAATAACAGGTAATTAGGATCTTTAATAAGCCATCCTGCACCGTTATATGCTGAAACGCCCAGATCCTCAAATGTTTTGGCCGTTGCCAGGACATTTTCCCGACTACTGAAATTAATACCCGAAAGATTTAAATCAAGGCTGGAGATTGCTTTGGCACCCAGTGCAACTTTAAAAAATTCGCGATGGGCAATCTCATGATCACGGATATCTGTAAAGAATGCCTTTTCCATATCGGTCATTCCCGTGTAGGGGTTATTGACCAATTGAATGTAAAAGGCGGCTTCAAGCTGTTCGAGCGCGTATGCGTAGTTGAGAATAGCAATATCGCCACTACCAAAATATAGACCCTTACCACCATTATCCATACCGTCATCATGATCTTTTTTACAACTGGACATACCCAGGATGGCTAATGATGCAGCACTAGCGCCTGCAAATTTTAGGAAATCCCTTCTGCGAAGATCCCTTTTTTCAATTTCGCTATTGGAATGAAATAGCGAATCATTGTGGGGCTTTGTTGTCTTTTCCATAACAAAAGTCTTTAAGTTTTATAATTTTCTGTACTTATAACCATTTACGACTTTTTGGATAGCTTGGATTTAATAATTCTATTTTTTTTAATTTTTTTTTGATGTAGGTTTTAGCTGTTGTAAATAACGATCGTTTTACATGTAAGCGGATCGCTTATTACGGTACTTCTCGGGATAGCAGCGCACAAAAAAACTGATGCAGACTTGCATCAGTTTTTCGCTAAGAGCTATTTATGCTATACCATTTACTTCTTGGCTAGCAAGGGCAAGTATTTTGCATAACCCTTGGCTTTCATTTCTTCTTTAGGCACAAATTGGAGAGATGCACTATTGATGCAATAGCGTAGCCCGCCTTTGTCAGCAGGGCCGTCATCGAAGACATGTCCTAGGTGAGCGTCGCCAGTTTTGCTACGTACTTCCGTGCGGCGCATGCCGTGAGAATTATCCGCTAATTCTTCGACTAAGTCTGGATTGATCGGTTTGAAAAAGCTGGGCCATCCACAACCTGATTCAAACTTGTCGGTCGAGACAAATAGTGGTTCACCGGTAGTAATATCTACATAAATGCCATCTCTGAACTCATCATTGTATGCATTATCGAATGCACGCTCGGTTGCCTGATGCTGCGTTACATCATATTGCAGTGGTGTAAGTTCTTTTTTTAATGTGCTTTGGTCTTTCCTTTTATAAGCTTGCTGCGCGGATGAATCTTTGGCGGGAGAAGGATTGGCTTTTCGTGCCAACTCGAATAATTCCGGATCAATATGGCAGTAGCCACCTGGGTTTTTGTCGAGATATTTTTGATGGTATGTCTCAGCGTCGTAGTAATTTTGTAAGGGTTCCAGTTCAACAACTATTTTTGCCGGATATTTTTTGGCCAGTTCGGCAAGGCTTTCCTTGATAACCGGAACGGCTGAATCGCTTGTATAGTATATGCCGGTACGATATTGTGTTCCGATATCGTTTCCTTGCTTATTGAGCGAGGTCGGGTCAATAGTCTTTAGGAATAAATCTACGAGCAGCTTTAAGTCAACGACTTGTGGATCGTAAGTGACTTTGACAGTCTCCGCAAAGCCTGTTTTTCCTGTGGAAACCTGCTCATAGCTTGGGTTTTTTAGATTGCCATTGGCATAACCAACTTCGGTAGCGGTCACCCCGCGAACCTGCTTAAAAAAATGCTCCGTACCCCAAAAACATCCCCCTGCAAAATAAATAACCTGCTCGTTCTCACCAGTAGGGTTCATAGCTTGTTTTTTAATTGTTTTGGAATCATTAGTTTTCTGTGAAAAACCAAATTTGCTGAGCATAAATAAGCCTAATCCTAGTAATAATAATAAAAATACCTGTTTCATAGCGTTTCTCCATTCTTGTTTTTTAATATACGATGTAAAGATCCAGATCGGTTTTAATCAATTTAAAAATTGGGATTCTTTGCTTCGTTATTGGTAAGATATATCTAGTTATGAAATTCCATAAAGATCGATAGAGCGTTTTAGGATGATGGTACTTTTTTTACCTGAAGCAGACAATACGATACAGTTACCGATAGAAATCTATAGTTGAGTTGCTAAAAGTTGACGGATAGTGCTTCCCATTTTTAAACTTAAATGGATGTTTATTGTTTCCTATTCGAGATAATGCCCCTGGCGGATTAGCAATGCCCGATATTTATTAAACACACTTGATTTTGACACAAAACCCATATACTTATTCTCAAGTCCGAGCACAGGTAGGATCCAGGTATCTTCTTTATTCATTTTGTTCATCACGGATTCCATATTTTCATTTATCAGCACAATATCATTGGGTTTCTGGGCGAGTTTTTCAAAGGTACTTTCCAGTCCTTCCAATTCGCCAAGTAGAATCGAGAATAGATATTCGCTGTTGACCAGCCCGATGAATTTGCCATCATGGCTCACAATAGGAAATATATTTCGTTTGCTATGAATAATATCGTGCTGCCTAGATTTAGGGGTTTCATCGGGACGTAAAATCACAAAGTTGGTTTCCAGAACGTATTTGATGCGCATCATGCTTAATACGGAACGGTCTTTATCTTCATAAGATATTAGGTCTCCCGATTCTGCGAGCACTTTGGTATAGATCGAATGTTTGAGCACTGTTCTATTGATAAGGTAAGATATTGAACATACAAGCATCAAAGGAACCATCAATGTATAGCCTCCGGTCACCTCTGCAATAAGGAACATGCCGGTTAAAGGTGCATGCATGATGCCGCTCAGGGCACCGGCCATGCCAGCTACGACAAAATTAGGAACGTTCAGCTCTGCAAACCCTGTCAGATTGATTCCATAAGAAAATGCAAAGCCCATTAGTCCACCCATAACCAGACTTGGGCCGAATACGCCACCATTGCCACCACCATTCAGGGTAAAAAGTGCGGCAAATGATTTTCCGAAGAGCGTCAATAGGGTATAACCGAATACTACGAAACCCATATTGTGGTATTCGGAGAATAAACTATTCTTGACAATTGCGTTGAACTGCCCATTCAAAATTTGCTGTATGGTCAGATAGCCCTCGCCGTATAGCGCAGGAAATACCAGGATCATAAGACCCAGCGCAACACCGCTCACCCATACCTTGTTATAAGGGTTTTTGATTTTCCGAAACCATTGGTTGACAACGATAGATACGCGCGCAAAATATACGGTGTATAAGCCTATCAGTACAGCCATTAGCAGGTAGAAGAATAAGGCGGATACCTGCCAGTAGGAATTAAAGTTCGTAAATAGGGGTTCACTGTAGAGCAGCCGCGAAACCACCGATGCCATTGCAGAGGAAATTAGCAGTGGAATAAACACAGGGATGGAAAATTCGGGTAGCAGAATTTCAATGGCAAAGATCATTCCTGCCAAAGGACTATTAAATGCGCCAGCAATACCTGCAGCTGCGCCGCAGGCCAGTAGCATGGTCACTTCTTTATATTGTAATCCAAAAAAACGCGCAATGTTTGAACCAATAGAAGATCCGCCCAAGGCAACGGGAGCCTCCAAACCACAGGAACCTCCAAATCCGACAGTGATTGCTGAAGTCACCACCTGTGAATAAATATTACTGGGATCCAGTCGGCTTCCTTTTCGGCTGATAGCGTAGATAATGGGTGTTATGCCATGTTCTATCTTTTTGCCTTTGATAAATTTTCGGACAAATAATACACTCAGCAGAATACCGATCAACGGAAAAACCAGATACAAAGAATACTTTAATTTCCAGTCAATATCGTTCTGAATACTGGTCGCAATAAAATGAGTCAGTCTTTTTAAAACGGATGCCATGAGTCCGCCAACAATACCTACCAAAAAGGCCAAGATGATGATAAAGTTCCGATTAGAAACTTTTCTCATACGCCATTGGTTGATATGGTCTATTTTTTTATAGAAGGTCTTTTTAAAATTTGCCATTTTTGAAATATTCAGCACACTAACTTACGGACAGCTGAAGTAGCGTGCGCCAATATAGTCATTATTGGAAGCAAATAGTTTGTATCGTCTTATAGTATGTATTAATACTAACGTATTGTTACATACACAGGCTTATACACTACTCTTTTTGCCGAACACCGACAATACCATATAACCTAAAATTCCCGCCAGCAGGGAGGTCAGCAGAATCGATAACTTCGCTTCATTGATATGCAGCGCATCGCTGAAGGACAGGATGGAAATAAATATAGACATGGTAAAGCCAATTCCAGCCAATAAACCCACACCCAGGATATGTTTGAATGAGCTTCCTTCCGGTAGACTACTAATCCCAAGTTTAGAGCAGACAAAAGTCATGATTAAAATGCCCAACGGCTTGCCCAGTAATAAGCCAAGGCTAATACCTAGCCCCATCGGCGCGACCAATCCTGTAAGCATTTCACTTTCAATGCTGATATTGGTATTGGCAAATGCAAATAAGGGGATAATCAAAAAATTGACAGGCTTGACAAGCGCATGCTCCAGACGTTCTAAGGGCGACTCAAGGTCTGTATCATTGGTCGGGATAGTCATCGCCACCATCACACCAGCAATAGTAGCATGTATACCCGAATGATGAATAAAATACCAGATAAATACACCTGGTATCAGATACAGATAGGGGTTTTGTATATTCATGCGGTTCATGACAAACAGAATAACCATACCGATCCCGGCATACAGTAAGTAGGTGGTTTCAATACCTGAAGAATAGAAAAAAGCAATCACCAAAATGGCGATCAGATCGTCCACGATAGCCAAAGCGGCCAAAAATACCTTTAAACTTGCTGGAATCCGGTTACCTAGCATACCGATTACGGCTAATGCAAAGGCGATATCTGTCGCCATGGGTATACCCCAGCCACCTGCTGTCGCCTGCCCTGAATTGAAGCTTAAAAAGATGAGCGCCGGAACAATGGCTCCGCCAATAGCGCAGAGGATTGGGAGGGATGCCTGTTTGGGCGAGGAGAGTTCCCCTTCCACGATCTCGCGCTTGATCTCCAGTCCCACGAGCAGAAAAAAGATAGCCATTAATCCATCATTGATCCAAAGCAGTATGCTATATTTTAAATGTACGGTGTCAGTATCGAAACCAATAGGTGTATCTAAAAATGACTGCAGCCCAGGACCAGCAGCAGTATTGGCGACGATGAGGGATAAAATGACGCAGATAAATAATAAAATGCCGCCAGCGTTACTTGACTTGAAAAAATTTTTAAATACGGTAAGATTAATCAATTGGCTCATGGTGTTGCATGTTGTTTTTGGACCATAGGTCCATGTTCGGAAACTGAAATTTGGAATTGTCGAATACAGGGTCTTTCTTGGACTTCTGCTGCTCGCGATAGTCTGCATAAATAGCGACAACTTTTTTGTGAAGCAGGAGTATTGCAATCAGGTTGAGCCAAGCCATAAGCCCGACACCAATGTCGCCCAGTGTCCAGGCAGATTTGGCTGTACTGATACATCCGACATAGGTGGATACTAATATAAGCAGTCGCAGAATCCAGATAAGCACGGTTTTATGTTGTTTTTTTCGGCTAACAAAGCTGATGTTGGTTTCGGCGATATAGTAATAAGCCATAATGGTCGTGAACGCAAAAAAGGCCAGCGCCAACGCGACGAAAGCATTTCCAATGCTGGGGAAATGATGTGAAACGGCCTGTTGGGTAAAGGCGGGTCCCATTTCCGTCGCCGGAAGATGTTGGACGAGAAATCCTCCGGCTGGATTTTCAACATTATATTGCCCTGTAAAGAGAATCATCAAAGCTGTTGCGGTGCACACAAACATGGTGTCGACGTAAACAGAAAACCCCTGTACCAGGCCTTGCTTGATCGGATGGGATACCTCGGCTGCTGCCGCCGCATGTGGTGCTGTGCCCTGTCCGGCCTCGTTGCTATAGATACCCCGTTTAACACCCCATGAAATTGCCATGCCGGCAATTGCGCCAAAGGTAGCTTCCATGTTCAAGGCAGATTTTACTATCAGGGCGATAACGCCGGGGATCTCCGTAAAATTGAGGGCAATAATAACTAGAGCCATAAGAATATAGGCGCTCGCCATAAACGGTACAACGTATTCGGCAACGGTGCTGATCCGCTTTACTCCACCGATGATAATAATCGCCAATAGTCCGGCAATAGCCAATCCGGTGATACTCGGCGACACATGGAAAGCGGACTCGACTGCTGCGCTGATACTGTTGCTCTGCACACCAGGCAATAAAAATCCGGTACTGATGATCGTCACGATTGCAAAGGTCCAGGCAAAAGTCTTGGATCGTAATCCTTTCAGGATGTAGAATGCAGGTCCGCCCCGGTATTCGCCATCGTTTACCTCCTTGTACATCTGACCAAGGGTAGCTTCGACAATAGCCGAGGCGCTGCCTAAAAACGCAATTACCCACATCCAAAAAATAGCGCCCGGCCCGCCCATGGCGATTGCTGTGGCAACACCAGCAATATTACCGGTACCTACCCGGCCTGAAATAGCAAGCGAAAAGGCCTGAAAGGAGGAAATACCTTTGTCGGAACTGTTGCCATTAAAAAGCAGACGGATCATTTCCCGTATTTGCATCAGCTGCGGGCAGCGGAAGCGTGCGGTAAAATATATCCCCGTTAGCAGGCAAAGGTACACCAGAGCGTCGCTCCAGATGATATCATAAATTTTATTGATTATTACGTCCATGTTGTATCATTGAATTCATAGGCCGCCTAAAAGTAGGGAAAACCAGCCAAGGCTGCTTTAAATATTGAATAGATTTTGTTTATGTATTTTAAATATCTAATACGTATAATTTATATGTGTCCTTTGCCGCATCTACAAGGAGTATTTTTGCTATTGAAAATTTTTATATCGTTGCGGGCTTGCACCGGATAATTTATTTTTTTTAATTTTACCGGTATACCTTAAAATATTTTGATCAAAAAACGATTCTATAATCCGGCGCAATTGTTCATCTTTAGTTTCTTGGCATTGATTGTTATAGGTACTATGTTGTTGAAACTTCCCATTGCCCTTAATAAACCAATCTCCTGGACTGATTCGCTTTTCACTGCAACGAGTGCAGTTTGTGTTACAGGGCTTGTTGTTGTTGACACAGCTACCCATTTCACTGGCTGGGGCCAAGTCTTTATTTTATTGCTGATTCAAGCTGGTGGAATAGGCATACTATCTTTTGCTGGTCTTTTCACCTATTTTTTAAAAGGGGGAAGCAGTTATGAAAATCAGCTTGCCATACGGGATTTCTCGAACACGCAACGACTGGGTGAAGTATTTACTTTACTCAAGCGCACGATCGCAATTACATTCGGAATAGAAGCTGTCGGTGCTGCCGTCATCTTTTGGACTATGGATGGTTTTAACGGGGCAGGTACTGCCGAACGCATTTTTATTGCTGTATTTCATTCGGTGTCTTCGTTCTGCAACGCTGGTTTTTCGACGTTGTCAAATGGCCTGATGCATCAACAGGTTTATTATAATTATGGGTTCCAACTGGCGGTAGCCAGTATATATATATTTGGCGGTTTAGGATTTCCAATTGTTATAAATGTACTTAAATATATCAAACACTTGATAAATAGGTTGTTCCATAAATGGACAACGAAGGAAAATTATTACCGTCCTTGGGTAATGACCATTAACAGCAAGCTCAACCTGATCACGACGTCTTGTATCACTGCGTTTGCGACTTTGGTGCTCTTTATCTCCGAATATAATCATGTTTTTGCTGATCATAGTGGTATAGGAAAATGGGTAGTAGCTTTCGCAACGGCGACAACACCGCGAACGGCAGGCTTCAACAGTATTGATTTTGCACAGCTGCATTTTTCAAGCATTTTGTTTATTATGCTATTAATGTGGATAGGAGCATCGCCAAACTCCACAGGCGGGGGGATAAAAACGAGTACATTTGCGCTCGCCATACTGAATGCGATCAGCTTGGCAAAAGGGAAAGACCGAACTGAAATATTTAGACGCGAAATAGCAGGGATCTCAATTCAGCGTGCTTTTGCTACGATGTTTCTCTCGCTTATAATTATAGGGATGGGAGTATACGCAATTTCATTTTTTGAGCGCAATCGGCCTTTGTTAGAGATCGCATTTGAATGTTTTTCGGCATACAGTACCGTTGGCCTTTCTTTGGGAGTTACAGGTGATCTGGCGGAAGGAAGCAAAGTCATATTAATTCTTTTGATGTTTATTGGACGAGTAACCATGCTATCGGTATTAATCGCTTTTATCAAAAAGGCGCGCTATACGCACTATCGATATGCTGAAGAAGAATTGACAATATATTAGGTAAAGGTTCCCGTATTAGTTTTAATAACTATAGGAAGGGATGTACGTATAATTTGTAAAGAACATACAAGAATGAAATTTATCATTTTAGGATTGGGGAATTTTGGAGCTTCTCTGGCAGAAAAGCTCACTGCACAAGGCAATGAAGTAATAGGTGTTGATCGTCAGATCGCTAAAGTGACGGCATTGAAGGAAAAGATTACACATACGATTTG
This sequence comes from Sphingobacterium sp. 40-24, assembly GCF_001899705.1. Taxonomy (NCBI): domain Bacteria; kingdom Pseudomonadati; phylum Bacteroidota; class Sphingobacteriia; order Sphingobacteriales; family Sphingobacteriaceae; genus Sphingobacterium; species Sphingobacterium sp. 40-24. Next base: position 100,059 of record NZ_MKWH01000025.1, on the reverse strand, counting down.
TTTGGACGCAACCGACGAAACGGCTTTTCACTCTTTACCGTTAAAAAATACGGATGTTGTGGTCGTCGCGATCGGTGAGGATGAAGGTGCCAATATTATGGTCAGTGCTTTGTGTAAAGAGGCTAACGTGAAACGCCTGATCAGTAGGGCCGTAAACAGACTGCATGAAAAAGTACTAGGTGCGCTAGGGGTGTCAGAGATAGCTCATCCGGAAGAAGAGTCTGCAGAACGGTGGTCCAAGCGCTTGTGTATGACCGGGTTTGTAGATTCTTTTGAACTTAATAGTAATTATTCGATTGTAGAAGCCATCGTCCCTAAAAAATATGTGGGACAAACGATTCAGGAGATCGGTTTCCGAGAAAAGTATGAACTATTAGTGCTTACGATATTAAAAAATACGGAAAAAAAGACTTCATTTGGAAAAAGTGTTGTAACCACAGTACTCCATGGTATTCCTCGTCCGGATACGCGATTGCGGGAGGGCGATATTTTGGTGATTTACGGTTATAACGATCATATCAAATCGTTTCTTTAGTTTTATCTTCTAATAATTTCAATACTGTCTTTTGGAAAGTGGTTCTTCAGCCAATCATGCAATTTATTTTGCTGTACGGCTGTCAATGGTGTAGGGGCCGTATAAATAAATGCAATTAGATTAGCCACGCTATCGGCCTTGGCATAATGCTGCTGCATACCCATACTGTAAGTACTGACTTCAGGGAAAAGAACCTTGATATCGCGGTTGAGCTCGGGATTGACAACCTGGTATTTGGTCAATTCATTGTTGAGGGCGCGGATCGTTAAGTCTTTCTCGCTGACAGCTGCGGTACGTTTGTCGATTTCGCTGAGGATGGTCGATTTTAGATCTAGGCTATCTTGATGAATAATCAGCCGCGTATTGTCAATTCCAAAGGTTTGCATGGTTTGCTCCAAAGATTTTATTTCCTGGCTGCTGAATTTTTTTGCCAAAAAGGCCAATTCCAGCTTTTTCGGTCTACTGTTGAGCTGCATTTTTTCATAAATGACAGTATAACCTTTATTGGTTAACTCCTGCTGTACAAATTGCTTCACTTTGTTGCTGTATTTTTTTTCTTGCAGCAAATTGTAAGCAAAGTAAATACTTGGTATGACAAGCGCAAGGGTGATGATTGTAATACTTTGCGTAATCCTTTTTTCACGTTGCTGATCCACATAATGTGTTTTAGGATAGCGTAAATATTTTACAATGACAAAGGTCGCAATACAAATAAATACGCAGTTAATGATATACAGAAATAGGGCACCCGCAAAATAACTGAGATTGCCGATGGCAAGACCATATCCCGCTGTACATAAGGGCGGCATAAGGGCTGTCGCAATCGCTACCCCGGGGATCGGATTGCCTTTGTCGACCCGCGTGATGGCGATGACGCCAACAAGTCCGCCAAATATGGCGATCATGACGTCGTATATATTAGGAGACGTGCGCGCAAGCAGTTCGGACTGAGCTTCTTTAAATGGACTGAGTAGGAAGTAAATGAAAGATACCACAAGACTGATGACCGTTGCAATAAGCAGATTTTTAATGGATTTTTTTAGCAGCGGAAAATCAAATGTTCCCAATGCAAATCCTGCGCCCACAATTGGGCCCATAAGCGGGGAAATCAACATCGCTCCAATAATGACAGCGGTGGAGTTTACATTTAAACCCACAGATGCTACGACTATAGCACATGCTAAGATCCAGGCGTTGGAACCGCGGAAGGAAATATTGGCAACAACGTTTTCCAATACGGTTTCTTTTTTTTCTTCCCCTTGATGTAGGTCGAAAAAGCTCAAAATTTTGTTCATATACTTTTCATCTTTGATTTTAGCTAATATAGTAAACATCTTTTGGCTAGCGATGGATATAGCTGGCTTATTTATCCCCGAGTGGCCTATTGGCTACAGTTTTATGTTTATTAAAAGCTGGGTTATGAATTTGGTTGTTTTTGGAAACAATTGGGCCGGTTTACTTGTTGAAGGTATTATTAATAAAATATAATTAATAGAGATGTCTTTTGCGATTATATCAATATTTCACTATATTATGCCTTCTTCCTTACATTTTTAATAAAATATGAGCACTATGAACAATTTTGAAATGGATGACGTACAGGCGCATTGGAATAATTTTATTTCCTCTGCCGTAGCCTGGGCGCCACGTATTATTACTGCCGTAATTTCAGCTTTACTGATATATTTAATTGGATCATGGATCATTCGCCTGGTTAAGCGGATGATCGATAAGGCGTTCGAGCGGCGGCAAATGGATATCTCCTTGCAGCGCTTTTTAAGTAACCTAATTAGCTGGATTTTAAATATACTCTTGTTTATTGTCGTCGTGACACAGCTCGGCGTGCAGACTTCCGCATTTGTCGCTATTATTGGTGCGGCAGGTTTGGCGATAGGTTTGGCCCTGCAGGGTTCTTTATCCAATTTTGCGGGTGGAATACTGATCTTGTTATTGAAACCTTTCCGGGTAGGGGATTATATCACGTCCAGTGCAAATGTATCGGGTACGGTTACCGAAATTGATATTTTTAATACCAAATTAAATACGCCGCAAAATCAGCAAGTCGTTGTTCCCAACGGTGTTTTGTCGAATAGTAGTATTACCAATTATACCCAGTTGGGCACCCGCCGTACTTGGTTTGATATCGGTGTCGCCTACAACGCTGACTTAAAACAGGCCAAAGAAATCCTTCTGAATGTCGTGCGCAACAATGAATATGCCTTTAAGGAACCAGCACCGCAGGTGGTTGTTACTGAACTGGGCGATAGTGCGATCAATTTGTCGGTGCGTGCAACGACTTCAAACGAAAACTTCTGGACCATGCAGGAGCAATTGATCATCGATTGTAAAGAGGCGCTAGATCAAGCCGGTATTGAAATTCCATTTCCACAACGCGATGTACATATTCGCAGCAATTCATAATATTAGATAAAAACTGGTCTTGAGATGAAGACCGTATTGTAAACAAAAATTAGTAAAGTGATCTTGTCAAAATCGACATTTAATAAGGGAATCGTTATTCCCAGCCTGCTCTTTATCATAGGGGTTTGCCTGTTGTCGGTATTTTTTCCGACTTTGGCTGTCAGTATTTTAGGTGTTGTCAAACAATTTATATTTATCAATCTCAATTGGGTGTACGTCTGGGCTGTTACACTTTTTGTCATATTCCTCGTTTACCTCATGTTTAGTAAATTTGGTAACATCAAGCTTGGAAGTAACGACAGTAAGCCCGAGTATTCTTTCTTTTCGTGGATCTCCATGTTGTTTGCCGCGGGAATGGGAATTGGTCTGATGTATTTCAGTGTCGCTGAGCCGATGCAGCATTTTTCGACAGAAGCTTTTGCGGGTAATCATTATATCAATCGAGCGAAAAATGCGCAGTTATATACCTTTTTCCACTGGGGTATCCATGCTTGGGCAATATATGGTGTTGTCGGACTGGCGCTCTCGTATTTTGCTTACCGCTATCGGCTTCCGCTTTCGCTTAGAAGTTGCTTCTATCCCTTGTTGAAAAATAAGATCAATGGAAAGTGGGGCAATGCAATTGACGTATTTGCGCTTTGTAGTACCTTCTTCGGGATAACCACAACACTGGGTTTTGGTGTGGTGCAGGTAAATGCAGGCTTGCAAACCTTGGGATTGGTGCCAGAGAATAGTTTCACTTACCAGATCATTATTGTGGGGGTATTGACGCTGTTAGCTATCTTATCGGCTACTTCGGGCGTGGATAAAGGGGTCAAGCTGTTAAGTAATATTAACATTATCACCGTGGTGGTCCTTTTGTTGTTTGTGCTGTTTCTGGGTCCTACGGTTTATCTGATAGGCAGTTTTACAGAGGGAATCGGCAATTACGTAAACAATTTCTTTAGCTTGACTTTTGATACGCATGTGTACGACGAAGCTACATTGCCCTGGTTTTATAATTGGACAATACTTTACTGGGCCTGGTGGATATCATGGTCACCTTATGTCGGGCTATTTATTGCGAAGATATCCAAGGGGCGGACGATTCGAGAATTTATTGCTGCAGTCCTTATAATCCCAACCTTATTTAATTTTATTTGGATGTCGGTCTTCGGTAATAGCGCCATCTGGTTTGACGTCAATCTGGCTAAAGGTGCATTGAGCGCCCTGGCTGATAATCCTGACGCCTTGATGTTCCGCTTCCTGGAATACCTGCCTTTATCAGAATTGGTCAGCTACCTGGTTATTCTGATCATCATTATCTTTTTTGTGACCTCTGCAGATTCGGGCATCTATGTGATGAATAATATTGCAAGCAAGAATGCCGAAAAATCGCCAAAATGGCAAATGATATTCTGGGGCGCCCTGTTGGCTATCTTGGCACTCATGCTATTGAATGCCGGTGGGCTGGAGGCTTTACAAACCATGACGCTCATCACAGCATTGCCATTTTCAATCATCATGCTGCTTTTTTGTGTCAGCCTAGTTAAAGCATTGACCATAGACCGAAGTTACTATGAACGTGATTTTTCAGTGAGTACGGTACCCTGGTCGGGCGAATTTTGGAAAGATCGCCTGCAGCAGATTGTCTCATTCAAAAGCCGACAATCTGTCGATGATTTTATGCTAGGTACCGTGAAGATGGCTTTTGAAGAGCTTCAGTCCGAATTTAAGCATAATGGTATTGAAGCAAAGATTCAGCAGTTGGATAATCCCAATCGGATACAGATCGAAATCCGCCACGATGTGATCAATAATTTCATATATGGGGTAAAAAACCAGGTTAAAGTTGTATCCGATTATGTGGTCGAGGAAGAAAATCTTCCAGACCTAGACGACAAGAAAACCTACTTTCCAAAATCTTACTTCGGCGATGCACGGGAGGGCTATGATGTTCAGTACTTTACAAAAAATGAGTTAATCAGTGATGTACTGAAACATTATGAACGCTTTCTCGAAATTATTTCGGAAGAGAAAAATGAAATATTTATCAGTAGCAATGCCAACAAAAATCTCAGGTGATCAGCTGAGATTTTTGTTGGCATTGCTCAATATGCGGGATAGCTTGTGCTTAACCTATCAAAGCTGATTACCACCGACACAATAGTTTAGCATTGGCCGAATTCGATTTCCTGTTAACACCACACATCTTTTCGTTGATGCATCGTATAGAATTGTTTTCTGTTGGGAATGCCGTTTTTATTCCGCATTATGATATCCATTATTGGAGAAGGATTTTATGAGTGAGCTCGAAAATCGGGCCGGCAGTAGCTATTTAGTTCGTTTTTCTTCAGGTTTAAAGTGAAAGATGCACATTTCGATAGGTCAAAATATTTTACTAATTTAGTGACATATGATAGTATTGATGGAGTATAGTACTGTTGATTTTACCATATTTTTATTTAATAGATCAGTAACTTTATGCGTGAAATCAATTGTCATGAGGAAAAAATTCACCTTTGTGGAAATATACAGTCTTTTGGGTATTTATTTATCTTTGAAGACGATAAGTGTATTGCGGTAAGTGAAAACTGTGCAGCTATTGCAGGTGAAGAATACTCCGAAATGCTCGGCATGACAGTGGACGATGTTCTTCATCGGATTGTTCCATCTTTTGAACTTCGTGGAGAGAGCATAGAACATGCTATTTCAGACAGCATGTTTGCCAGGTATGCCGATCGTGTAGCTATCCATGCTAACGATTATTTTTTAAGTCTCTATAGGTATGATGGCAAAATTTATCTTGAAATAGAGGCCTGCAATCCGCTTGCTGTCAAAACCACTAAATTATATTATTATGCCAAGCATTTAGATGACCGTAGCGGGGGCAACTCTTGCTGGCAGGCATTGACTGAATTGATTAAGGACATCATCCACTATGATAGAGTGATGGTGTATCGCTTTTTGGAAGATAATAGTGGACAAGTTATTGCAGAGAGCAAGACGGCGGATCTGGAATCGTTGATGAATTACCGTTATCCGGAATTCGATATTCCGGCACAGGCGCGCGAGCTTTACCGTATTTTTCATGCCCGCCATACGGCGAATGTCAATGAGGAAGCGATCCCGCTAATGGGGCGGAGCGCCGATGCTCTCGATCTTACACGCTGCAGCCTTCGGGCACTTTCAACCATGCATTTGCAATACCTTAAAAATGCCGGCGTAAAGGCGAGTGCAAGTTTTAGCATTATCGTGGACGATGAGCTTTGGGGGCTTGTAGCCTGTCAGAACCGGGAGCCAATGCATGTCGATCTTTCACAGCGCCATCTATGTACCTTTCTTACACAATACGCTGTGAACAATTATTTGGCAGATTTTCAGAAGAAACAGGTAAAACTTCAGAAAAATCTATCGCAGCTGAAGCATGATCTAAAAAGTGATTTGTTGGTCAAGCGCGACTTGTATGACGTGTTGGAAAAGTATGCCGTGCGTATTATGGAGGTAATGAACGGGCAGGGGCTAATCATTAAACGTGACCGCGCAATCATGATGGTGGGTGAGGTGCCTGATAAAAAAATGCTCCGAGAAATTGATAAACAAATAGCCAATGCAGAGTTTTTTGCGACAGATAGATTTAAGTGTGATGGTCCTTCCAAAGATGTTGAGATGTATCCTGGTGTATTGCGCATCAGTATTCTGCCCGCAAATAACTGGTACTTATATGTCTTTAGAAAAGAACGTCTGATAGAAGAGACCTGGGCAGGGAAGCCGGAAAAAGTGATGCAGGTTGACGAAGATCGAAAGATCACCTTTCCTTCGCCACGTTCTTCTTTCGAGGCATGGAAAAAGATTACGAAGGGAAAAGCCGAAAAATGGCAATCTTCTGAACTCGCTTTTATTGAAGATATAACACATATTATTCAGCAAGCAGTGGCACAACGTGGTGGAGAGATTGATGAATTGAACAAGAAACTGGTGCGCTCTAATAATGCGCTTGATACTTTTGGCTACACATTGACCCATGATCTTAAAAATCCGCTGACGACGATACAGCTCACTGCACAAATGTTGCTCCATAAAAAAGACATCTCTGAGGAACTGCTTGCAAAGTCAATGAAAAATATCTTGGATGGGACGCAACTGATGCGGGATATGATGGATAAAGTCTATCAAATGTCAAAGGTAAATCATGTAGACTTTGTGTTTGAACCAATTAATCCACAGTCCAAGATTGTCAATATCGTGGAAAATTGCAAACAACAATACAAGGTTCCTCATTTAGAATTTATAATGGGCGAAACACTACCTGTTTTGGGAGAGAGAACATTGGTCTATCAATTATTTTTGAACCTTGTTGGCAATGCCATAAAATACAGCAGCAAAAGGCAAAACCCGCAAGTGTCCGTTAAGAGCATGCGGCAAGGAAATACGGTCCGGTATGATATCAAGGATAATGGAATCGGAATTGATTTGAAGGAGGGCGACAAAATTTTTGAAATCTTTGCCCGAATGGCCAATTCAGAAGGCTTTGAGGGTTCGGGGGTTGGCCTGTCCATTGTTAAACAAATTGCGAGTAAGCTCAACGCAACTATTCATGTAGAAAGCGAATTAGATGTCGGTACTACATTTTCAGTCGTCTTCAAAGATGTGCCTGAAGCAGATCGTATGCATTTAGTATCTTAAACGATAGAGGGTAGATTTTTTAGAAGGTGATATAGTGGTTTTTATCCAATAAATTGTCTATCTTGTGGTATCTCAAAGAAAGATTATATAAACGGTTTGGTAACCAACTATCTGCCCAGCTTAGGTCTATATTTTAAATTCCTCCCACAAGACCATATTTTCAATCATTGCGGTGTTTTTAAACAATCAAAAAATGAAAAAGAAAATTGTTGTTTGTGATGACGAAACCGTCATCCTTAACGTTTTAGAGCTGGCTTTAAAGAATGAATTTAGAGAAGTCTATTTAGTTTCAAAAAGCAGAGAACTTATTGCATCTGTCGAAGAAATTGAGCCTGATATTATATTATTGGATATTGAAATGCCATGGCTGTCAGGTGACGATATCCTTCGTGAACTCCGGAGTTCGGAAAAACATCGAAATATTCCAGTGATCATGATGTCTGCAAGCTCGCGTGGAAAGCAGATTGCTTCTGAGAGTGGAGCTGACGCCTTTTTGGCCAAACCATTTGAACTGGACGATCTTTTACTTCTCGTGGATAAATTAGGTTAGGCGTAAGCGTTTGTCTTAGGATGATCCCATCAGCTGCATAAAAGCACTTTTTAAAGAAAAAGTGCTTTTATGTGTATTTAGTCACCATGTACTTGCCAGCTAGTTGCTCAGTATGCTATTAAGTTTATCTGTGATATCTGTTAAATCAAAAGGTTTGGCGATAAAGCCATTTGCGCCTAAATTTCCTGCGATTTCAGGTCCATCGACGCTTGCTGATAGCACGATGATAGGAGTTTCTTTAATTTCGGGTGTGCTGCGGATAATTTTAATCAACTGGTCACCAGAAATTATTGGCATCCAGAGATCCAGCAGCAAGAGGTCTGGCTTATGGGAAATTAATTGCTTCGTCAGGTGGGTGCTATTTATTTCGCATATAACATCAAATCCTTCTAGTTCTAAAAAAAGCTCAAGCATCTCGAGTATTCCTCGGTCGTCATCACAGATCATTATCTTTTTAGGCTGCATATTCTTTATTTGTTGATTACGATGGGTAATGTAAAATTAAATGTGGATCCCTCTCCCGGCTCGCTTTCGACCCACAGTGTTCCTTTGTGGTTTAAGATAATCTCATGCGAAACATAGAGCCCAATACCTAAGCCCGGAAACTTCTTCTGTATATGGCTGACACGGAAAAATCGTTCGAAAATTTTTAGTCTATCCTGATAGCTTATGCCCATGCCATAATCCCGTACCGAGATTTTAACAAAATTAGCTACCCTGTGGATGCTAACTTCAACTTTTTTCGACTCGGGTGAATATTTAATTGCATTGGATAGCAGATTGTTTAGCACTTGGATAATCTGTAGCTCGTCGCCTTCTACGATAATGCCCGTACTTCCTGTAAGGTGGATGTCAGAATCAGGTGCCGCCAATCGCATGCTTTCAACGGCATCTTGGATTGTCTTATCGATCTCAAATGGCTCCATGTGCAATTCAAGATTTCCAGATTGAATTTTAGACGTATCTAAGAGTTTTGCTATCAATATGTTCAAGCGATCGATATATGCTGTGATTTTATCTAAAGTTGAGACATATTTCGGATCGGTGTTTTCGGTGCCCAATCGCTGCAAGATCTGGAAGAGACCCTTGATTGTTGTGAGGGGTGTCTTCAGTTCGTGGCTCGCAATCGAAAGGAAATCATCTTTACGCCGATCCTGCTCCTTCTTTTCAGTAATATCTTCGATGGCGATTAGGATCCTATCTTTATACTGGCCCTCGAACTCAATACGATAAGCATTTAGCAGCATGACTTTTCGGCCAATATGAGGAAAGATATGATCTACCTCATAATCGATAACCGGATTATTGGTTGGCAATATCTGAGTGAGCATCTCTTTTAACGAAGAAATATCCCACTGCTGATTACCGAGGTCAAATAATAATTTTCCTACCGTTTCTTCTGTGGTGACTTTAAATGAGTTTAAAAAATGCCTATTGGCGCTCAGGACGATATATTTGGCATCGAGTACCAAGAGACTTTCTCGTACTGTTTCAATAATACTGGACAGAAAGCTTTCTTTATCTTGTAGCTCCTTGGTTCTTTGCTGTATTTTGAGCTCCACATGGGACTTCTCTTCACGAAGATCATGCTCCGCTTTTTTTCGATCACTGATATCATTTTGAACACCAATAAAATGAGTTACCTGACGTTCTTCATTCTTCACTGGTGAAATAAAAAGTTCGTTCCAAAAAAGCGTTCCATCCTTACGATAATTTCGAATTTCAATTTTACATTCTTCGCCACGCTCAATGGATTCTTTAATAATCTTACGTTCGGCTTGCGAACGGTCCTGAGCCTGTAAAAATCGGCAATTGTGGCCAATAATTTCATCGTGGGCATAACCACTGATGGTTTCGAAAGCTTTATTGCAATAAATGATGGGATTATCATACTGCAGATTGTCTGTAATTATAATACCCGAATAGGCAGAATTCAATGCTTTTAGATAAAGATCTAAATCATTGTTCTTGTTTTCAATACGTTGCTTTAAATTTTTTATGCCGGAAGCATTTTTTTTCATATATTTTAAACTCCCAAATTAATTAAGGTGTCCTAATTTAGTCGATAATTTTGAAATTGAAGCGGATTTTGGGATGTCTAAATTAAAAAACCGTATAAATTCCTACTGAAAAAATAATCCATGCGAACATGCGGGACGACTATTATGATCTGACCTGTACCGCTGAGAACAAAACTCTAGTTAATATATTCTTTACCTGTCCTTAATACTGTAGTTGTATTAAAGCATGATCTTTACAGCCGACGAAGAATTATTGATCTAGAGAGTATGCTTGTGAAAACGATAGACGCCGTGCTATTGGCACGTCTGGTAAATGCAGATTACAGTGCTTTTGATGAGATTTATGAACATCATTGGAGTCACCTGCTTCAAATTGCCATCAAGAAGGTCGGCGACCTGGACGTTGCCATGGATCTCGTTCAGGATCTCTTTGTAGACCTCTGGCAAAGACGTCACACAATCAATATCCACAGTGGACTGCGGGCTTACCTCATTTCGGCCTTGTACCACAAACTGTTTCAGCATTTCAGGAAAAAGGGGGTGTATGAAAAACATATCGAGCAATATAGTATACTGTTGCAAGATGGTTTACATGACCTATTTCCAATAGATGGTTATGAGGAAAACTATACGGATGTGCTGGTCGCTATCGAACAGTCGGTCGTTGAAATGCCCGACCGTATGCGTATGGTGTTTAATCTGAAATACCAACGGAGCCTCAGTAATCACGAAATTGCGGAACACTTAGGCATATCCCTTCAGACTGTAAAAAATCAATTGAGCAAAGCATTGCACCTTGTGCGCCAGCACATGCAGCTGCAACAGCTAAATCCCAGTGTATTTCTGTCCTTATCTTTTTTTCTTTTCTTTTAGCCTAATGTCCGATCGCTGCCGCCGTCATTTTTTCTTAAACTAAGCTTTATACAAACTTAACCTATTTGGGATGGTACGATCATCCCATTGCTGCAACTATAAGGTGTATGCAGGGTAAAAAAAGAGAACTGGAAAATTTGATTGAACGATATTCCACAGGAAAGCTGACAGACACAGAGCGTGCGCATCTGATGCAATGGATGCTGGAGCTCGACGTAAATAAAGCTGAGCAGGTGGATATGGATCTGGCGAGCAATCGTATGAAAGAAAAGATTGATGCACGTTTGCTCCCTGCCGAAACTGAGGTGGAAAGCCAACAGCTGTCTTGGCAATTTTTCGCTAAACTTGCAGCTTTAGTTCTTTTTTGTTTTTCTTTCAGCTGGTATCTTATGGAGTGGGATCCGGTAGATAGGTCGCAACAAAGACAATTCACTAAAGCTGCGGAAATTGCGGTGAAATCTACACGGATGACTTGCAGCGTTTCGCAAGATAGCCTGATCTACTTGGAAGATGGGAGCAGAGTCCGCCTTTTGGCGCATTCCAGCCTGACATGGGTGCAGCCTTTCCCCAAGGGACAGCGTACCATTCAATTGGAGGGAAAGGCATTTTTTGAAGTGGCGCATGATCCTTCCCGACCATTTACCGTATTGGCAGGCAATATCCTGACCACAGCCTTGGGAACATCTTTCTGGGTAACGCAGGAAACCAAATACGCCACACCAAGGGTGCGCCTGATCTCCGGAAAAGTTTCCATTAAAGAGCGTAGTGAAAATGGCAGTGAAAGGCTGTTAGCCTATCTGAGCCCCGGACAAATCTGGCGGGCACCGACTGCGCAGCCCAAAAAGGAACCTGTGGCAAAATCCGAAAAACCACCGGAGCGGGTCCTACCAACACTGTTGACATTTCAGCATAAGCCGCTTAAAGAAGTGTTGCCTGCACTGGCTTCCTTCTACCGTACAAGCATTCTGTTTTCTGAAGAGGAAGTCGCAGAATTATCCTTATATGGTACGTATACGCAGGAAAATGATATTGCGCAGATTTTGCAGACAATCTGTATTGCAAATGATCTTAGATTGGAGTTTAACGCCGAAAAAAATACCTATAGGATCGTAAAAAGCAGGTTATAAAAAATAAAAAAAATTAAATAAATGCACCCCAAAATCGGGGAGCCTTGGACAACTATGCACAATTATTAAGTAAAAATATGCAATTATCTTTATCTAAAAAACGGCCTGCCAAAGGGGCTTTATTACTGCTATTAGCGATTGCTTGTGGCCAAAAGGGCTTTGCCCAGCAAGGAGGGCAACTCGTTGTCATCGTGCAGGATGCAAAGTCGAAGGGCCTGGCCAATGCTACAGTGACCATAAAAAATAAGGTCAGCAACTTGAAGCGCTCTGGTCAGGCTGATCAGCAGGGAAAAGCAGTGTTTAACAATCTGCCAGTGGATAGCAACTACTGTATTCTGGTGACGTATACCGGCTTATCGCCAAAAGAGGAATGTCAGTATATCGTTACGTCGGGCAAACGTTCGAGTGTGGTTTTTCAGTTGACAGATGCCGCGGCAAATCAGATGGATGAGGTGGTCGTGGTGGGCTACGGTACGCAGAAAAGGACCAATCTCTCCGGGGCTGTGGATCAGATCAGCGGAGAGGTGCTCGAAAGCCGCCCCATATCCAATGCGGCTCAAGGACTTCAAGGGATTTCACCCAATTTGAATATACAGTTCAATTCAGGCGAACCTGGGGTCGCTCCTAAAATTAATATTCGTGGTATTACCTCGATCAACGGCGGCGATCCCTTAATCCTGGTCGACAACGTGCCGATTTCGGCAGCGGAATTAATTCGCATCGCACCACAGGATATTGAATCATTTACCGTCATCAAAGATGCTTCTGCCGCTGCAATTTATGGTGCACGTGCCTCGTTTGGTGTACTTATTATCACGACTAAAACCGGAAAAGGGGATGTAAAGGTGAACTATTCCAATAATTTTACCTGGAATACGCCGACGGTAATGCCTGATAAAATAACAGATCCTTATGTGTTTTCGCGATTACTGGAAACCTCAACAGACAATACGCCTTGGGACAATGTCAATTACTCGGATCAGTTTTACCAATATGCAAAGGAGCGCTCGGATAATCCTACTATCGCCGGGGTGCGGGTTAATCCTTCGGATTCCAAAGTCTGGGAATATATGGGAAATAGGGACTGGACGCGTTACTTCCTATCTGACTGGAATGCAACTCAAACGCATGACCTGTCGATCTCGGGTTCCAATGAGAAGGTACAATATTATATCAGCGGCAGCTACAACCGACAAAATTCGCCCGTTAAGCTTACAGAAGACTACTTTGACCGTTACAATTTGCGCTCGAAAGTGAATTATAGACTTTCAGATTTTATTTCATTTGGCAATAATACAGTGATTGGAAGCATACGCCGACTTGCACCATCGCAGATGAGCCTGGCGGATATCTACAATATTTTTCCAACGTCATTTGATAAAAATCCAGATGGCACATGGGCCAATTCTTCGGCAGGTATCATCGCAGCGCAAATGGTCGATGGTGGAAAAAGTGACCGTAAGCGACTTGATGTGCAATCAACTTTCAATACGGAACTTCGCTTTTTCAGCAATAAATTTAAAGTCAATGCCGATTACACCTTTCAGCGCAATTCCTTGAACCGCAATTGGTATACCAAGCAATATGAGATTGGTTACGGTCCGGATGATATCCGAAAAGAAGGGACCACAGGCGCATACCGTGAAGCAGGGTTTTCCTACTACAACGTGTACAATATCTACGGAACCTATATGCAGTCCTTTAACAGGCATCAGGTCAACGCGGTATTGGGCTTCAACCAGGAAGATTACCGCTATGAAGTTATCAGTGCCGAACGCGCGGGTTTGATTTCGGAATCTTTTCCGACGATTCAGTTTGCAACGGGGACTATGAAAATGGGCGAGGCAATTGATACCTATGCACTACGCGGAGCCTTCTACCGTTTGAACTACACCTATGACGATAAGTATATTGTCGAGTTCAATGGCCGTTACGACGGTTCGTCCCGCTTTCCAAAAAACAAACGTTTTGGCTTTTTCCCTTCGGGTTCGGCGGCATGGCGCATCGATCGTGAAAATTTTATGTCAGGAGTTTCAGGACTGGATCTCTTGAAACTGAGAGCCTCTTATGGCCAGCTGGGTAATCAGTCTGTGTCAAACTACGGCTACCTCCCTTCGATGGAAAAAAAAGATTCGGAATATTTATTCGGCAGTGAACGCGGTATCTTTATTCAGGTGCCTTCCTTAGTGTCGCCAAACTATACCTGGGAGAAGGTCAATACTGTGAATGTGGGTATGGATGTAGCTGTACTGAAAAATAAGCTTTCAGCTAGTTTTGATTATTATTCGAGACGTACCTTGGGGATGCTGACGCTGGGCAAAGATCTACCCAATATTTTGGGGGCAGATGAGCCCCGCGAGAATGCCGCCGATCTAAAGACCAATGGGTGGGAGCTGACCATCAATTTTCAGGACCATTTTGAATTGGCCAATGCACCATTGCGTTTCAATGCCAAGTTATTGCTGTCTGACTCACAGTCTAAGATTACACGCTTTGACAACCCCAATAAAAGCATCCTGCAGTATTACGAGGGCATGCAGATGGGAGAGATCTGGGGGCTGCAGAGCAATGGGCTTTTTAAAGATGAAGCTGAGATTGCCAAGTTAGACCAGACTTCGATTATTCCTTGGGGAGCCTTGTCCATCGTACCGGGATGGCCTACTTATGTGGATCAGGATGGTAACGGGAAGATTGAAAAAGGATATAATCTAGGGGATACCAAAGACCTCAAAATTATCGGTAACTCAACACCGCGCTATCAGTTTGGTGTGGATCTTTCTGCTGACTGGAAGGGGTTTGACTTGCGTGCATTTTTTCAGGGAATTGGCAAGCGCGATTATTATCCGCTGGATTACCTCTATTGGGGGACTTACCAACAACCTTATGGTAATTTCTATGGGCACTTGCTCGATTTCTACCGTCCGGAAGGTGATTCGGATATCGACCGTGCCAAGCATTCGCAGGCTTACCTGAATCTTGGGCTTGCAGATCAGAATCTCGATGCGGCCTATCCGATATTGCAGTCCTGGCTCGCCGACCGCAACCTGGGAACCCGTATTGACCAGGCTCAGGGACTGGCTATTCCACAAACCAACTATTTGCTGAATGCTGCTTATCTGCGCCTGAAAAATCTGACCATTGGCTATACCTTGCCAAAATCAATAGTCTCCCGTGCGAAGATCAGCAATCTGCGCGTGTATCTCAGTGGCGAGAATATCATCGAATGGTCGGCGGTAAAACGCTATTTTGACCCGGAGACGTTGAATGAAAATACCTATACCAATCCTACAATCGGTTCAGATCGTGTCGGGAATGGATTGACTTATCCCTTTCAACGGAGTTTTTCAGCTGGTATTCAAGTGACTTTTTAATTGCCTATCATGATAAATAAATATATAAAAATAGCTTTAGTGGGTTCAGTAATTTCCCTGCTTGGAAGCTGTAACGACAACTATTTGGATCGTGTTCCTGAAACTGCGATCAATAACGAAAATTTCTTTAATACAGCCACGGATCTGGAATTGTATATCAATGGATTGTATAATTTCTCAGGACTTGGTATCTATCAGGCTGATGCTACCTCGGACAATGCAAGTACAACGGGCAATACCGAAATCAAGACCATTATGGCTGGTAACGCCTCTGCCGCAACGATCTCGGGCGGCTGGGACTGGGTGCAGCTCCGCAAAATAAATTTCTTTTTGCAGCACATGGGAAAAGCGAATATCAGTGATAGTGAGAAAGCGCATTATGAGGGATTGGCCCGTTATTTTAGGGCACGGTTCTATGCGGAGAAAGTACAGCGTTTTTCAGATGTGCCCTGGGTAGATAAAACGCTCGAGGTTGGTGATAATGACTATTTATTTGCCAAACGTGATCCGCGTGCCACAGTCGTAGAAAAAATCATGGAAGATTTTGAGTTTGCTGCCCAAAACGTACAGCCCCGCATCAAACTCGGTACCGTTAATAAATGGGTGGTGCTGCAGGAATATGGCCGCTTTGCACTGTATGAAGGAACTTATCGGAAATACCACAGTGAGCTTGAATTGAAAAGTTCGGCAAATGACTTTTTGACCAAGGCACAGCTCCTGAGTGATGAGCAGATGCGTGAGGGTGGTTTTACCATCTATAATACCGGCAGACCTGATGTGGACTATGGGTCTTTATTTTTCAGTGAAAATCTCGAAAATAACAAGGAGGTGGTGCTGGGACGCTTTTATGCCAACAATGTGCTCAATGCGGACTCCTGGCCAGGGATGTTTGGTAATTACGAGTATTATCCGCTCCGTGATCTTGTGCAGGCCTATCTCATGAAAGATGGCTCATTTTATACAGCACAGCCAGGCTATGCGAAAAATACATTTGTCAAAGAATTTGAAAACCGCGATCCGCGCCTGTCACAGACCTATGCGTATCCGGGATGGGAGTTGATCTATTCCCATACTTATGCCCAGGGTGCCGGATTATATGTGCAGCAGCTGGCCAAAAACTTCTCGGGCTATCACCAGATCAAAGGATTTCAAAATACACTCAGTCTGGAAGCGCGCAACAACCTGGACATTCCGCTGTACCGCTATGCCGAAGTATTATTAAATTTTGCTGAAGCGAAAGCAGAGCTGGGACAACTTACACAGGCTGATCTTGATCGTAGTATCAATTTGCTACGCAGAAGGGCTGGTATGCCTGATATGACCGTCAGCGAACGTATAGATCCGGTTATGGCAGCACGCTATGCCAATGTCGAAAGTAGCCAGCGCAACCTGGTACTGGAGATCCGGAGGGAACGTCGGGTCGAACTTGCTTTTGAAGGCTTTCGCTTTACCGACCTCATGCGCTGGAATGTGGGCGAACTGTTGAAAAACAAACGTGAAGGCATCTATTTCAATGGATTGGGACAACATGATATGACCGGCGATGGCATTCCGGATATGGTGTTATTAGCTGCCTCATCGTCTATTCCCGCAGTAAAAGAGAAAAACAGCTTGGGCAGAGAACTGCAGTATTATCGTGTGGGACGATTTGGACAGGATGTGGGTGTGTTTTTATCGGATGGAAACAGTGGAACTGTCGAAACGATCGAAAATACTGGGAATTTTGAAGCGCCCAAATTTTATTATCGCCCTATACCGCAAGGCGAAATACTTTTAAATGATAATCTTAAACAAATATTCGGATGGTAATGCGTCGTGTAACAACAGCTATTTTATTTTTTCTTTTTCTTGTGTTATCTGGTGTGGAGGCCGCCTGTGCACAAGAATTCAAGTTTGCATTTTTAACGGATATGCATGTACACAGTGATTCGACACTTGGTCAGGTGGAGCGAAGATTAAAATCCTTGCCCCCTCAGGTCGAGCTGCTGCTAAGCGGCGGCGATAATGTCGATATTGACAATTTAAAAACAACTGACTTATCGGCGGGCGAGCAGCGCCTCAGGTCCTTAAAGAGCCTTTTCGACCTTACAAAAAAGCCATACCATATGGCGATTGGCAATCACGACCGCTTGCCGCGCGATCTTCGGAATGGCAAGAATGACTTTGAGCTCTTTGAAAAGACTTTTGGCCAGACGTATTACAGTTTTGAATATAAGGGCTGGAAGTTTATTGTGCTAAATAGTGTGGAAACCAAAGATAACCAATATGTCATTGGGGATACGCAGCTCGCATGGCTGCAGGATCTGGTGAAAAATACAGCCCAAGATCAACCTCTAGTGATTATTTCACATGTGCCTTTTTTGTCGGTTTATTATCCGGTGTTGGAGGGGCGCTATACGGCTACCGACACCTTTGCAAACCAAAAACAGGTATTCGATCTCTTTAAGGAACATAGCCTAAAGCTGGTGTTGCAGGGCCATATGCATTTGTACGAAGAGATTAAAGTAAAGGGCGTGCAGTTTATCACAGCAGGAGCGGTTTCGGGCAATTGGTGGCATGGAACATTCGAAGGTACGACACCCGGACATCTTGAAGTGCAAGTCCAGGGAAAAGAGTTTAGCTGGAAATATGTGAAGTAATTTCTTAGCCGGCCAATCGCATGAGCACAGTGTAGTTCAAGGGAAATATACAAATCAGCTAACCGCCAAAAGGATATAAACTTTTGGCGGTTTTTTTGGGGAAAATAGAATAGAGTTAATCTTAAGAGCAATGGTCTGTTGCATTATTCTACTGGTTTGTGTATAAATCCATCATAAATTGACTTTCCTAAAAATAAAACCTAATTTTGATTCATCAACAATAACTGAACCAGCAGATGAGTGTCACACATGTCCGACAATTGTTTACCCAGCTTTACGAAGAAAATTGGGTGAAGTTGTATGTGCATGTTTTCCGCATGTTGGACGATCGTGATGAAGCCCGTGATATTGTGCAGGAAATATTTGCCAATCTCTGGGACCGCATGGAACGACTGGAAATTGAGCATTCCTATCAGGCTTACCTGTTTCGTTCGGCCCGAAACCTGGTGATCAACCGCATCGCCAGCCAGGATGTCGGACGTAAATATGAACATTACCTGGAGCATGCCGCCCCCAGCCTTGAAATTATGCCCGACGAATTGCTGCGGGAGAAAGAATTGGCCGCGCAGATCGATCAGGCGATTGAAAAGCTACCCCGCAAAATGGCTTTGATCTTCAAAAAAAGCCGTTTCGAACAACGTAGTTATCGGGAGATTGCCGCGGAATTGGAGATCTCGGAGCAGACCGTCAAAAAGCAGATATCCAATGCGTTGACGGTTTTAAGAAAAAAAATACGAACTATTTTCATTTTTTTCTACCACTAAAGGGCCGCCATCCTGTCTTCTAATCAATAAACAGGATAGCACCTATGAAACCACCCTTATCGAAACAATTATTGCAGCGCTACCAACAAGGTCTGTGCAATGCCGAGGAAACGGCACTTGTCGAAAGTTGGTACAATCAGCTCAGCAAGACAAATAACGAAAAAGATATACCTGAACTTGATCTGGCGGCCGAAGACCGGTATTTCCAACAGCATATTTTTGGACCCGTTTTGCGGGGGCATCGCCAACGACGTGCCTATCTGAAGGTGGCTGCCAGTCTGGTATTCTTTTTGATGGCAGGCGCCGCTATATATTTCTTTTCCAAGCCCCAACGAGCACCGCAACCTTTGCCTTTTAGTGTCGGTCAATTCCAGGCGGATCTGCTGATCGGCAACGAAGTGGTCAGCCTCGACGACAAGAAGCCGTTTAGCCCCGCCTATATGGCGCAGGAAAAAGGGGCGAAGGTGGCTGTCAAAACCAAAAAGGGGCAAGAATTCAAAATGGAGCTTCCGGATGGTACCATCGTCTGGCTAAATGCCGACAGCAAGCTGGAAATCGGATCGGGATATAACCTACAGGAACGCGCGGTATTCCTGACGGGTGAAGCTTATTTCAAGGTGGCAAAAAATAAAGCGAAACCTTTTATTGTTCATGTCGGCAACACCAGCATCGAGGCCTTGGGAACGGCTTTTAACGTGAAGTTATACGCAAACGACAGTCAGCTGTTGACCACACAGCTGGATGAGGGAAAAATACGGGTCAGCAATGCGGGTCTTCAGCAGGTATTGCTGCCGGGGCAGTCGATCGAACTGAATGTACAGAACGGCGCCTTCGAGCTGCTGCAGGACAACAGCGCACAGGATGCTGCCAATTGGAAAGACGGTTACTTTGAATTTGACCAGACCCCGCTGCCGGAGATTTTGGCCGATCTCGCCCGTTGGTACAATTTTACCTATAGCCTGTCACCCGTTTATAATAATAAAGTGCTGAGCGGAAAAATCAGCAAAAAAGAGTCCTTTGCCGAAGTGCTTAAAATATTGCGATTTGCCGGCATAAATTATACCATCGACAAGGACCGACTCGTCCTTGTGCCCTAACCAAGCCCAAAACAAACGAATATTCAATCTAAATACCCTATGAAACAATCCGTAAAAACACTGCTATTGATGCTGATGCATGTCAATGGCTATGCCTTTAGCCAGCAGGCAGACAAGGCAGCTGACCATGTTCAACTCAAACAACTCGTCAAAGCCATTGAGCAGCGAAGCGATTATCGCTTTGTTTACGACCCCCATGAAATTAACCCCGATCTGCCTTTCAATGTCAATTTAAATAATGCCAATATCCCCGAACTGCTTCGGCAGGCATTCGCGGCGAAGGGGATCCGTTATCAAATTGTCAAAAACACCATTGTGCTCCAGGGAAAAGGGGCTAGCAAATCTTTGCAGGCCACCATCTCTGGACGGGTCAGCAATGCTTCGGGTGCCGCGCTGGAAGGGGTAAGCGTCCGTGTTAAAAACAAGATCGCCAGCACGGTTACCGATGCCAGCGGCCGCTTTAGTTTAAGTGGGCTGCAGCAGGAGGATATATTGCTCTTGAGTTATATCGGCTACCGAAGCAAGGAAGTGAAGGCCGCAGGCAACGGCCCCCTGGAAATAAGCCTTGAGGTCGATCCGGGCAACCTGGATGAAGTGGTGGTTATCGGTTACGGCACGTCTTCGGTACGCAAAAATACCGGTTCGGTATCCAGCGTGACCAGCAAGGAGATCGAAACACAACCGGTACTGGATCCCCTGGCAGCCTTGCAGGGCCGCGTTGCGGGACTTAATATCGCTTCCAATTCGGGCTTGCCGGGCAGCTCCTTTCAGGTGCAGCTGCGCGGGGTCAACTCCTTGACCAATGGCAGCAGTCCGCTTTACATTATCGACGGTATCCCATTTTCGGACGAAAGCATGAATCAGTTTACCGCAGCCAATGGCAATCAAAGCCCGCTGAGCCTGATCAATCCCAAGGATATTGAACGCATCGATGTGCTTAAGGATGCCGATGCGACAGCCATTTATGGCTCCCGGGGTGGGAATGGTGTGATCTTGATCACAACAAAAAAGGGCAATAAGGGCGGGCTTAAAATAGACTTTAATGCCAATGTGGGCTCCAGTAAAGCCATCCGCAACCTGAAGATGCTGAACACGCAGCAATACCTGGACATCCGGAAAGAGGGCTTTAAAAACGATAACTGGACGGCAACGGCAGATAATGCGCCAGATCTGCTTACTTGGGATCAGTCTGCCTACAGTGACTGGCAAAAGCAGTTTTATGGTGCATCGGCTCCTTTCTCCACCTACCAGCTGTCTTTTTCCGGTGGCAACGAAAATACGCAGTACCTGGCGAGTGCCAATTTCAACCGTCAGGGTGATCCCTTGCCCGGTAATAAAAACTATCAGCGTGGCGGTGCACTGTTGAACCTGTCTACACAGTCCAAAGACCAGCGATTTAAACTCAACAGCAGTTTCAACCTCAACCTCGACCGCAACAATACGGTCCCCACAGATATTGCACAGTTTTATAACCTGGCGCCAAATTATCCTTTATACGATGAAAATGGCAACTACTACTGGTTTCAGCAGACCTTACAGAATCCTGCAGCCTACATGGAGCGCTCGAGTATTTCTAAAGCTAAATCCCTGCTGGCCAATTTTTCTGCCGAATACGCCATCTTACCTGAATTGGTCGCGAAAGTCAATGTGGGCTATAACCTCAAAAGTATGGACCAGACGCGCTTGCTACCCAACGCGGGATTTAATCCATTGACGAGTACGGGATCAATGGCCTCTTACGGGAATTCGGATTATCAGTCCTATATCATTGAGCCGCAATTAAACTACAGCAAAACAATTGGTAAACATGATTTCAAGTTGCTTTTGGGTGGCACCTGGCAGCAAAGGGTCACCGAAGGGAAATACTTCGATGGCAGCAGCTACCCGAGTGATTCGCAGCTGGATAATATAGCTGCAGCAGGCATCCTCGCAATCCGCAACAATCAGTATGCCGACTACCGCTACCAATCTGCATTTGGACGTATCAATTATGCCTATGCCGACAAATACCTATTGAATTTCAGCTACCGAAGGGATGGTTCTTCGCGCTTTGGACCCAACAATAAGTACGGTAATTTTGGGTCGATCGGTGCAGCCTGGGTATTCAGCAGCGAAGAGTTTTTCCAGGATCAGTCTATACTGAGCTTCGGTAAGCTACGTGGCAGCTGGGGGGTGACGGGCAATGACCAGATCGGCGATTACCAGTATCTCGATACCTGGGGCACAGGTTTTGCCTACCAGAGCATCACGGGGCTTTATCCGACGCGGGTGTTCAATCCCAATTTTGGCTGGGAAGAAATCAAAAAGAAAGAACTGGGCCTCGACCTTGGTTTTTTCAGGGACCGTATTTTCCTGACGGCCAATTATTACAACAATAGATCGGATAATCAGCTGATCAATATCGTGCTCGCACCGCAGACAGGCTATAATTCTTATTTTGGTAATACCCCCGCACTGATCGAAAATAAGGGCCTTGAGTTTGAGCTGAGCAGCGTGAATATCCAAAAGGAAAAGTTCAGCTGGAAAACCAATTTCAATATGACTTTTCCTTCCAATACCCTGCTGGACTATCCTAATCTTGAAAGTAGCAGCGATGTAAGGCGATACGTCATTGGCGAGTCTACCCGTATTGTGCGTGGATTTCAGTTTACGGGAGTGGATCCGCAAACGGGTATCGCTCAATTCCTGGATGTGAATGGTGATGGGAAAATCACCGAATTCAATGACTATGTGACCCTGGGTTCACTGCTGCCGAAGTTTTATGGCGGGATCAACAACAACCTGAGTTATGGCCATGTGAGCCTTGGACTGCTGTTTCAGTTTGTCAAACAGGAGGGACCCTCCATTGGTTATGGCCCGCAGGCCACGACCATCGGCGCACTGGGCAATCTGGATGAATATGTATTGCGCCGCTGGCAGCAGCCGGGCGATGTGACGGATGTACCGCGTGCAACCGCCAACAGCGCCAACGATGCCAACCTGGCGTACCGCAATTACTACCGTTATTCATCGGCGGTATGGGATGATGCCTCTTTTATCCGTTTAAAAAATGTATCCCTCAGTTACGACATCTCCAAATGGGCGCAGAAGATCAATATAAACCGTGCTGTGCTGCAGTTCAATGCACAGAACCTCTTTACCTGGACAAGCTTTAGAGGTATGGATCCCGAGATGCCTGGTTTTGACCGTACCTATGTTTCGGATGTAAATCCTTTTGGTTCGGTGCGGAGCAGCGCTACACCATCGCTACGTACCTATACCTTCGCGGTTCAGCTCACTTTTTAATGATCATAAAACTAAAGATTTACACCATGAACAAATATATCATCTACAGCCTTTTTGCAACATCCCTGTTGAACCTCTCCTGCAACAAATTTCTGGCGGTGGATCCCCCCAAGACAGAAGTAGCGGCAGCCTCGGCCTTCAGTGACGAAAAAACGGCCACAGCAACCGTGGGCGGACTCTATACCAGTATGAACAACTACAATAACCAGTTTGCCAGTGGACTGATGAGCATCGTGCTGTCCAGCCTGGCCGACGATTACAACTCGGCCTTTACAAGCTACGATGAGTACAAATACAATCGGCTGAGTCCCGCAACCTCGTACCTCGATCGGCTGTGGTCGCAACCCTATAGCTATATCAATCACAGCAATAAGATAATCGAGGGACTTGAAGCTTCGGCACTCAGCGCCAAGGTAAAAGCGCAGCTCTCGGCAGAAGCGCGTTTTACGCGGGTATTCAATTATTTTTACCTGAGCAACCTCTTCCAAAAAGTGCCCCTGATCACAGACACCAAAGATCTGGAAGCCAACAACCAAAAAGGGCCAGCGTCCCGGGAAGAGCTCTATGCTTTTATGCTGGGCGATCTGAAGCAGGCTGCTGTGGATATTTCGGATACCTACCAGGGCAATGAGCGTACCCGCCCCAATAGAAAAGCGGTTGATGCACTATTGGCCCGGGTATACCTGTACCATGGGGACTGGGCCGATGCGGAAGCGACCGCCGACAAAGTCATCGGGGATAACCGGTACGAACTGTCGCGCGACCTCAATACGGTCTTTTTGAAGACGAGCAAAGAGGCCATCTGGCAGTTGCAGACGGTCAATCTTTCGACGGCAGGTGTCAACACCTGGGAGGGATTCAGCATCGTTCCGGCCGTAGCGACGGCACGGAGTTACTATCAGCTGTATGATGCGACCGTGGCAGCTTATGAGGAGAACGACCTGCGTAAATCACAATGGTTAAAATCGTATGTGGTAAACAATAAAACACTTTATATGCCGTACAAGTATAAGTTGCGCACAGCGACACCGGTTGCCGAATACAATACCGTGCTGCGCCTGGCCGAGCAGTATCTGATCCGTGCCGAAGCGCGGCTCAACCAAAATAAGCTGCAAGCGGCACTACAGGATATCAATCAGATCCGCGAGCGTGCAGGCCTCGCTGCGCTGCCACAAACGCTGGACAAAGCAGCTATCGCCCTGGCCCTCGAAAAGGAACGGCAGCTGGAGCTGCTTGGCGAATGGGGCCACCGCTGGTTTGACCTGGTCCGCACAAACCGGGCCCTGCCTGTACTTTCGAAGGTGAAAACAGATTTTAGTCAAAGCGATACCAAAATACCGATCGCCAGTGCTATTTTATTAACCAATGGTAATCTCCAACAGAATGATTAAGCTATATAAACAGGCCTTGCTACTGCTTAGACAGGCCTTGCTGCTGCTGTTACTGCCAGCAACCCTGGGAGTGCAGGCGCAAGTCAGCATCCTACCGGAAAAAGCAGCCGCCGGTGATACCGTGACCATCAGCTTTGATCCCGGTAAATCTACCGCTGCTCCTGGCGCAGGGCCGTTTTTCGTGGATTTCAACTACTCCAATTTTTACGAATTTCCGAGCCGCATGCCCATGCAGAGCGAAGGCGGACAGTGGCGTGTACGTTTTAAACTGCCGCCCTACGCCAACTTTTCCTGCTTTACGATCGCGGACAAGGACAAGAAATTTGTGCAGCGGGCAAGCGACAGCAGTCAGTATGAGATCTACGTCTATAAACAGGGGAAACTGATCGCCGGTAATTACCTGGGTAAATCGTACAGCATACCCGTCCAGGATAAAACATCGGATCGCATCGTGGAGAAACAGGAGCATTACCTCAAAAAAGAGCTGAGCTTGTATCCCGACAACTACGAGGCCCAGCTCCGGCTGATCGTCCTCGAGATGAAGAAAAGTAACCCCGCCCAGCAGGCCCGGCTCCTGAAAAAGGGCTTGGGCGTGATTGAAAAGAAATTCCGCAGCAACCCGCTTTTTGAAGGGAACCTCAATAAGGTGACCATGGGGTATTTGATACTCGGTCAAAATCAAAAAGTAGATTCGATCCGCCAGGTTGTGATCAAGGAGTTTCCCAACAAGAAGATCGGCATAGCCTATCGGCTCAATAAACTGTTTCGCGAGCCGGATTCCACGGCGGTGGTCGCCAAGATCGGGCAGCTTCTTGCCCTTAAAACCGCCGATAATGAGGCGGCCTATGGCAGCGCTTACGACTATCTTTTTACCTACTATGTGCGGCATGGCGACAGCGTACAGGCCAAGAAATACCTGCCTCTGATTACCCGATGGGAGCAAGATCCATACAAATGGCGCGCCTACAATCAATATGTGCAGCTGCTGTTGGATCATAAGCTGCTGCTCAACGATGCATCCAAGCTCAATCTATACCTGTTGGACAGTGTGGCGGCCTATCCGGTGAGCTTAATACGCTATTTCCCCGAAACAGGTTATCTGGTGGCGCATGACCCCGCCAAGGCTGATAAAATCGCTGCGGTGAAAGCAGAACTTATGGCCAATCAGGGGCTTATCGCTGCTCAGTTAAATCAGACTGAAGTAGCGCAGGACTGGTTTGCCAAAAGCATCCCTACGCTCAAATCGGCGGCACTGCTCCGGACCATTGCCCTGCAGTATCAAGCGTGGAATGAGCCAGAGCATGCGATACCCGTACTGGAGGCAGCCTATGGCTATGCGCCTTTTGATCCACAGATCCGGCAGCTGCTCGACAGCGCGCTCGATAAAAAGGGGATAGGCGATGCCGCCGAGCGGCAGGCTTATTTTAGGCAGCTCGACAAGCAATGGAAGCAGGGCTATTACGCGGAGTTTCAGAAGATCATCGGCAGTACACCTCTTCCAGAAGACCTCAGCATCGTTGATATGGACAAAAAGCCCTTGCTTAAGGCGGAACTTGCGGGCAAGATTGTTGTCATTGATTTTTGGGCAACCTGGTGCAAACCCTGCATAGCCTCTTTTCCTTATCTACATCAGGTGTACAAAAAATATGCGGATGACCCGCAGGTGAAGTTCGTTGTGCTCAATTCGGGCAGTGGAAATAGCTGGGACGACGCCTACAAATGGGCGCAGGCCAATCCCGAATTTGACTTTCCATTTTATTACAACCAAGATAAAAAGCTGAGCAGTAAACTGGAAATAACCTCCATTCCGACAACGTTGATCTTGGATAAAAAAGGGAACATCCGTTTCCGAAAGGTGGGCTTCGAAGGTGAAAAGTTGCTGCAGAGCCTCGATGCCATGATCGAATACCTGAAAGAACTGGATAGATAGCTATAAGATAATAGGATAGCAATAAGGTAGTTATACAACTACCTTATTGATGTCTATTACCTTTGTGGTAATACGAAATGTTTTTGTTGATCCCTTGCGCCGCATCATTTCTTTCGGGCGATACCGTTGCGGGAGCGTATTGCAATGACACAATATCGCTGCTGTCGATGTCGGGCATTTTAAGTGGGCGGTACCACGAAGGTGGGTTTGTTAGATTGCCCGTCTGCTTGCGATCTGTTGTTTCGGTTGATTCTTGTACCGAACGCTGTTTCCAGCGTTTGTATACCAGCAGTGCTGCTCCAGCGACTGCCGTGATAACGAGTCCGATTTGTGCTTTCATGCTTTCTTCTTTACGAATTGAAAAAAATTCCTTTCAAATTGAACAAAGCTCCTTTCAAAAAGTTCAATAAAAATCAAATCAGCTTTTTGGTCTAGCGTAAAAAGGTCTTCTAACAGTACATTCGAACGTTAGTCCACCAGTGTCACCAGCATATCAGCCAATTTTGTAGGTGCTGTGAGCATGGCATCGTGGCCCGTCGCGATCTCCCGATAGTGCCAGTTGAGCTTGTGGTCGGCGCGCACCTTTTCGCTCATCTCCTTCATAATGGGCAGCTGTGGATCGGTACATGCGATATAGGCCAAGGGTAATCCATTGCCATACTTGTTTTTTAAGTGCAGCCGCTGTGCAAATGTGCCAAAGGGTTGTGCGCTGAGTCTTTCCTTGACCCAGGAAACCATGCCGGGGGCTGTAACACCAAATAGTGCAACATCAAAAGGCGCAAAATTCTCTTTGCGCTGAATGTTTTTGAGCTGAATTTCTTGCACTGCCTTGGGTTGCAATGAAATGGGGCTCTGGCCATCTTCAATAATCATGGCGTCGAGAAAAATCAACTTGTGTAATCGTGAGGGAATGCGATCGGCAACTCCGGCAATCACAGCACCGGCATAGCTGTGCCCAACGAGATACACATCGTGCAGATCTTCCATCTCGATCAGGTTGACGATGTCCTGGATATGGGTGTTGATGTCGACCGAAGGCTCGATCAGGTGTTTACGTTCACCAAGCCCCGTCAGCGTCGGGGTGTATACCCTGTAGTGAGCATCGGTGAGCTGCTGTGCGACGGCCTGCCAGCACCAGCCGCCATGCCAGGCCCCGTGAACCAGCACATAGGTAGGCCGATGATCTTGGTGTTGAGCGTATCCACTTAACATACCGCAGCTTAGCAGGACAAGCAGAAATAAAGTTCGCAGTTGTTTCATTTTTTTATAATTTTATACTGTTTTTAATACCTGACAAAGGTATAGGCAAGCTTTTGTTCGCACAATAACTCATCCTGAAGTGAGTGGCTATAACTCGATATTTAAAATGGCAACACCCCGAAAAAAACAATCCACCAACACGGAGAATCTACAGACTTTGGCACAGGCATGTGATGTGAACGAAGTACTGGCGCAAATAGCGTTGCGTTGGAAAATGCAGATTCTATACTGTATTGCAGCGGATGTATCGCAATTCAGCACCTTAAAAAAAATGTTTCCGACACTTTCAGATCAGGTACTGAGCAAACGTTTAAAGGAGCTGAAAGAAGAATCGCTTGTCGTTACCGAAGAAATTGAAAACACCGTACCGCCTCAGATACGCTATAGCCCAACAGAAAAGGGTAAGGAACTGTTGAAGATTATCCTGAATCTGCATCACTGGGGACTAAAATGGAAAACTACAGGCAATAACTATTGCCAAGTGCATTCGGAAAGCGATCAGGATCGCGTTTTTTAACCCTATTTAAATTTTATGGATTCACTCTTTCGCGCCTGGCAAACAAGCCGCATGGCTTACCTTAAGTTCTTCGACAATTATTCTTTGGAACAGCTTAACCGCATTCCCGAAGGCTTTAGCAACAACCTGATCTGGAATATCGGGCACATCATTGCCACACAGCATAAATTAATTTATATCGGATCTGGGGTAGCGGGACATATCCCCGAGGAAGTGTTTGTGAATTATCAGTCCGGCACAAGACCGACAGCAGCGGTATCGCAACAGGAAGCCGATCTGCTTAAAAGATTACTCCTCGAGCAGATTGAGCCGACCATCGGTGATTTTAATAACAAAAAGTTTGTCCACTATCAAGAACGTACAACCGGAACGGGCTTTCATCTCACTTCAATAGCGGATGCCTTCGAATGGAATAATTTTCATGAAGGGCTGCATTTGGGTTATATGATGAGTATTAGAAAGTTTGTTGTTGACCGACAATAATCTAGGGGGGGATTTTCAATGGTTTGTACGTGCAGTACGAAAGGTTAAATAGGTAAATACGAATGATTTTTAAAGCTCTTCGGTCTAATATGGATGTCGATGACAGTGTATTTGATGATATATACCCGTCCAAAATAAAACAATTGGCTGAACGCCACTGGACACCTGTTCATGTCGCAAAAATGGCTGCCGAGTACCTGGTTGAATCTCCCATGGACAAAGTCCTGGATATTGGTGCCGGAGCAGGGAAATTTTGCCTTGTTGGCGCTTCTTGCACCCAGGGAATGTTTTATGGTGTGGAACAGCGCGAATCGCTGGTGGAGCTTTCCAATGGATTGGCCGAGAAACATCAGGTGCACAATGTAGCCTTTATTCATGGCAATATTGACGAGATCTGTTTTTCCGACTATG
The DNA here is from genome assembly GCF_001899705.1 of Sphingobacterium sp. 40-24. Lineage (NCBI taxonomy): Bacteria > Pseudomonadati > Bacteroidota > Sphingobacteriia > Sphingobacteriales > Sphingobacteriaceae > Sphingobacterium > Sphingobacterium sp. 40-24. Next base: position 70,719 of record NZ_MKWH01000025.1, on the reverse strand, counting down.
ACGCATTTTATTTCTATAACTCCTTCTATGAAAATATAGACACATCGAGTCCAATAGATTACTCCATAGCGCCTGATCCAAAACTTTATCATGCCTACACCGCGGCTCTTCGGAATCAGCTTGCGCTGCTGCCTATTGGTACGCGTGTCGTTTCCTATTGGAGTGGCTGGGAAGAGATTCCTAGTAATTTTGATTTGGAGTATACGGCATGTGACGGTTTTCTCAATTTCTGGCGGAAGCTGGGTTAAGGGAAAGGAAGCAGGACAGCCCTGCTTCCTTTTTTTGACGACCTTAATCTAAGTAGAAGAAAAGCCGGCTGAATATTTGATTCGGTACTTTTGGCGCAATAAAATAAGGCTGAACCTTGCCTTTATCGTTCAATTTTGGCAAAAAGAATCCTTCGGCACCCATTTTACTTTTTGTTTCGTCGCCGTCAAAAGCCCATTCATTTTCCGTATTGGCCTTGGTGAAATTGACCGTGGCACTCCGCAGATCAGCGCCTTTGTCAAAATCCTTCGGTGGTAGATAGTCTACATAGACCCACCTTCCGGGAAGTACATTTTTTGCAATGTACTCCTTACGGACATCACCCGTCGCTGCATTGACCTTCTGTAAAGAAATATCAATCGGGAAATCAATGCTTTTATCATAAATATAAAAGCCCAGTTTATTGACATTGGGCTCCGCAGCAGGTGGGGTCACTTCCTGCACCTTGCCATCAAAATAGACGTAGTTGAAATTGACTTTAATCGTGTTTTCAGGCAATTCGGCACTGTAAACCACTTTCTTTGTCTCCGTATCGGTTAAGGTAACCAGTCTTTTTTTTGGTATTTTGTAACTGTACGCCGTCGCAAAATGGATATTGTGCTGCGGTTGGATGATAAAAGCACCATCTTTATGATCAAATACGGTCGTATCAATGGCGATCTGCAATGGATGGTCACTGCCATTATAGCCATTGATCAGGATATGCATCGCGCGTTCCACCTCCGCAGCGTCCTTGTTGCAGGCACTGAACAGGAAGGGAATGCCGATCAGAAGGAGCGCAGTGACCAGGGGATACAGCTTTGTTGACAAATTTTTCATACTTTATAATTCTAAAACCTTATTAAACCGCATCATGGTGTTGATGGGTGCTTCATTGATAATAAACAACTTGGAAATGGCTTTTGTGGGCGAGGGCACCGGTGCACCTGAGGTCAGCTGGCTGAATTCAAAAGACGATCCTTCGGTATAGGGAATATTTGTCCCAGCTTTATAAATATAGGCCCGAAATAAGACCGAGGTCTTCTCTCCCTTATAATCCTGGATGCCTAAGGGAAAGGGATCGAAAACGAGGGGCTGAGAGAACGTATTGGTTTTTAGATTTTTGATCCGTACGACCTCTTCAAACACTTTGGGGGTAAAATAGTATTTTCCAAATACAATGTCCACGGGCTCCCGGTAATTTAAGATGTTGGACTGGAGCATATAGATCAACTGTACTTTGCCCTCCACAGGTGCCGGCACTTTTGGGAAATCGGCTACTTTTCCGTCCATGTAAATAACATTGAGGTCTATTATAGCCGCTGTATCGTTGGCTTTGATTTCCCGTTCCAGCAGAATTTTATCGGTCGCCTTAGACTTCATGGTAAATTTTAAACGCTGCTTGGCCGGGTCATTGAAATTATAATTCGCAGCAAATGCGATGCGGCTAAAGGCTGGTGTTACCGTAGCGCTAAAGGTGTCCAATTGCAGGATAAGTTCCTCGTTGCTGTTGTTGTAACCACTTAAATTGATCATATGCACATTGGAATGATACAGCAGCTGGTCGCCACCTTTATCGCATGAAAGGAAGGTGGATAGCAGAAAAAAGGTGATCGCCGTGGCTATTAAGATTATTTTTGTTTTCATAGCGGTTGATTTAAAAGGTATATCCAATGGAAAGGCTAAAGGAACTGCCCACTTTCCGGTTAAAAGTTTCTTTGTCGCCTATACGCATCTTTTTTGTCCCGTCTTCGGAGGTCTCGTAATAACCTTCCTCATATTTCTGGGAAAAACCAAACTTCCATTCGTAGATCTCTTCCCATTCCTGTGTGGGCCATTCGGAGTTTGATAGACCTTTCCAACGATCCTGTACTTTGTACGTCTCGGGTCTATTCACATAGAAGCGGAACGGACTGTTCAACAGGTTGCTCAGGTTCAGTTTAAGATCGAGGTTTTTGTTTTTCAGGAATTTGTAGCTCAGCTGTGCGTCGAGCTGGTTGCGTGGGCGTTCGTATTCAATCAGATCTTCGCTCATGGCTGTCATAAAGGTTTTATGGCCCATATGGTTGAAGGCTACGTTGGCTCCAAAGCGGTCTCCGGCGTATTGGATAGCCGCATTATAAACGACGGGGATCTGTCCATAAAGCGGGCGTTTGCTTTTCAGGAATTGCTTTTCACGGTATTCAAAGGTATTTCCGTATTTATCGGTGCCGATGCTCTTTGCCATAAATTCGGCCGACTGCACTTCGGAGCTTTGAAGCGTCATGTTTCCACTGACATTGAAATCCTCCAGCAGGGAACCGGGCGCCATAAAGCCCAGGTTTTTACGGATATCAAACTCCAGTCCCTTTACTTTGGCCCATTCCGAGTTATTGGTGGTCACATAGATGCGGTGCGACGAATCCATCATCTGCCGGTACAATTCGATGGGGTTCTGAAAATATTTATAGAAAAACCCGATGGAAATAACTTCGGCAATGGAAGGGTACCATTCAAAACGCATATCATAATGGTCAATTAAGGTCGACAGCACACCTTCATTCCGACGGTAAGCACCACCCAATGCGGGATCCTGCCGCACCATCTTGGAGTTTTCAATCAATGCCGGCCGCACCACAGACTGTGAGTAAGCCATGCGGATGTTGAAATCGGGTATGGGCGTCAATGTTAGGCTCACCGACGGCAGGTAGCGCCAGGTTTTCTCTTCGGTTTCTGGATCCGCCGTCATGCCCACCAGTTTGCCCGTTTTGGGATCGACAAAGCGTTGCTTGCGCATGGCAATGGTTCTGGCATCCATCTGCAGGTCATTATCGCCATTTTGCAGGCTTTTATACTTGAAGTATTCGGCTCGTACACCCCAGACCAGTCGGATCCACGAGTTGAAGCGGTTGTCGAGTAGACCATAGACGGCCTGGTTTATATTTTTCCCTTCATAAGCACTGACGGAGAATGCTGCCGGATAGTAAAACATGCCATGTAAGGGATCTGTGAACTCGAGGTATTTCGACCAGGTGTTGACAGGCGTAAAGGTATTGGCACCGACAGAGACGATAGGCAGCGAAACCCATTCGAACAAGCCATGCCGATCCATATATTGGTATCCGGCTTTGAACGTCTGCTTTTGCCCGAGCCAATTCGTCTGGTAGCTCAATGCACCTTCCGCAATTTTGTTGGTCTCCGTATAATGGTACTCGGAGCGTGTAAATGTTCCGTCACCGGCATTAGCGTAGTGCGAAGGAATGACATTATAAAGGGTATCATTTAAGAAACCGATCGGAGCGAGCCAGGCTTCGGTGGCATCTTTCTCACGGTTGTTCAGCTGGTTACGGGCAATATTCCACTCGAGTTTTAAATTGCCGAACCGATGTTCGCCATCCAGTTTATTCTGCAGCATATCGATAAATTTAGGACGGTCATATTCGCGGATTGCTGGCCTCGAATCGTAGCCAATATCATTTCCCCAGCCTTCGATTACGGAAAACTGATTGTTGAACATCCGGGAATAGAAATTCCGCGAGGTCACCTTGTGATTTTTACTGTTCCAGCCCAGGTTGACCAAAGCGCCTAAGCTCGAATTGAAGTTATACTGTGCCGAGGTCGTCGGATGGATTTGTTTGCCCGTGCTGACATCGAAAGTTGCCCCGTCTACCTTTTGCCAATTGCCGCGCTCAAAATTGGAGATGTGATCAATAGATTGCTCATTTCGGTAACTGAGTGAGCCGACAAATCCAAAGACGCCCTTTGTACCACTATAACTCCGCCCCAGGCTGAACTGGTAGTTTTGTCCGGGTAGTGCGGTGTATTTTCGGGTACCCAAACGCTCCAGTCCGCCGATACGCTTGTTCTGTGCAGCGATCATTTCCGGTGTAAAAGGTTTCACGCCTTCAGGCACGGGTTTATAGGGATTGGCAGGGTCGTAATTGATCCCGTCGAAAACGGTCAGATCGCGCGGGAAATTGCCCCTTGTACCATCGTCAAAGGCCAGGTAATCTAAGCTGCCGCGGCCATAGCCCAGGAAATCTTTACCCGTTGAGCCATTGATGTATTTGCTTCCCACCGAAAAGGACGTGAAATTTTTGACCGGAATGGCCAGGGTGTTGATCTGTACCAGTCCACCACCAAAACCAAAGCTCAGGTCGGGCGACGAAGTTTTGTGAATGATGACATTGTCGATCAGGTTGCTGGGGACAATATCAAATTCGAAGTCCCGCACCTGCACGTCTGTACTGGGGAGGGTGGCGCCATCCATCATGGCCAGGTTGTAACGCTCGGCAATACCGCGGACCACCACCCGACGGTTGTCGTTGGTACTGACACCGGAGATGCGTTTCAGGGTCTCACCGACGTTTTTATCCGGTAAAACGGCTATCTGCTCCCGGCTGATCCCGTTGGAGATGGTGGCTTCATTCTTCTGTTTGGCATATAAGGAAGCCACACTTTCCTGTTTGTAACTTCCTGTCACGACCACCTGCTCCAGGCTTTTCACCACGCTCTTCAAAACGATGTTGAGATTGGTCTGTTTGCCGGACTGCACCACGATGTCGGTGATCCTTTTTGTCTGATGGGAAATGTAGCTGACTTCGATGGTATAGGTGCCTGGTGCGAGGTTCAAGTTGTAGCTGCCATCGGCTTTACTTTTTAAGGATTGGCGGCTTTGGAGCAGCGTAATGCTTGCATCGGCAAGGGCTTCACCATTTTCATTGATGATTCGTCCGCTGATATTTCCCTGCTGTTGGGTGGCACTGTTGCCCATGCTAGCGGATAGCGAAACGGGGATAGCGGCCATGCTTTTTGCCGAAACGATCACAGACTGGTCCTTCAGCACAAAGCTGAGTGGCTGGTTTTTGAAAATTTCGGCCAATACAAGATTGATGTCGGTATTGCTGATTTCTATCGTAACGGGTCTGGCAATGCGCAGCAGGCTGCCTTCGACCAGAAATCCATACCCCGTCTGCGTACTTATCTTTTTGAATACTTTGGCCAGGGAGCTGTTCTTCTCGGAGAGACTGATGTTTTGTCCTATTGCTCCGAAGCTGATCTGTAGCATGCCAAAGAGTGTCATGAAGGTGCTTAGCTTCATTTTCAATAGTATTTTTGTATTTTTTTTATACATTTGTTAAGCTGAAATATGTGTTCATTGGATCGAGAAATTCATTGGCCTATTCCGGCTTTTTGGCCAGTAGTGTTGCGACCACTATTGGCTTTTTTTGGAATTGGGCATGCGGTATAATGTTCTATCAGGCGCTGTCCTAAGGCAGTCACCGATGTCAGTGCTTGTCTTATTTTGTTTCTACGATAAGCCTCCTTCCTTGCATCTCGACCTGGATGCTTTTAAATGTTTTTAATAGATTCAGTACTTTTTCAAAAGACCAGGACCGCGGGATTCTTCCGGTAAAGGTTTCGCTCGTTGGGGTACCCCGATACTGGATGTCCACATTGTACCAGCGGCCAAGTTCGTCCACAACACTGCCGATATCGGCATCTGTAAAATCAAAGTAACCCTCTTTCCAGGCGATCACTTCTGCGGGCTCCACATTTTTGATGGACAGGGATTCTCCAGCGACAATACCCTGTTCACCAGGCTTGAGGACAACGCGCTGATGTGCATTGGCCAAGGCAATGGAACCGCTCAGGAGGGTTGTTTTGGTCCTGGATCTGGATGTGTAGGTATTAACATTAAAATGAGTTCCCAGTACTTCGATCACTTGATTTTCGGAGCGCACCCGGAAAGGCATAGCCGCATTGTGTGCCACTTCAAAATACACCTCACCGCTGATGCTCACCTCGCGCGACGAGCCCCGGAAGGCTGAAGGATAGCTGATCGACGACTGTGCGTTGAGCCAAACTTGCGTACCGTCGGCTAATGTCAATTGGTAGCGGCCACCCCGCGGGGTAGTAAGCGTATTGACATGTACCTTATCGACGTTCTTGCCGGCCGTATACACCAGATTACGGGGTTTCAGTTTGTTGATATGAATATTTCCTTCGCTGCTGAGCTCGCCATTTTTGGACTCGTCCAGCAGGATTTTTTCACCATTGCCAAGGGTTAAGATGGCTTTATCCGTTGCGGGATGAATGCTGCTGCTTTGCTTTTCAGCAGGGATAGGTGACTGGTCAGCCTGCTGCTTGAAGATGTAAAACGAGACCGCACAAAGGAAGACGAGGGATGCTGCTGCTTGCCAAAGCCTATTTCCCGGATGGAGGAAGAATCGCTTCTTTGGAAGAGGGGTCGATGCGGCTATCTTCGCGTCGATCTGATCGAAGATCTTTTCCTGCAGGTGGCTTTTCCGGCGTAAACGCTCTTCGGCGCTTAACCTGTCGATGAGATTCGGATTGGCTTCAAAGGAAGCGTACCAATTTTCAAGAACCTGGAGCTCGTCCTCCGTTATTGTGCCGGCTTCGTATTTAGCGAGTATATCACGTATCTGTTGATGTTGATCGTCCATTTCCTGTGCTTTATACTAAGGAGTACCCGAAGTCTGCAAAAGCGGGAACGGAAATCTGAAAAAAAATACTTTGCCTATTTTTTGTGCGTGTAGAGCAGCAGGACCAGGTAGAAAATATCCATTTGATGTGCTTTGATTTCCGAGCGCATGATCTTCATGGATTTTGTGATGTGCTTGCGCACCATAGCCACCGAAATGTTGAGCTGGTCGGCGATATCCTGATTGGAGCGCTTTTCGAAGCGGCTCAATAGAAAGACCTCTTTGCAGGTCGCGGGCATTTTTTCGGTGATCTGAATAATCTCTGCGTGGATTTGCTTGGCTTCGAGCAGCGTGTCGGGCTGAATCGGAGCGGTATAGCCGAGCTGGGCGGCGGTTTGGATATATTTATCCTCCACTTGTTGCGCCCGATAGGTTTTAAAGACCTGAAATTTAATCGCCGTTTTTAAATAGGCCGAAAGGGAGTGGCTGAGTGTGATCTCCTTCCGCCGCAGATAAAAATCGACAAAAATAGCTTGCACGATCTCTTCGGCCATGGCCAAGGAGCCTGTCCGTTTACCGGCATGATTAATCAAAGTTTCCCAATAGCGGTTATAAAGTTCGGAAAATGCGGCTTTATGGTCTTTTAGTTGAACCAATTCCACCAGCTCCTGATCCGAAAGCGTTTTCAATTCACAATTAGCCATTCTAGTTAAGCAAAGACCAAATGTAAAGAGGCAATTAAACCTGAGCGTTTTACGAATATTAATAAATTATTAATATTGGTTTGGCCTGTTGCTGCCCCGGGGGTCGCCGGCAAATAAGCGCTCGGTCCATCAAAAAAGCCGCTTTCCTTCTGTAGAAAACGGCTTTTTTGATGGAGTTTATCACTGGGCTTGCTAACCCGACGTATTTAAACCTGATTACCTGGCAATTCAACTATAACGCCCCGGGTATTCGGGAAATATTTGTTGAGGTCTTCAAATTTATTTGAAGATCTCGGTAGGAGCAATTCCCGACCAGGATTTTGGTAGATTTTTCAGTCCAAATAGGCGGGCCAATATCCACGAGGTATTTCTATTGCTATTGAAGAAGGCATTGGTCATGCCTAGATTTTTGATTTTTTTGCCCGTAATGCCAAAAGGGATCTGCATCTCGTTCATGCTCGTGCCGCCGTGACCCTTCTTGATGCCACCATGGTCGGTCAGTAATAGGAAATAGCAGTCCTCATAGAGATTTTGTGCTTTCAATGTCTGTATAAAATTCCCGATGGCAACATCTGCTTCTTCGATTGATGCTATATATTCCGGTGACATCCAGCCGTGGCCATGTCCGGCATGATCGGTATGCACACTGTATAGAAATACCAACATTGGATTGTCTTTATTGTCACCGATAAATTTTAAGGCTTTTGCATAGTTGTTCTCGTACTTATCGTCCTGCTCAAAGGAGACTTCATCCAGGTATTTTTTGTTGATGGGATTGATAAGCTCAGCCCAATTATAGTAGAAAGCGGTTTTTGCATTCGGTTTCTGCTCCTTCACTAGTTTGAATATGGATGGCGAATAACCCTCTTGATCCATCTCCAAAGCTTGCAGGGGGCGGTTGTCCAGCGTCCAGTTATTGGCCGTGATACCGTGTTCTTCAGGACCCTGTCCCGTGAGATGGCTCGTCCAGTTGGGGAGTGTGACTGATGGAAGGACGGGTCTGCTGGATAGTGTCAGTAATCCTTTTTCAAACAGCTTGTCGATATTTGGATGTTTTGAACCCCTAAATCCTTCGGAACTAAAACCGTCCAGACCGATGATAACAATACGTTGTGCGTTTACAGGACCACATACAGCGATAAATAATAAAATCAATAGGGTTTTCATGCGCCTTATCGCATAACGACAGACGCCAGAAAGTGGACTGCTGCCACGATTCCAGTGATAGGTTGGTGAATTTTTCATTAATATAAATATACATAAGTTTTGTAATACTAAACAAAGTTTATTTATACTGTATTTTCAGGCAGTTAAATTTACGTGAAATCATAAAAATAAGCAATAAGCGTCGGTCGTCTTTCCCATGCTTAGTGTAGTAATAAGAAAGCTATTGCTTTATTTTCTAAGTAGTAAAGTGGAAATAACAATTTTAACTCCTGACTATTGTTGTTTAATAGTCAGAAGTTTTTTATATTTACGGCACGTTAGCGAACCTTGGGCCGATAATCTGAAAAATCTGGCTTTATGATCGCAATGGCAATGATTAAAAACTTATTAGAATATGAAATATTACTTACTGACCTTTTCTGTTTCTGCTCAGGTGCTCACCAAACGCGCTGAACTGATCAACTACCTTAGCCGGCATATTGCTGATCTGAAATACATTTCGGCCGATCTTCAGGATAAACTTTGTACCATTACCATCCGGACCTTACGACGTGACGAAGGCGTTGTTCTTAATTTATTGGCCCTAAGGGGGTTCAAGGCATCTTTTCTATCAGCGACTGAAGGTTCTTAATGTTACTAGCTGAAAAAATGGTCGTGACAACTCTGGTAAAAAGCTTAGCAGAATGCACTTTAGGATCAGTGACTTAGCGTGGGACGTAGTGAACTGCTGCGGTCCTGCTTATTGGACGCGCTTAAAATTACCGGTTCAAAACGTTTGTCCGTTCGATTACAGCAATTTCCTCTTTCGCGGCGATCTGCTGTTTTTTGAAGTTCTACAGTAGGTATACTGTCGTGAACGGCTAAAGCCACGGGGTAAGACTGTCCGCTCCAGATAACCCTCCGCTACATATTTACGCAATAGTGAAGCAATTCGTTCACTTTTAAAAGTAATCTGATAGGTTTTTTCAATAGCAGCGATAACCTGTTCAATGGTGCGGGGATGCTGAAAATAATCCGAGTCAAAAATCAGCTGCATGACAGATTCCCGCTGATAACGGTGATCCAGATTTTGCATCCTTTGGAGTTGGTTTTTGTCAGTGACCTCATCGGTAAAGAACTTTTTGCCTAAGGGGAAGAATTTGGTCTTAAATAGATCGACAAAGTATAAAGGTGTTTTTGACAGTAATATGTTTATTTTGAAATCTTAGCAAAGGCGAAGGGAATTTGGAGGCTGTCGCCCGCCACATTTGCTTTCAGCTTTTCACCGTCCCGCCAGTAGGTAATTTTTTTAGGAAAGGGGAGCGAGTCATTCGTACATTCAAACAGACCGTTCTTCATCATGGTCATCTCAAAAGTGATAAAATCTTTTTCATCGGGTGTTTTAACCTTTAAATTCCAGTTACCGTCGGATTTTGATAACTGCATTTTTTCCTGATGTATGGTATCCAGGTTATGTAGGGTAAAAGCAAAACCGACATATTCAGCGTCTTTGATTTTCTTCCAATATTCAAAGGTCCTTTTATCCTTGGCTTCGTTGGTACGCTGCCATTTTCCCACGAGCCAATCGAAATTTTCAGATGGCTCATTTTGAAGCTCTGAACATCGTACCAAAACGAGTAGAATCAATAGGGGAACTCCAACTTTGATTAATTTTGCCATCTTCTGTTTTGTTTTAAAGGTTGAGCAGCCAGCATAGGCGCTGCTGAGACGGGCCCAAATGTTGACAGGAGGCTCTGTTGCCCCTATGCGATTAAATTTAATAAAAAAAACGGAGTTTGAAAAGTATCGGTCTGGTCATTATTCTGTCAATTGCTGCAGTTTACCGTCGTCCTCTGCAGGCCTGTGTTTTTTCGCGTAAAATAGGTTATATTTACCTGATGGAGCTTGTACTTGCTATCGTAATTGCCACTATTTTTATTTTTTTGGCTTTGCTGCATATTTTTTGGCTGTTTGGCGGCCAATGGGGAATGAACGCTGCCGTTCCGACCGACTTGAGTGGAAGAAGGATATTTAATCCCACCAGGGTAGGTACTTTATTGGTGGCCATCGGATTATTGATTTTTGCGTGGGTAAATCTATGTGCCATCGGGGTTTTGGATGTTCCGATAGACGCAAAGTATATTCGCTATGGGATGTATATAGTCAGTGGTATTTTCCTGCTTCGATTTATTGGCGATATGAAGTTTGTCGGCATTTTTAAGAAGTATAGGAAGACTCCTTTTGCCCGAAAAGATACGTATTTTTATAGTCCATTATGTCTCTTTTTGGCACTATCCAATGGCTTTTTGGCACTTGTATTATGAGAAAAAACGACTCCTATTGCTGCCCTGCGTAGCGTGCATGATCTGACTGGTAATTGTCTGTATTCAAATGTACATATTCCCGCCCGCTCTTCTACATTGATTGACTCTATTTTTGGTCAGGAAAATGATTGTTGAAAATAAAGTCTACTAATATTATAGAATTTATTTTATGTTTACTATATTTGTTTTATCAACCTAGGAGATAAGCCTGTCTTGCGTACAAGCCGTATCTTCCGCACGTAATGATCACAATTTTTTACTTAATTCATTATTTATGAACGGCAAATTTTATCTAAATCCTTTCCAACCGAGCGCAGGTCTGCGCAATGGTACATCCTTTTGTTCTGATTTCAATAAGCGAATGTGTAGCTGCGGTTAAAGGGAAGTACTTCTTTCCATAAAAAGCAGCTTTTCTGACAAGTAATCAATTGGCGTTGGCACTTGTAAATATTCACTGTTAAAATTTTACCTATGAAAAATAGCGTATGGAAGTACGCCGTGACAATTTTTTTGTCACATGGTTTGCTATTGCCTGCATTTTCGCAGCAAGCTGAGCCCCTTATTAACGCTACCTTAAAAGGTGTTGTATTGGATTCGATTACCAATCGACCTATTGAAGGCGTTACCATAAAGCTCGAAGGCGTGACGCACCAAGTAAAGACCGATGCGTCGGGAAGATTTCAGTTTGTCACGGGGCAACGGCTTCCGTTGACATTCTCCACTTCATTTTTGGGATATAAAGGTCGGAAGATTACCGCACGGGAGGCGCAGATTCAGATCTTGCTTCAACCGAGCGTTTCTGACCTGGATGAAGTGGTTGTTGTGGGCTACGGTGTACAAAAACGAAGAAGCCTAACGGGCGCAGTTGCCAAGATCGACGCTGCCGAAGTCAACAAAATTCCGGTAGCCAGTTTTGATGCCCAGTTGCAGGGTAAACTCTCCGGAGTGCAGGTTTCCACCAACTCGGGAGTCCCCGGCGAAAGTATCTTTCTGCGGGTTCGCGGAACAACATCCATCAACTCCAGTAGTGATCCCTTATATATTATCGATGGGGTATTCTTAAACAATACCTCGCTTCAGAATATCGGGCTCGGTGGACGGACCAGTTCGCCGCTCACAGATATCAACCCGGCAGATATCGAGTCGATTGAAGTGTTGAAGGATGCTTCGGCAACGGCAATCTATGGCTCCCGGGGTGCCAATGGTGTGATTATCATTACCACCAAAAAGGGGAGCTATGGTAGCCGGACCAAAATTGACCTCAACCTGCAGGGAGGCTGGGCTGAAGCCAATAAATCCCTGTTGCCCAAACTGGCTACAGGTCCCGAAACGGCAACCCTCGCCAACGAGTGGTGGATAAACTCTGGATTGGACAATCCGGCATTGAAACAGACTTTCGCCAACAGGCCTTACCGTCCTGTCTCGGAAGGCGGGAAAGGAAATCCCGAAGATCAGCCTACTTACGATCGCCTTGGTTTCCTCTTGCGCCACGGGAAGCTGCAGGATTATAACATCGGCATCCAAGGGGGCGGAGACAAATCGCGTTTTTATATTGGTGCGGGCTATACGGGCCAGGAAGCTTTTATCAAGGTGATCGACTTCTCACGTACTAATCTCAAGTTTAATTTTGACCATCAGCTCAGCAGCCGTGTGAAGATCGGCCTGACCAATAATTTTTCCAGAACCTACCGCAATCAGGCACGTACAGGCGATGGCCCACAGGTAAGCCTGTTTAATTCGGCCGTTTCTTCGGCAACGAATGTGCCGATATTCAATACCGATGGATCAATCAATGGTACCGATAACACCTATACCCTGGTCGACAACTACGATGTCAATACCACAAGCCTACGTTATATAGGAAGTGCCTTTGCGGAAATCGATCTACTGAAGGGACTGAAATTCAAATCCAGCTTTAGTGCCGACTATAACCTCTACGACGAATCACAATACTGGAACAGCAAAACCAGTATCGGTATCGCAAATAACAATCAGGCGACGTCGGGAATATCGCGAAATGCAACCTGGATCAATGAGCAAACCCTGACCTACCAGCATACATTCGGCAAGCATAGCCTCAATGCTATTTTGGGAAATACCTTGCAGAGCAATGTACTTGATTACAAATATTTGGAGGGGAATGGTTTTGCCAATGATTCCTTTAAACAGATTTCCTCGGCAGCCAATATCATTGCCGCCGACAACTGGACTAAATATACCATTGCTTCCTATTTTGGAAGGGTAGGCTATAGCTATGCCGACCGTTATTTTGCAGAGGCAACCCTGCGGGCAGATGGCTCGTCCAAGTTTGGTGCCAACAACCGATGGGGGTATTTTCCCGCTTTTTCGGCGGGCTGGCGGATTAGTCAAGAAGCCTTTCTGACAGATCAAACCTGGTTAAACGACCTGAAAATAAGGGCTTCCTATGGATTGACGGGCAACCAGGCCGGAATCAGCAATTTCGCCGCCAGAGGTCTTTGGTCGGGCAATGAAAAATATGCGGACAGCTATGGCAAGGTGTTGCCAAGTACAGGTCCTTTCCAGTTGGGTAACGAAAATCTGCGCTGGGAGAAAACAGCACAGGCCGATCTTGGACTGGATGTGGCGCTCTTTAAAAATCGCCTGTCCATTACCGTAGATCTTTACCATAAATATACCTCCGATCTCCTGCTCGAGCGGCCTATTGTCGGCAGTTCCGGTTTTTCAAAGTATTGGGCCAATGTGGGCGAAATCAGCAACAAAGGCTATGAAGTGTTGATCAACTCGCTCAACGTGAAAACAAAAGACTTTGCCTGGAATACAAGCTTCAACATCTCGGGCAATAAAAATAAAATTGAGAAACTGCCCACGCAAATCACTCAGTATACCCGCGATTGGGTGATTCTGAAAGAAGGTTATTCGCTCAACTCATTCTGGCTGTATGAACAGTTGTATGTCGATCCGCAGACCGGAAAGGTGGTATTTGACGGGCAGCTGAGCGATGGTTCTTTACCCACTTCGGCGCGGAAGGTGTTTCGCAATGCCTATCCCAAGTTTTACGGAGGTATAGGTAATACCTTTACCTATAAAAACTTCGATCTGGGCGTAGACTTTAGTTTCCAATATGGCAACTACGCGGTGAACCTCAACCGCTATTTCAGGGAGCGTAATCCCAGCAGTGGTGGGGTGTCTCAAAATGTGCTGAACAGGTGGCAGCAGCCCGGGGACATCACCGATGTGCCCCGACTGACATCGGAAGGGCTCAACTATACCATTGATGCCAATAGCCGTTATCTCGAAGATGCCTCGTTTTTGAAACTCAGACAGCTTTCTTTTGGATATAAACTGCCGAAAGAGCTGGTAGAGCGGGCGAAGCTGTCTGCAGCGCGGATCTATTTTGTAGGATCAAACCTCTTTATCTGGAGCAAATATACAGGCGATCCCGAATCGAATGTCACCAGCAACCCAAATGCGCAGGGGATAGGCACATTTGGAACTCCACCGCAGCCCCGTACGTTTCAGCTTGGGCTCAATGTAACCCTTTAAACGTTAACCTTAATCCGTAAAGCTCATGAAAAAAATTATATATTTCCTTTATCCGCTTCTTGTCCTTCAGCTCAGTGGCTGCAGTTCTTTTTTGGATGTGGAGCCCAGGAGTTCAGTATCTGATGAAGTGACTATCGTCGATGCGAGTTCTGCCGCAACAGCAGTACGAGGCATTTACTCTGCACTTCGGTCCAACGATTATTATGGCTATAGCTTTCAGCTGCTGGGATTCTTTTCGGCAGACAACATCGTGTATCGTGGTAGCCAAACTGTTCATCAGACGCTGACCAATCATTCGGTCAAATCCGACCTCGCTGTGTTGGCTACGGCTTGGAACCAGATCTATGCCACCATCAACAGGACCAACCATGTGATCAGCAAAGTACCCAACCTCGCGCTGACGACGACTTTCACCGAAGCCTACCGCAACCAGCTTGTGGGGGAAGCCTATTTTGTGCGCGCACTGGCGTATTTTGATCTGGCCAGAACTTGGGGTGGTGTACAGATCGTGTTGCAGCCGACAACTTCGGCCAGCAGTCTGCCGCAGGTCAAAAGAAGCTCCCTGGCCGACACCTATGCGCAGGTGCTGCAGGACCTGCAAAAAGCAGAACAGCTCTTGCCTAATGACACCAATCGCATCCGCGCTACCAAGAAAACAGCCCGCGCGCTCCTGGCAAGATTTTACCTCTACCAGAAAAACTGGAGCGAAGCCATAAAATATGCATCCTATATTATTGACGACAACGCCAATTATAGCTTGGTCAATCCATACCGCTCGTTTTATGCCAACAATACCTCCAACACCAAAGAGTCTGTCTTCGAATTGGTCTATGATATCAACAATACCAGTGGTCAGACCAGTCAATGGTTGTCGGGCAATAATGGCGGGACTGCCTGGATCAGACCTTCGCAGGGTATCTACGACCTACTAGTGGATCCTACGATCGGAGGGGATCGTGCTGCGCTCGTGTCCAAAACCACCTCATCCACAGACCCAAATATCCTGATCGGCAATCTCTATTACCGAACAGACCGCACTGACCCCGCCTTTTTGATCCGTACGGCCGAGCTCTATCTGATCCGCGCCGAGGCGTTGGCGCAGCGGAATGGCCCGGGCGATCTGACAGCGGCATTGGCCGACTTAAATGCCATACGCTCGCGCGCAAATATTAAGCCCTTGCAAGGGCTCGGAGCTGCGGCACTGCTGCAGGCTGTGGAAGATGAGAACCGCGTGGAATTTGCCTTGGAGAACCATCGCTGGTATGATCTTTTGCGGACGGGACGTGCACAGCAGGTGCTAAATATTTCTTCTGCGAATAGGCTTTTGCTGCCGATACCGTACGCTCAGGTTTCGATAGATCCGGATCTACAGCAAAATCCTGGTTTGGATTGATCCGCATGAATCAGGTGTTTTTTTTCATTTAATCGTATTGAAATGACCATATTAACAGACTCTCATTTTTTTAAGCGCCATCGCTCAGCGATCGTATACATTGGCCTGATTTTCTTTTTGATACTCAGTATCCCTTACGATCCCAATCTTTTTAGGGACCGTTCATTTGGGGATCTGTTTTCCTTGGAGAACTGGTTTGCGTTGGCGACTTACCGCACTTCTTTTATTGCCGAGAGCCCTTACGTCGGTACGGACGTGCGTGGATATTACAACTGGGCTATTGCGCTGCTGCTTGCGTTGTTGTTATTTTGGGCCTTTGGCCGTAAAATCAGGCAATCTTTTCAGGCCAATGATGATAGCGTATTTTATTGGCTGCGCGTGCTGCTACGCTATCGTTTAGCCTTAGCAATGATCTTTATCGGTCTCGTCAAAATCATCCCTATACAACTTCCCGAACCAACCATTAGCGAGCTGCATACCGAATATGGTGATTTTCTGCTCTGGAAGCTCTATTACCTGACCAACGGCATTGCAACCGCGGGTTATCTACCGGTAATTGGTGCGCTAGAAATTGTGAGTGGACTCTTTTTATTGAACCGGCGCACAGCAATCATCGGGTCGGGGCTGCTTATCGCTGTATTGCTCAATGTTGTTATCGTCAACTATGTGTACGAAATCGGTGAACAGGTGTATAGTTCTTTTTTACTCCTGCTTGCGGTCGTGATCTTTTCGTACGACTGGCCCCGTTTTTATCAGCTCCTGATTAAAAAGGGAGCAACTGTCCCCGATGGGTTTTGGCCTGAGTATGGACGCCGCATTGCGCGCATTCGCCCTTATCTGCAGGTCTTATTCCTGCTGCTGATCACTGTCTTTAGCGTGCAGGCTTACCTGAGCTGGAAGAATTCGGATTATCCCTTCCCCGATGAAAAAGGGTTGGAAGGAGCAGCAGGGGTGTACAATGTGAAAGATTTCGTGTGGAAGGGCGATACCATCCCGTATTCGCTGAGCGATACATTGCGGTGGAAGGACGTGGTTTTTGAAAAATGGAACACGCTCAGCATACGTGGAAACCGTTCCGTACGGGTTGATAGCCTTAAACCACATATCGCCTTCAACCGGGAGCGTAACTACGAATATCTGGGCAATGGTGGCCGCGAATTTTTTGCTTATGCGATCAAAAAAGGAGCAAACAAGGCGGAGACAGCGATCAAACTGACGGGAAAGGTCAGTAAAGGCCACACCTTTGCCTTTGTGGTCAATCGCCCGGATAAGCGCACGCTTGTGCTTGATGGTGTAAACCAACTCGGCGATTCCCTGCATGTGCGCCTGGAGAAAATAAACAAGAAATACCTGTTGCAGGAGGGGCGTAGAAAGCCGATCCGTATTTATTAACGATTCAAATTTAGACTAAGCTTATGGCAACGATTCAATATTTGGAAAGCACTCCAACCATCCAGCAGGAGCAGGGCTGGAAGTACTGGGAGAAAGTGGGATTTAGATTTACGTTTATTTTCTTTATCCTGATGGTGGTACCCCTGGATGGGGACTGGTACGAAAAAGTATTTAAACCCGATTCGCTATACGATTGGATGGCAACGATCGCCGGTGGCTCGCGCACAGGTTGGATCGAAATAGACAGCGAAAGTGGCAAATGGGGGTTCGCATCGTATACGTCCTGGTGGCTCAATGGCCTGATAGCCGTGCTGGGTGCTTCCATCTGGACGATATTGGCCCGGAATAGCAAGGTGCAGCGCTACGATGCGCTTTATTATTGGTTGCGCGTATTGGTGCGTTACCGCATTGCTTTGGGACTTATTGCCTTCGGATTTATCAAGTTCTTTCCGATGCAGATGCCCTTTCCATCACTTGCCAATCTGAATACCGACATCGGCGAATATGCTCCCTTTAAGTTGTACTGGCAAATCGTCGGTGTATCCTATAAGTATGAGATCTTCTTAGGCTTTTTGGAGATCGCAGCAGGAAGTTTACTCTTCTTCCGGCCTACTGTTGTGATAGGGGCCATTATCAATGCGGGCGTGCTCTTTAACATTGCTCATGCCAATATCGCCTATGATGGCGCGGTACATGTTTACAGTTCGTATTTTGTTTTGCTTTCCCTTTTTCTATTGCTGCAGTACCTGCCAGCGATCTGGAAGCTTTTTATCCTGCGCGAACCGGTGAGCACCTATTACTATGTGCCCAAATTTCTCAAGCAGTGGAATAAACCCCTGTATTTCGGTCTTAAGTCAGTCATTGTGGTGCTGTTTATATTCGTTTACGGCTTTTATCGCTATGAGCGATTCTATGATGAAGGGCGTTTAAAGGAGCCAGTGCTTCCAGGGCTGGCAAAAGCAGCAGGACATTATGAAGTTTCGGGTTTTCTGCTCAATGGAAAGCCGCAGCCTTATTCACCGGCAGATTCGGTACGTTGGCATGAAGCCTTTTTTGAACGCTATTCGACCTTGGTCTACAAGGTCAACAAAGCCAATTCCATTGATCTTGGTAATGGTACGCCAGCCTTGAATGATGTGCTCAAAACGTATGAATTTACGGGCCGGGCCGGAGGAAAGAATTACCTGTATTATGAAATAGACTCGGCAGAACATGCGCTGTACCTGATCGACAAAAATCAGAAATTTAGTAAGGAGCAACGAAAAAAACTCGATGAAAAACTGGATGTGGGGCTGAAGGCCCTTTACGGAAAAGCACAGGGCGATAGCTTAGGTATCCTGAAATGGGCTTACGAACGACCAACGCCAGAGCAGATTAGACTCAAGGGGCTAGATGCCAGCGGTAATAACCTTGAAATTACGCTCGACCGGGTTAAAGAATCCTATCTTACCGGTAAAGAATGGTATATGAAAAACACCCTCTTTACCTATTAATCACCTTAAAAAATAGCATGTTATGAATAGAAGATCATTTATCCACCGTTCAGCTGTCTTTTTCACGCTTGCTTCGGCAGGCCAGGGCATATCCTGTTTTGGAAATACCGATCACACCGGGGCGGGCTACAGTATCAAACAGTTCGAAGATGAGGGCCTCGCACAGTTTTCCTATGCGATTTTGGCCGATAAGAAAATTGTACTTGTGGACCCTGCCCGTGATCCGCGGCCTTATTACGCTTATGCAAAGGAACAGGGGGCCAAAATTATCGCCGTTGTAGAGACCCATCCGCATGCTGATTTTGTGAGTTCACATCTGGAGATCCATCAAGAGCAGAAAATTCCGATTTATGTGAGCAAGCTTGTCCGTGCAACGTATCCGCATCATACGTTTGACAATGGCGATAGGTTGAAGATTTCGGACCATATCGTGTTGCATGCCATCAATACAGCGGGGCATTCGCCCGACAGCATCTCCGTCTTGCTAAAAGAAAACGGTCGTGATGTGTCCATCTTTTCGGGGGATGCGGTGCTGATTGGCGGGGTTGGAAGGCCCGATTTGCGCGAGTATTCGGGTGAGCAGGCGACACTACGCGAAAAATTGGCTCGGCAGCTCTATCATACCGTTCATGATGTCTATGCCAACTTAGGCGATCAGGTGCTTCTGTATCCGGCCCATGGTGCCGGATCGCTCTGTGGCAATGCCATCAAAGGTGCGAAGCAAAGTACCATCGCTGCGGAAAAGGCTCATAATTTTGCCTTTCAGCAACAATCCGAAGAAGCGTTTGTCAAGCAGATCTTAGCAGACCGTTCGCCGATACCGATCTATTTTCCTTATAATGTGGAGTTGAACCGTCGGGGCGCAAAGCCATTATTGGCTTCTTTGTCGGATATTTCATCGGTTTCAGCAGCTGCGGTGCCTTATGAATCGAGCACTGTCCTTGACACACGCGCTGCTTCAAAATTTAGAGCGTCGCATTTTCCAGACGCCATCAATATCCCCGAACGGAGCAAGTCGGAATCTTGGGTCGGGACTTTTATTGAACCGAAAGACGGTTTTTATCTCGTTGTGGATACCAAAGAGCAGGGGCAGGTGCAGCTTGAAAAACTGGCCAAAATTGGCTATGAGCAGTTTGTAAAAGGGATCGTGCTGTATGGGGATTTCGCAGGGCAGCCTTCGACAGCTTTTGACCAGACTGCTTTCGACCGGGCGCAAGATCACTATTTCATAGTCGACGTACGCACGGCCGAGGAGGCTAAGGCCGGGCCAGTATTCAAGGGGGCGCATAACATTCCGCTGGCGGAACTGAAGCAGCATATTGCTGAACTACCGGTCGATAAACCTATTGTCGTGCACTGCGCTTCGGGTTATCGTTCGGCCATTGCAAGTAGCCTGATCAATGAATCGGTACCAAAAGCGCAGGTATGGGATATCGGAGAACATATTAAAACCTACAAGCAATCGGTGAATTAACACGAGGGATTACACTTAAATGCATACATGATATGAAAGATTTAAAACTATTGGTTAGTATGTTGTTAGCGGTAGCGGTATTGCTCAATATGACGAACTGCCAATCCAGACAGGACACCCAGGAAGCCGTAAAAAATAGTCAGGTTTCGTTTAAAAAGGAAGAAGGAGTGCGCTTTAAGCAGGAGCTCGAAAGCCTGAATAAAACGAATAAAGTGCCGGTACAGATCCCCGACAATCCGCGGATCGTTTATGCGACCGAACAGGATGTGCTGGAGCTGGAAAACGGCATTGTGCTGTTTGGATGGCCCAGTTGTCCATGGTTTCGCAATGCCATAACGCCATTGCTGGAATTTGCCCAGGAGGAAAAGGCGGCCATCTATTACCTCAATATCCACGATATCCGGGATCTCAAAGAGAAGGATAAAGAAGGTAAGGTGATCACAACCAAGGCTGGTAGCCCGGGTTATGAAGCTATCTTGGCCAAATTTCATGATATCCTCAATCCTTATACAGCTGTGGGCGTTGATTCCATCAAACGGATTTCTTCACCAACGGTATTATTTATTGAAAAAGGCAAAGGTGTGCATAAGGTTGTTTCCACGGTCGTATCGCAGACCGATCCGAAGATCAAGCTCGATAGTACACAGCGACAGGAGTTAAAGCAACGGTATCGGGAATATTTTTTGGATGAACATACGATTTAAGACCAGCGTATTTCAACAGCATCGTAAATTAAATGGATAACATATGAAAAAAATAATCAATCTTGGACTTTTAGCATTTGTTTTAACGACATTTACAGTCTCCTGCGGATCTGCGGGCAAGAAAAAGGAAAATGGCAAATCACAGTCGGATTCCACATCATCAAAAGGTTCAAAAAAGGATCAGCCCAATACGGGCTGCGACTAATAGACTGTAACACGATAACACATGCGAAGATTTGACGCAATTATTATTGGCTCGGGACCGAACGGACTGGCGGCAGCCATTACCTTTCAGCAACAGGGGCTCAGCACCCTGCTGATTGAAGGTGCCGATACGGTCGGTGGGGGGATGCGGACCAAGGAACTTACACTTCCGGGCTTCCGACATGATGTTTGTTCGGCGATCCATCCCATGGCCATGGCTTCGCCATTTTTCAGGAAGTTGCCTTTGGAAGCTTTTGGGCTATCGTTTGTGAAGCCGACATATGCGGCGGCACACCCACTGGACAATGGGGAAACGGGAATTCTTTACCATAGTCTTGCCGAAACCATAAAAGGCTTGGGGCCAGATGGCGAAAGCTATCGCAAGCTGGTGGAAAAGGTCGCGACACATTGGGAAGACCTTGCTGCCGATATTATGGGGCCACTATCCTTGCCGAAGCATCCGTTACGGTTGGCTTCCTTTGGTCTGGATGCGCTTCAGCCGGCAAGTTGGACGGCAAAGCGTTTTGCCAGTGCACAGGCTAAGGCATTATGGGCCGGCATGGCGGCCCATGGAATTCAGCCGCTAAGCAACTGGACAACTTCCGCTATTGCTATTGTGCTCGCTGCGGTAGGTAACACATATGGCTGGCAGATCCCAATAGGAGGCTCGCAATCCATTGCCGATGCTTTATTAAGCTATTATAAATCCTTGGGCGGGGAGATCCAAACGGGCTTTTGGGTAGAGGACGTTCGCGATCTGCCCTCCCATAAAGTCCTGCTCTGCGATATCACGCCGCGGCAGTTGCTAGCCTTTAAAGGAATAGAACTGGGTAGCGCTTACCGCAGGCGCCTTGAAGGCTTTCGGCAGGGAATGGGGGTATTTAAAGTTGACTGGGCATTGTCAGAAAAGACGCCCTTTAAAGACCGGCGCTGTCAGCAGGCGGCTACCGTGCACTTGGGCAATACCTATGCAGAAATTGCCGAGAACGAGCGGCTAAGCCATCTTGGAAAGCAAGTGGACAAGCCTTTTGTGTTGTTTGCACAGCAGAGTGCATTTGATTCCAGCCGTGCTCCCGATGGAAAACATACGGGATGGGCATACTGTCATGTCCCCAATGGAAGTAGGGTCGATTATACCGAAGCGATTGAAAATCAGATCGAGCGCTTTGCACCGGGCTTTAAAGAAACTATTCTGGCCAAGCATACCTTTTCTCCTGCAGCACTCGAGTCGTACAATCCCAATTACATCGGTGGTGATATCAATGGTGGGATTATGGATATTTCACAGCTGTACAGTAGACCTATATTGGCCCTAAACCCGTACCGTACCTCGGTCGACTCGATTTATCTCTGTTCATCGTCGACCCCTCCTGGAGGTGGGGTGCATGGCATGTGTGGTTATCATGCCGCACGTACGGCGCTCAAAGAACATTTTGGTTTAGTACTGTAAACGGCGCCGATTTAATCTTTTGCTGTCATTAGATTGAAGCAAAATTGCTATTTTATAGATCACCGTACCATATCATGTCTAGTCTAAAAATAAAATAAGGGGCCGGTTTAAATTTCGGCAGTATTTTTGCTGTATAGGGCTAGAAAACACCCCAAATAATATGTTGCATCAGGCCAAGATACTTTCTTGGCCTTTTGTATGTCCCCTCTTAAATAATAAGCATTCAATGTCCTACTTCAATACTTATGATGGCAATACCCGCTTCGATGTTGCTTTTTTATAGCTAATAAGAAATGGAGAAATAATGTAGTACGTACGGCAGGCATAAATGTAGGAAAAGCATTTTGCCCAGGATAAGTTGGGCTACTGAGTCAATGAAATGCCTAGCGCGCATGATGCAAAAAAGGGAAACTTTAAAACAGGCCAGGGAAGAGTTCATCGTGCATCGCAGGGCGAACCGCTGACGGATGGTACTCAATGGGCGAAGTTGATGTGCTATAAAGAGATTAATTTGTAACTATCTGTTTATATTGAACTATTTAAGTAGCTTATTGATATAGGATTATGTTTATATTATTTTGGCGTTATGTCAGTTTGGCAGATGCCTATTTCAACTCGCTGTTGGCTTTACAGGACTGCTTCGATTTCAGAAAGATGTGTTTCTTTAATAGGGTTGCCCTACATTTTCCAAGGAAAGAATGCAGTGAACTCGTACTTTATCTTGGCAGATAGGCAAAAGGACGGGGCCTGTTGGTTTTTTGTATACTGAACACCTTAATTTAGCTTTTGATAAAGTGGATTAGGGTATTGTTTTCGTGGTTGGATGTCCAGGTCACGTTATTATTTGATAGGGGATATACATATAGTTCCATTACAAAAAATATGAGCCGTACAGCAAATAATTTGCAGTGGTGTTATTTTATGCATATATTCTAATTGCTTATATACAGCGTATTGTGGTTTTTATATTGATTAAAGGTATAGGTGGTGTTTTGGTTAATAAGGACGACTAATGTATCTTTTGGAAATTGTTGCGTAGGATGAAACGATCAAATGATTGTGGAAAAAAATGCATAAATTAGGGGAACTAAATAAGCTGTTTTATGAACATGAACTTTATTCCAAAAGCTTTCTTTCTATTTGCGCTCTGTCTGATCCATGTAATCGGTCATGCGCAAGAAAGCAACAACAATAAGAAATTGTGGGCAAAATCAATTTTGAATCAACAAGCGCCAAAACTGGAGGTGGAACAATGGCTGACTGATGTGCCGGATACAAAGGGTAAATTTATCCTCATTGATTTTTGGGCCACCTGGTGTGGACCCTGCAGGAAAGTTATTCCCGAACTCAACGAGTGGCATAAGAAGTATGGTGATAAACTTGTGATCATTGGCCTTTCGGATGAAAAAGCAGCGGTCATTAAAAAGGCGAAGGAGATTAAAATTGATTATTTTTCAGCGATTGATACGAAAGCGAAGTTGAAGAAACAGCTCGAAGTTCAGGGAATACCACATTGCATTCTAGTGGATCCTGAGGGAATTGTGCGTTGGGAGGGTTTTCCTACGTTGGAGGGGCATGAGCTAACCGATGATGTCGTTTCTGGTCTCATCAAAAAGTATTCGCGGAAGCGTGGGAGATTCAAAGATAGCAGTCCCTATTTTCTGCGGCAGGAAGAAGTGATGTTGGCTGGATTGTAAAAGTCTTCAGCAACCCAGATCGATAAATTCTCCGATTTTTAGTCGGTACTTGGGTAAAAAATGAATAAAAAAAAGTGTAACGGTTGCCCGTTACACTTCGCAAGAAGATAAATAAATTATCTTCTTGTGTGTTTACTTAATTATGCGATACGTACGTTAACTGCATTAACGCCTTTTTTACCATTTTCTACATCAAATGTTACGCTGTCATTTTCGCGTACTTCGTTGATTAAACCAGATACGTGTACGAAAATGTCGTCTCCACCACCCGCAGGCGTGATAAAACCAAAACCTTTTGTTTGGTTGAAGAATTTAATAGTTCCTTCTTGCATTGTTTTATAAATTATATTAAAGTAATCTGTACTACACTATTGTGATAAATGAATATGAACAATAGTTAATCGATTTTTTGCAAGAAATGGGATCTGATTTTAATGATCTTGGATTGACTCAAGTCCAAAAAGGTCTTTACCTCCGTTTTGCTAACAAAAAAGCTTCTGAAAATGCGAAAACTGAGCAGTAAGTAAAACTTGACGATTTCAGATAAGCAAAGGCGGAGCCGATTATAATCCAAATTTAAGTATAAATTATTGATATATACAGTGTTTTATTTTTTTTATATAAAATAAATTCTTATCACGCTTAAAACTTGCGATATACGAGCGGGGTCTATCGCCCCGGCAAAGCTATACGCGATAGACAAAAGCATTGATATTCATGCCCGCACCAACAGATGCAAATAGAATAATATCGCCTTCGTGCAAGGATTGGTTGTCTATCTGACCACGCGAAATAAGATCATAGAGCGTAGGAATGGTAGCCACACTACTATTTCCTAGGGTATGGATGGTCATCGGCATAATGTCGGGGGGCGGAACTGTATCGTATAGGGCATAGAATCTCATGAGAATGGCTTCGTCCATCTTCTCGTTGGCTTGGTGGATCAGTATTTTTTTGATTGCTGTGATATCGAGATCTGCTTTTTGGAGGCAGGCTTGCATGGCTAAGGGAACTTTGCTGAGGGCAAATTCATAGATTTTACGTCCTTTCATTTTGATATACCGGATATCAGGATCCTGCTCTTGATGATACGAGCGTCCGAAATTGAGATATTCAGCTTCCTCAAGCGCATAAGTTGCGCTTTCATAGGATAGGAGCCCTTGTTCTGTGGTGCTGCCTTCGACGACGACAGCGCCGGCGCCATCCGCATAAATCATCGAATCCCGGTCAAAAGGATCTATCACACGGGAAAGCGTTTCTGCGCCAATGACCATACAGCGCTTTGCCATACCCGATTTAATGAAAGCGTTGGCATGCAATACGCCTTCGTTCCAGCCGGGACAGCCAAATAGTAAATCATAAGCCACACATTTGGGATTGCTGATCCCTAACTTTTTCTTCACTCTGCTCGCTAAACTTGGTACAGTATCCGATTGGATTTTGCCGGATGGCACATCGCCATAATTATGCGCAACAATAATATAGTCCAAGGTTTCGGCAGCTATGCCTGCGTTTTCAATGGCAAGTTGACCAGCTCGAAAAGCAAGGTCTGAAGCCACCTGGTCAGCGTCGGCGTAGCGACGTTCCTCAATGCCGGTGATTGCTTTAAATTTTTCTATGACAGAAGCCGGTTGTTTAAATGGCTGGCCATTTTCATCCAAAAAAAGATGATCGGCAAAATCTGCATTGGTTATTTTATGGGGTGGAATATAACTGCCAGAACCGATAATTCTAATATTCATCATTGTTTCTCCGTGCGTATTGTGTTTAAATATATTTCGACGATCATCCCCTTATGCTATGCTGAATCCTTATGGTCGTATACATTCACATTTTTGGCGGCCTATTTCCTTCTCAGCTTTAATTTACTAAATATTATTGGGATAGCGTTAATTTTCTTTCTCGCACCAGTCCAGCAGTGGTTTGTATAAGCCCTGAATATCTTTCGGGTTGTTGTCCTTATAAAGGCGAAACAATTCGGCGTTAAATTCATCTGCTTTGGGAAAACCTTTCTTATTGACCATCATATCGTTGACGTTTTCAACTATCTGTCCAAAAAGATCGTGATCTTCTCCAAACTTGTCGTAACAATATAAAATGAAAAGTCCCCAGGTTAAATATTCATCGAATACTTTTACCGGAGTCGGATAATGAACCGTACTTTTGTTCGCTGAATCTACCCATACTTCCCTGTTATTGAAAATTGCATCAATCTGTTTTTTGTTTTTTTCGCTCAATGGACCTACGTAGTTGTGGTCTATCTCTGTGAAAATGATGCGTGTATTGAAGGCTTTTTTGAATTTGGGGCTCCAGGATTCATCTTCGCGAAGGGTTGGTAAAAAAAGCAAAATTTCTTTGAAACCTTTGTACTTGAAGGTGTGGGTCGCATTCATTCCGGCAATCAGGGGGGAGGTCAATACACGGTAGCTATTGATTGTATAATCGAATTTATGTTCTAACCATTCTTTCTGCTCGGCAATGGAAGCATACTCCTGATATGCTGTACGAAGGCTGTCGTAATAGGCTTGATGCGCTTTGTAGAATGCCCGGTATCCACTCTGTCTGGCAAATTCTTCCAGGTCGTTTTTGTAGCCGGGGATAGGATTTGATTTGACCTGATAATTTCCCACTCCTCTCGCTGGAAAAATATAGATGTTGGTAGGTACTAATTGATCGTTTTTAAATTTAAAGCCATATACATTGGCCGCTAAGAGGAAATAGTTGGTTAGATTCTCTCGCAGCTTCTGATCAAATTTCTTTACGATAGGCAAATTGGAAAATGGGGTAAAATGCGTTTTGACCTCCTCAAAATACGCTGTATTCTGCTTGGTCATGTTTGGGTTTTCCTTACCAAAGTCGGTTATCGCAAAGATAATATAGATGAGTTCCTGCGCCTCATTGATTTCAACAGTTGTCTTGCCATCGTTTTGGGCAATATAGGCTTTGCTAAAATCGACGTCTTTTTCTTGACACATGGCTCGGCTGGCCATTAAGCCAAAGCATATTAGAATAAAAAGGAGTTTTCTTTTCATCGTATCGTTAGTTCATATAATTATTGATAGGACATGTTGGTGATAACGTAACGTTTTTACTGTTAATTGTCATGTCTGAATGGGGATTTCACTACGAAATGAAATATTCCCGACTGCAATTATAGGGAGATTTCTGCTTGTTTTATAATAAAATTTGTACAATAAGGAATGAATTCTGCTATTTGAAGAGGTTATATATTCAATTTGTTTAATTTAATATTGATCTTAACTTAATACTGAGGAAACCTTGTGCTTTTATTTTTGACAGCGCAATGAAACACATTCAGCCTATCAAATCTTCCAGTCAGAAAAGCTTCAATCTCGTATACGAAAAGTACCATCGACAGATTTACGGTTTCGTACTCAAGCGTACGCAATCGGATTATATTGCTGAGGAGGTAACGCAGCTGACCTTTATCAAACTCTGGAACCAAAGAGAGAAGCTCGACGAGCAGCTCAGTATTCTGTTGCAGCTTTTTGGTATGGCGCGGCAAGTCATGATCGATCTGCTGCGCAAGGAGGCGACACGTTTCAAATATGAGGGGCAGACAGCGGCGACACCTTTTACCGATAGTCTGATCAAGGCAATTGAAAATAAAGACCTCTTGCGTATGATGGAAAAAGATATCCAAAATATGCCGACGATGCGTCGGAAGGTCTTTGAACTGAGCCGTAAAGAAGGTCTTTCCCATAAAGAGATTGCTGCTCATTTTTCCATTTCGACAAAAACCGTAGAACAGCATATCAGTAAAGCACTTCTACAGCTCAAACAACATCTTTATTCAATCATGCTATAAGTCCTTTATGTTAAGGATTGACGCCCCTTATTAAATAATTGTTAAGAACTAAGGGATGTCGTGCTGGCCTGCGTAATAGGAGTATGAAGCATGATAAAAAGCAGCATCAGATCAAAAAGAAGATCTGGAAAATGCCCTTCCTCGTGGACGAACTTTTCAAGGACGAAGACTGGGGAAAATTTGATGGTACGGCAATGGAGGAGCCTGTGCCTACGGAAACGATGAAAACGTTTATCCATACTGCCATTCAAAATCAGGAAAAAGCGCAGGATCGCAAGGAATTACGTCGGTATCGGTTGGTAAAATTACTGCGTTACAGTGCCGCAGCTGCAGTTCTCCTTTTCTTTTCCTTTCATTTTATTACCTGGTGGACGAAAGATTCGGTTGTACAGCCGAATGCTCTGCGGTCCGCAGCTAAGCCTGTTATCGAACATAAAGATACCGTCTGGACCTCAATAGAAAATAAAAATCCCCGCAGTATAATCCTGGATCTACCCGATGGATCACATGTACGCTTGTTCGCTCAAAGTCATATTCGCTATGTGAAAAATTTTGTTGACAATGCCCGTGATATAGAACTTACGGGGAAAGCTTACTTTGATGTCGCTTCGGACCCGAAGCGTCCATTTTCAGTGCTTGCCAGCGGAACCAAAACAACAGCGCTTGGTACATCCTTTACGATTAATACCAAATTGAAGCATAAAGCCGTGTCTGTGGCATTACATACCGGTAAGGTGCTTGTATCCTCGCTAACAAACGGTTTCAAACAGGTCTTTTTAGCTGACCCAGGTCAAAAACTGACAGTTGATGCACGAGGGGCAACAACAATTGATGTTGTCAATAAAGAAAAGACCTTGAGCATGCCAGGTCTATCGGCCCCAGCACTGTTAAAGCTGAAAAATACACCAATGCCAGCTGTGCTACAGGCGTTGGAAACAGCATTTAAAAAACAGATCCATTTGGGTGACAAGGGAATTGCTGCTATTCATTATACAGGTGAGATCGATGTGCATCACGATTCATTGAAAGATATCTTGACTACAATCTGCCTGATCAATGAATTGCGCTTTGTCGCCAATGCCGATGGCAGCTATACGCTTTACAAACAGGAAAATACAATTACCGAACATCTAAACAACTAACAGATATGCTCAACAAGAAAAATCCACAAAAAAAGAACCTGCTTATTTTTGCGTTGCTTTCCGCTGGACTTACCAACGTACATGCGCAGCAGCAACAAGTGAAGGGAGCTGTACAAAATGAAAAGGGCGAGTTTCTCCCTGGTGTCAGCGTTAAGGCAATTCAGGTCAATGGAGGTCCAACTGTGACGACCAGTACGAATAGCCAGGGACTATTCCATTTTCAGAGTTTAGTAGAACATGCAGGCTATCAATTTGTGTTTTCGGCTGTAGGATTTCAGTCCGATACCTTATCGGGTTATGTCGTCGAAGCAAGAAAGCCTTTGTCGTTGAGTGTGAAGCTTCAGCAGAGTGCAGTTAAACTGGATGAGGTCGTTATTGGTTATGGCCGTGTATCCAGAAAGGATCTGACGAGTTCCATCAGCACTATTAAAGCCGAAGATGCTAACGTTGGCGTATTTACTTCGCCAGCACAGATGCTGCAGGGGAAAGTTGCCGGCCTGACAATTTCGAGCAATAACAGCAATCCCAATGCTACACCTTCCGTTAGTCTTCGGGGAGCTTCAACTTTGCGTAGTGGTGAAGCGATGGAGCCCTACTATGTGATCGACGGCGTCCCGGGCGCATCCCTGGCCTTGGTGGCGCCAGATGATATTGCCTCGATTGACGTACTGCGTGATGCCTCAGCGACCGCAATTTACGGCTCAAAAGCGGCCAATGGGGTGATTATTGTCACAACTAAGCGTGGGAAATCAGGGCAGACCAACATCAATTACAACGGTTATCTGGCGATCGATAAGGTGGCTAAGCATTATGAGATGATGAATGCAGCGCAATATAGGTCCTATGTTAGTGACAATGGATTTTCGATGGAACCAACTGACGACCTGGGGGCAGATACCGATTGGCAAAGAACGGTGGAGCGGACAGGGGTATCGAACAACCATAATATATCCATTCTTGGCGGTGCAGAAAAAACACAGTATAGCATTAGTCTCAATACCATCAAAAACAATGGGGTTATCAAAGGTACAGATATGGGGCGTCAGATTGCTCGCGCATTTTTGCAGACCAAGGCACTTAATGACCGGTTGACAGCATCTTTCAATATCAACGCAAGTATCACCAAGCAGAATGATGTGCTCGCTTTGGATCAAGGACTCAGCGTATATGATGCAATGTACTATTATCTGCCTGTATCGCCGATCCGAAATGCCGATGGCTCATGGTTTGAAAAACCCGACCGTTCGCAATATGCCAATCCACTTTCCTTAATTGAGGAGAATACAAATTTTTCTAAAACGAAGGTTCTTCAGGCACATGCCAAACTGGGCTATGAGATCTTGCCGGGGCTGACCTATAATATTGACCTTTCGTTGCAAAATAGGCAGTTCAATAACGCGCAATACTACGCGATGTCTTCGATGGCTGCACGTGGCCAAAATGGCAAATCTATCCGTGCCGCAGTAGAAGATGAACGCAAAGTGATGGAAATGAACCTGAGCTATGAAAAGACATTTGCCGGAAAGCACAAAGTAGCTGCACTGGCCGGTTATTCATGGGAGGAGAACAACAATAACGATGGCTTTCAATTGACGACTTCCGATTATTATAACGATGATTTAAGTTACTATAACCCTGGGATGGCGAATGTCGTTGATTTGTTGGGCTTTGGGAACTATTATCTTTCCACCTTGCGTATGATATCTGTTTATGGCCGTGTGAATTATGCCTATAATAGCAAGTATCTCCTACAGGCGACGGTAAGACGTGATGGATCTTCGGCTTTTGGGTCGAACAATCGTTGGGCGACCTTTCCATCGGTTTCTGCAGCTTGGCGCCTGTCGGAGGAATCGTTCATCCGTGAAAGCGGAATTTTTGATGATTTGAAGTTACGTGCAGGTTATGGTGTGAGCGGCAACTCGCTGGGTTTTGATGCTTTTACTGCGCAGTCTGTTCGCGGTGCCTCATCCAAGTTTTTCGATTATGTCAGTGCCGATGGTCAGGTAAGCCCATTGCGCACTTTGATGGTGCTTCGCAATAGTAACCCGAACCTCAAATGGGAAACCACCAGCATGATTAATCTAGGCTTGGATTTCGGATTTTTGAAAAATCGCCTGACAGGATCGTTGGAGGTCTATAAAAAGAAAACAAGCGACCTGATTTATGATTATCAGGTAAGCAAATCGAAATATATTTACCCAACGCTGACGGCCAATGTCGGTGAAATTGAGAACAAGGGGATCGAACTGAGTCTAAATGCAAAGGCCATTGATAAAGAAGATTTCAAATGGAATACCGGACTGGTGCTATCGCACAATACCAATAAGGTGGTGAGCATTGCTAACGAGCAGTTTACGCAGGATTATATCGAATTGTCGGATCTTGGGGGAGCTGGCCAGACCAATATTTTTCAACAACGACTAACACCTGGCGCGCCTATCGGTCAGTTCTATACCTGGGAATGGGCAGGCTACAACGATGAAGGTGTGTCGGTATTCTATACCCGAGATGAGAAAACGGGTGAGCGTACAGGCGAAACAACCACAACGCCACAGAAGAAAGATCAGGCTGTGACGGGAAGTCCACAGCCCAAGTTGACACTGGGTTGGAACAATAGTTTTTCGTATAAGAATTTTTCGTTAAACGGAATGTTTCAAGGTGCTTTTGGACAGAAAATTATGAACGCTACCCGGGCGCGTCATTCCAACGTTGTCGGTAATGCAGGGCAGAAAAACGTGCTTGCCAGCGTCGTGGAAACCGAACGCATGACGGATATCAATGCACATTACCTATCGGATCGTTACCTGGAAAATGGAAGCTACCTGCGCCTGGCTTATGTTACGTTGGCCTATACGATACCGATGAAAAATATACCGATTAAAAACCTAAGGGTATATGCAACGATGAATAACGTGTTTATGCTGACGAAGTATAAAGGCATTGATCCCGAGGTGGGCTTGGGAGGCTTGACACCGGGGATCGATAACCGCCAGACCTACCCACGTACACGTACGTTTATGTTTGGCCTTAATTTTAATTTATAAGACGGCGCTGTGGGATGGAAAACTTCTTATCGAAACAATCCTGTTGACATAAATGGAGTATGCCACATGGCCTATAGAACAAGAAATAATTTATATGAAACCAACACTATTTATTCGCTTATTTACTTTATCGGCATTGAGTTTTTCGCTGGGATCTTGTACCGATCTGGATGTTGATATAAAATCACAACTTACGGAATTTCCGGATTCGGAACGTGCAGCCGAGGCAATTCTTGCTGATGTGTATGCCGCCTATCGTGGCGCAATGGGGCGCGATCATTGGATGGTACAAACACTCTCGGCAGATGAGGCAGTGAGTGTTTCCATGGGGACAGACTGGTTTGATGGCGGTCGATACCGCGAATTTCATCTGCACAATTGGAATGCAGACAATGGCCTCTTACCAAGTATCTGGAACGATGCTTCCACTGGAATCACCTTAGCCAATAATGCCATTGCATTATTTGGGGAAGATAAAGAAAAGCTGACTGCACCTGCCCGCGCAATCCGTGCTTATTACTATTTTATACTGATGGATAATTTTGGCGGTGCCCCGTTGATCACAGGACCTGTTGATGCTGTACCTGCACGTTCAAGCCGTGCTGAAATTTGCCGTTTTATTGAGTCCGAATTGCTTGCGGTGAAGGATTTGCTACCTACTACAGTTTCTATAGCAACCTATGGAAAAGCAACGAAATATATGGCCGAAGCATTGCTGGCTAAGTTGTATCTCAACTGGGCTGTTTATACGGCTACGGACGTAGCCAATTACAATCCAAGTATACAAAATGAAAAATTAAATGATGTGGTTGCGATGTGCGACCAGATTATTTCCTCAGGACAGTTTAATCTTACAAGCCACAAGTTTATGGCCAAGTTTCGCCCCGATAATGGTTATCAGGTAAAGGATTTTATATTTGCCATACCCTATGATCGTGAAAAACAGCAGGGTATGACTTATTCGCGCTTTTGGATACATCGAAGTGCCCAAAATCAGTTTGCCACATTGCCTCAAAGTGTTGGGGGAACTTTTCGTGTATTACCGAGCTATTTGGAGAAATTTAATCTGGCAGGCGACGAAAGGAATGCTTCATACATCGGCGGTAAGCAATATTATTGGTCAAATTATACAGAAGATAAGACTCGACCTTTTCTGATCAGAACTTCCAAACGCGGCATAGATCAGGATTATAATGCT
The DNA here is from genome assembly GCF_001899705.1 of Sphingobacterium sp. 40-24. Lineage (NCBI taxonomy): Bacteria > Pseudomonadati > Bacteroidota > Sphingobacteriia > Sphingobacteriales > Sphingobacteriaceae > Sphingobacterium > Sphingobacterium sp. 40-24. The sequence continues at coordinate 37,329 of NZ_MKWH01000025.1, read as the reverse complement.
GCGGATGCAGATGCGCAGTTTGATTGGCAACTGGAGACCAGGAAAGAAATTACGTTGCGTTCGGATGGTGCGGCTACGCTGAATGTGGGTAACGACCAAAAGGGGCGCTCGATGGGGTTCAGATCCATTAAGTTTTATATGGACGTAGCCGTTACATCAGCCAATCAGCGTAATCAGAGTAATGATGTACCTGTATTTCGCTATGCCGATATCCTATTGATGAAAGCGGAGGCTATACTCCGTGGTGCTACCGCGACCAATGGTCAGACCGCACAATCTTTGGTTAATCAGATCCGAGCCTATGTTAATGCACCTGTGCTCACGGCTGCCCCAAGTCTGCAGGATGTGTTGGATGAGCGGGCACGTGAGTTTGCTGATGAATCCTGGCGTAGAAATGACCTGATCCGTTACGGAAAATTTGAAGATAACTGGGGATTCCGATCGCTGTATCCTGCCGGCATGAGCGAGAAGTTTCGTCGTATTTTCCCTGTACCAACAACTGTATTAAATGTAAACACCCACTGGCAACAGAATCCGGGTTATTAAAATCTATTGATGAAACGCAGAACTTTTATGAAAAATTCCCTGGGCACGGCGATTACAGCCGGCCTGGGCGGAATTACGCTCAGTAGTTTCGGTCTGACAAAACCTACGCAACTTGAAAGCGAAGATATACAACAGCTTTTGAAACCCAGAGATGCCTATGATCTCCATTTTATGGCTGTAGGCGACTGGGGACGTAATGGTGCCGACCATCAGTTGGCTGTAGCGCGGCAGATGGGCCAATGGGCAGATCACCATCCCAATGACTTTATCATTTCTACCGGTGATAATTTTTATCCTTCCGGAGTGGTCAGTGAACATGATCCCTTGTGGCATTATTCGTTTGAAAATATCTATACCGCATTTTCGCTGCAATGGGACTGGTATCCCATTTTGGGAAACCACGATTATAAATCAGATCCCGATGCACAGGTACGTTATAGTACGATCAGCAGACGTTGGAAGATGCCGGCGCGTTATTACAGTAAGACATTTGCGCTTAAGGATGGAAAAAAAGTACTGATGGCCTTTATCGATACTAATCCGATGATTCCTGAATTTTACAGTAACAGCGAGTATGGGCCAAATGTTGCGGGACAGCAACCCGAGAAACAGCTGGCCTGGCTAGATCAGCTACTGGAAAACTCGGATGCCCATTGGAAAATTGTCGTCGGTCATCATCCCCTGTATACGGCGGGGCCGCGTACGACGAATTACGACACCCTGGCGGTTCGAAAAGTCTTGGAGTCTATCTTTGAAAAACGGCGAGTAGATATCTACCTTTCAGGACATGAACATTCGCTGCAGCACTTAAAAGTAGAGGGTAAGAAGTTTCATCAATTTATCTCTGGGGCAGGATCAGAGGTAACGCCTGTAAAAAACGATGTGCCGTATAGTCGTTTTGCGAAAGATCAATACGGGTTTTTCTCTTTCTCGATCAGTAGCGAAGAAATAGCTTGCCAGGTTATCAGCCATGAGGGGATGGAGCTGTATCGGACAGTGGTTACAAAAGTATAAGGTAAGAGGGCAGGCGGTATGGAGCAGATTCGTACTTGCTTCATACCTTGTTCGGATGCGATACAGATATTGTACAGGTGCTGAACAGATATCGTCCAGACCCTGAACAGGAATTACCTGGTCGGAATTTAGTCAATAATGATCACCAGATTGTTGAGCTCCGAAGGTGGTCCGAACACAATACGAACACAACCCGAAGACATTGGCGCTCGAGGTAAAAAAACACAGGCTAGCCTGGGCTAAAAAAGATGCACTCATCTGATGCACTTTTTGTGCGATAGAGGAATGCTTCTTTTTTTGTGTTAAATAGATATGCTGCAGGACTTCGCTGCGAAAAAGAATACAGCGAGCCATACAAGTCCTTTAACCAGAAAGAAGAGAAATGCTCCAATTCCGGCACGCTTAAGCCATTTAGATTTATTGTCTTTTTGCTCCATTTATGGGATTAAACACGAACACTCCAATTTTAGTTCGCACTGGCAATAGGAGTGAATACTTCGCCAAAGTTATAAAAAGTTTGGTTTGCAATCTCTACTGCGCGATCATAAGTTGCCGGATCTTCGGAATATTTGTTCAATACTGTTGTAAAACCAGCCCACATGTCACGGCTATTTTCGCCATAACCTTCGAAGAAAGAAGTTCCTTTGGTAACGCCATATTTATTGAGCATCTGCACGATATATGGGCCGCCCATGATTGAACCTTCCAAAACATATAATGATGCAAGTGCTTCCTGTACATTGGCTACCGCTGGAGCGTTTGCTTCTGGAAGGTTGTCTACGTTACCACCCAAAGCTTCGATGTCGCTTTTAATGTACGATGAATTACGGCGTTCGGCCAAATCTGGCAATACTTCTGCGGTTACAAAAGGAGCGATGCGATCTTCTACAGCACGGAAATAAGCATAGAAGCCTTTCAATACTTCTGCGTAATCTGCTTCTGAACGAATATTTTTCAATTGGCGCACGATCGTTCCTTCTACGTTTTGGTGAGCTGCGTGCGTTTGCTCTTTGATATGTTGACTTAACATGTTCTTGTTTTTATTTATAACGATTCTATACAAAGATTCGTATTTATTCCTACAAATGTATGCTGTTTTCTGCTTTATCATCTATGAAAAGTGGTTTAAATTTAAATAGGAGTATAACAAAATCCAGCTTCAATAAGTTGCTCACTTTAACCTAAAGTTTGTTTTCAGTAGCAAATTTTCGTCTACCGGCGTCGGAAAATAAGTCGTGGATGAAACTGCTTTGATCCGTAGGTTTCCTACAATATCTTTTAATGCTGCTGCAAGCCAGGCTTCCTTTGGATCTCCGGGATGGCGGGAGCTTTCGACTGGAGCTAAAGGCAGGTCTACAGGTATGCCATCAAAATAATCCGACCATCCATCAGCATTCCGGATGAGGAATGAGGCTAGGTAAATATCGAAAGCTCCTACGCGTATGGAAAAAAAGCCGACGGGTTTACCAAACGTCTGCTGACCAATAAGGCGGATCGGAATATAAGGTTTGAAGCTGCTGATCAGTAATTCACTTGCCGAAGCCGTGCGTTCTGATACAATGCATGACAGCTGCTGTAAAGAATTGAAATTGCCCTTTTTGACAAAGTAATGCGTATTGGCCTTTTCACTATAGTCCACATCGGCAAGGGTAGCAGGCCGTCCTTTGTATTGGACCACGTTGCCATTGGCATCCAGATAGGGTTGGTTGAGGAGTAGTTTTGTTTTGCCTTGCTGTACATTCGGATGAAATTGTTCGGTGAACATTACTTTTTTATCCAGTTTGGCTGGGCTAATGAGGTTGGCTAAATATTCTGCCGTTTCCACATAACCGCCACCGTTATGTCGTAGATCGAGGATTAAGTGAGTAACTTGCTGCTGTGCGAGTTCGGCCGCAAGTTGATCCAATTCGGCCTTCACTGTCTGGAGCTGGGGAAAAGAGGGGATGTAAACATAAGCAATCCGTTTGTTTCCCGCAGACCAGTAGGACAGGTGTGTAGCATACCTGTAGGGTGTTTCTATGCTGGCTATGTGACCACTACTTTTCTTGTCGTTACGACGACGCTCCAAATATGAATATTTGGGTTTATTGGGGATGGTCGACAATTCGTAAGGTCTATCTTTCTTGTGCAAAGCGTATTGGCTGAGGGCAAAAAGTGCTCGCTCATAAGCCGTTTGTTCGGGGTCTATCTGTGCATATTTCGTCCGCGGATCAAAAGTAGTATATGAAGGGAGAGCTTCCTGCCAGCGGTATAGCTGTTTGGCGTATAGGTAGATTGAGTCGAGCGTCAATTCTTTTTTTGTTCCTGTTTTTGGACTAATAAATTCATCGGGCAGCGTTGTTGTTTTACTGCCGTTCTGACAAGCTGTTATAGCAGTTATTGTAACTAATAGACCAACTATTGGGCGGATTCGACTCATGATTTGATGCGCATTTTTTTCCTTATGTCTGTAGTAGCTTCGCTACAAAATGGGTAATTATCTGAAATTTAATACTTTTTTACTTTTTTATTTCATATAAAAGCCTAATTTTGTGCCAATTTATTTAATTTTTGATGCCTCCTCTACTGTGGAGTACTCAAAATGTCCCAAAGGTATCCCCTTTGGGATTTTTTATTTTAGGGTAATACAGGTCGCTCTGTTTTGCTTGGCACACTGGATAAACTCTCCAAAAAAGCCAAGATATTTTCCTGTTCTTTACTGCTCAATCGTACATTTTGAATATGTGGCGATAAAGTCCCATTGATCTGTTGTCCTGTCTTTTGGGGCATGCCCTGACTCAGCAGATTGATCAGTTCACTTAAGCTCGAAATACTACCATTGTGCAGGTAGGGTGCAGTATGGATCACATTGCGCAGACCCGGCGTGCGAAATTTACCTTTGTCTGTTTCCAGTCCTGTTGCCTCAAAGCGACCATTGTCCAAGGCACCTTTGCTGGTAACAGCATAACCCAGGTTATGAAAATCGAGATCTGTAAAGAAGGCACCATTATGGCAGTTGATGCATTTCCCTTTTGTGCGAAACAGATGGAGACCTTCGAGCTGTGCATCGTTTAATGCCTGGTAATCTCCTTTGATAAAACGGTCAAAGACGGTTTCACCACTGCTAATTGATCTTGAATACGCTGCTATGGCATCTAGCAATCCTTCGACGCTCATCGTCTGGCTCGAGTAAGCCGCCTCATATAAACGAAGATAGCCTGGTATAGCTTGCAGCTTAGCGGGTAAAGCAGTCGTATTTCCGCCCATTTCGATGGGGGAGTTGATGGCTTCGGCAATCTGCTCTCGATAAGTCATTGCGCGGCCGTCGTGGAAGAGTTTGCCTTCCAGGTACCAGACATTTTCTAGGGAAGGTGTATTGCGGTGATGCAGTGCGATCCCATCTGCCGTTGTTTTTTGATCGATCCAGTAGGTATCCGGATGATGACATGAAGCGCAAGTCTTCATGCCATTACCGGTGCGGGGGTCGAAAAATAAGGCTTTGCCAAGTGCTATTAGCTCGGCCTTATCTTTCGATGGGTTTTCGGGTAAAGCGGCCAGTTCACGTACCTTGATAGTGTTGTACCAAGTGGCAGCTGGCCATTGCGTTACCGATTTACTATATTGTTGGCGTAAGGTTTCTTCTGGGAAAGTAGGAGCTGTAGGCTCTTCTGGAACAGAAGCGCTCTTGTTGCAACTGCATACTGCCAGTGCCGCGAAACATGCTGTGATTAAAGGTTTTGTACGATAGCGAAAATATGCGGTCAAAAATATCTTAGGCACGGTGTTAATTAATTTAAAGAGATGTTAAAATCACCTTCTGATAATAAGTTCCCGTTTTTATCCATCATCTTCAAGGATTTAATTGCGTTTCCCTGTACAGATACGGGAATGGATAGCTTTATCGTCATCGTTGCAACATCAAAGACTACATTGTTGATAGCATATTCGTTATTGAGGTTATCAATCGCTATAAAATGGTCAAAATCTGCCTTGAAATAAAGTTCATAAGCCTCTTTACTGTTTATGTTCAGCACCAGGTCGCCGCCCTTTTTGCCAGTATAATCCTGCCATTTTATGACATTGTATAATGTTGGTAAGAATACCTCAAAAGCATCGGTGAGTTTCGTGTAACGTCCGGAGATCAGTTTGATGCGGTATTTGCCTGGTTTGAGATCTTCTGGAGTGTTGAATTGTGCAATAAAAGATGTTGGAGGTTGAGAAAAAGAAAGTAAGGTCTCTTTTCCATCTTTATCGACCAGATAGCCCTTGGTTTGCGCCTCGTCTGGCAAAATATTTTCTCCTCGTACTACCAAATCCTCATTTTTTGGGTAACTAAGGTAATATTTGCCTTCGAGCAGATTCATTTCTGCCTGTACCAGCGGCTGGTTGTACTGGAATACCAATGTATAATTTTTGCTGGAACCATCTTGTGCCCGTACGGTATAGGTAATTGGTTTTTCAGATTGCAATTGTATAGCGGTACCAGATGCAGGCGTAATCGAAGCTAATTCCGAAATTTTAATCGTAGGTGTAATGCTTTCGGGTTGCTCCACCAAGGGTGGCCAATATAGGATAATCTGGTCATTCACAATGCTGGCTGACAAGGTTTTGCCATCAGCATCCTGAATGCTAAAGGATTCGATGTCGTTGTAGGGTAGGCTGGGGTATTCGGTTTTACAGGACCAGCATGTTAGTGCTAGCATAGAAATAGCTAGGAATTGAAGGATATGTATTTGTTCTTTCAAAAATGAGTGTTGCATAATTTTTTTGGTTAAAAAAATCGTTATGCGGATGATGATTAGGCTAAAAAGATCCGCAACCCATCCACCAGGTTGCGGAATCTTTTATTCATTAAATAGGAAAGACTATAATGCCTTAACTTCGATATTGGTATCTGCTTTTACTTGTAACTGACCTGCCACTACTTGTTGACCAACATTTGTAAAATTAATTAACTTGACAGCATATAAAACTCCAGTAGAATTTCCCACTAATACAGTCAAAGGTTCGATAGCTTCGTTACCATGACTAACTGGATCGTAGGCATACCATTCACCATTACCTTGAGATGATACTGCTGTCGCAGTCGCCCAATCCGAAGCCGTAACAGAAGAGATGTCTTTTGCTACCGTTCTGATCGAATAAGATCCAATAGCCTTGATGGAACCATTTACATGACTAAAAAATGCAACCTGACCAGAGATACTCAAGCTTTGTCCACCTGTAGCAAGGTCTACATAGACTGCAGGCCAAGTTGCCGCTGCCGAAGGGCTCCACCATTGGCCTACTACAGTGTAGTTGCTGTTTGCTTTTGCTTGGTTTAAAGCTAAGGGAGCTGTTGCTGATTCTGTTGTTGGGGCTGCTGCCCATACTGCTGCCGATAGCACAGTCACGGCCATAGCAGATTTTAAGATAGTTTTGATGTTTAAGTTCATGTTATTTTAATTTATTTAATTTTGATGCCACCTTGGCATGCTGTGGATGCTTCTTTATGATTCCGTTATTGTACTAGGATTTTGCTCTGTCTTTACCACATCGGCCCAGTCTTTAAATTGGAACTTAACCTGTACGTTTTCAAATGTTCCTGTCGGAAGATCTGCAGGTAATGAAACTGTCATTTCAGTTCTCGTGTGCGACTTGATAATCAATGGATAATCTTTGCCATTGAGTGTCATGATAACGGCTGTCGGATCTAAAATCACTTTATCTAAGTTGGCTAAAATGGTCCAGTCTTTATTTTTTGCCAAATTTAGTCCCAATAAGCTAATATATACATCGGGTTGGCGATATGTAATCTTGAGCGGATTTGCCAATGTAACAGTATGATTTAGATTGGTTACCTCAACATCGTAGGTGCCTGCCAAAATATCGGATGGAATGCGGTTTTCCCGCTCGGTTCCCGTGTAGGTTAATTGATAAACACCACTCGATACTTTTAAGCTATTGGGCGTTGACATCTGATAGCGCACTTTAGTTTCTTGGTTAATTAATGCAATACTTACCAATGAGGGATTGGTATGCATAAAGGTTCCATTAATGGCTGGAAAAGCACCTCCAGGTCCTTTTGTAAGTATAAAAGACGAAGTTGTATAAAACTGAGCTTCAAAAGATGGCGTACTTTGTAGCTCAATCTTTAAGCTATAGGTTCTTGTGGTACCTGTAGCGGACTTTACGGTATACGTCTGGTTCTTTTCATCTGTTTTAACAGGCAAAATTTCTTCTGCTAAACTGGCTCCGTTAGCAACTTTAATAGTCGGGTCGATGACGAGCAACCCATAATAATAGGGAAGATATACCGTAACGGTATTTTTTTCATTGTCTATAGCGCCATAGATAACCTCATCATTGGGGAGATTGGTGACCTTGTATTCGAGAATCTTATCTGCAGGAAGTAAGGCTAATTCTTCCGTTTTGGTGCAGCGGGTTAGCAGCAATCCTAAAAAAAGGAAGCTTAAAATGCTGTATAATCTTTTCATGTTAGTTTAGTGTCTAAATCAGAATGCGTAGCTTATCGTATTTAGTTAGCAATCACAAATTTGCTACTACCAGCTTTGGCAAGTACATATTGGAATGTAAAGAATGGTGTTGGTGAATCTTTAAACCAATCTTTTGGGTCCAAGAGGTCTTTGTAGATACTTTGTATCTTGATCTTGGCGTAGTTCCCCTGGGCTGTACGGACGATCAATGTATTACTTTCGATGGGATAGCAAACGTGTTTTTTGTTTTCCGCTCCACCACCTTTGATTACGCCATCAAAATCATATAAATACCAACCTAGGCCTTCACCAAACGCTCCTGAGTCATCTGTACCATAGGCTTTTTCACCTTTGCGAAACTCGGCGTCTGAAGGGATATCGATTACATCTTCAAATTTTTTCTTGACAATTAAGATACCGCCTTTGCCTGGGCCTCCTTTACCAAATCCGTTTGCTGTGTTGTTGCAATTGATAAAACTGCGGTATATTTCTGAGCAAGAGATGTCCCATCGTGCGGTTAGTTTATAATCCGGTGTCACAGCTTTGTTCTGTTCCAAACTATAATATATTGGTGATTGCGCTGTGGTTGGTGCACTACCCGCGGGTAAATCTTCGCCAAAATTCTTAACCGTAATCAAGCGGTTGAACATAGCTTCTGGTGCAACAGGATCTGGTTCAGGCTCTACTACTGTGGGCTCGCTTTTGCTGCAAGACCCCAACACAATTAAAAATGCCAATACCGGTATGAATTTTAATAGTTTACTGCGTTTCTTTATTGTCATTGTTACTCGTTTTTTTTGTTAGTTGATAACTTGTCCCTTTTCTATACATGCAGTAGGGGTATTAGTATGTTATTTTTATTTAAATTGATTCTAAATAATAGTAAAGATAAAATCTTTTGCTGATAAAGTGTGTATGAAAATTGGTATTTAATATATTTTTTTCGGTTTTTGATTTTTGGTTAACAAAAGCAGCTGGAATTTTAACCAGCTGCCATGTAGGTATTATTTAAATTCTTGGTAATCGATGGAGTAGAAAACATAATTATCTGACGCCATTGCTTTATTTGGTGTTTCATTGGAATATACGCTGTTGACTCTAAATTTAAAATATGGCTTTCCATCTTTTGAAAGAATAAACGTACGGTCTTTAATAGCGATGACATGGTGTGTCGTCATATCGTAACCGGCCCATCCGATAGCAGTAGGAGTTAATGCAATACCAGCTTTGTTATCGGTTAATGCTACAAATTGATCAGCTGAATTGACGGTCTCATAAGCCTTATCTATATAGGATAGTGTAAATGATTTTGCAGTGTTTGCAATCACATCCATGACGCGTTGTTGTGCTATAAGGGTCAATGGAGCATCAGCCGTTTGTAGTCCATCATTCTCTTTGAAATCAAAATAATAGGTTTGCGCTGCAGTTGTTGTTGCTTTTCCATCTTCACCGATTGTAAATTGTTTAAAGTTACGAAGTGAATAGGTATTGCCTGTACGCTTGATTGTTCCTTGTGTATTGATCGTTTTGGAAACCTTTGTTAAATCAACAGTTTCACCGTCTTTGACCATAACCTTAGCTTGGTATTCCGGCTCGACTTGCTCCACCTTATCATCATCCTTGCTACAAGAAGTAAAACCTAAACTCAATGCACATAGTAGTGCTGCTGTTGTAAATAATCTATTCATCTTTAATTTAATTGTGTAATTTTCCTTATTATAATGTGTTTGTATTTAAATCTTTGCTGCCATCCTGCTGTACATAATATTTAAATGTATAATACGGGGCAGGCCAATTGAGGTTGGTTACCGCCGCTGGATTTCCCTTATAGGCATTGATCAGTTGCAACTTGGCATATTTGCCATCGGGTAAGCGAATCACATAGGTACGATTGGGAAGCGCCTGCATAATATGGGTGCTTAAGCTATAGCGAAACCATCCATCCGAACCATCGGTTGCTGCCCAGCCAATTTTGTTTACTTCACTTTTATTAAACTCTTCATCCGAAGGGGCTACAGTGACACTCTGATAGGCTTGTCTCAGTAAAACAACAGCGGTATTATTTGCCTGGCCGCCATAACCCGGATTGTATTCATGCTGGGAATTGTTCACATAGATCTCCGAATTGTAAGGACCTGTAAAGGCAATATCCCAATCTTTTGTTTTAAGCCATTGCGCAGAATCGGCTTTGGTTTTAACCCAGATTTGCTTTTGGTCTTTAAAACGAAAAAGAAATATAAAAAATGGTCTTTGCTCTTTTCCTTCAGTACCTTCGCCCATGGCTGCATCGGTATCTCCCGCCAGATCTTTGATCAGGGTACTTTTGCCATCTTCTAATCCGATCGTATAGTCTTTGTCTTTCCCGCAGGATACGACTGTCAATAGCAATAGTGCTGAAAAAATACAACGGCCAATCTTGTGAAAGGAAAGCCAGATGCTACATTCTCCTATAATCATGCGAATCGTTCTCATCTTTTATCTTGTACTTGGTGTGCTAAATTCTTGTTCATTAGTGCTTATTATTCTTTTATCCAACGGTAGCTGACACCACCCATAATAACCCGTCCAGGCTGCCCGAGTAGATAACGGCTTGTAAAATTGAATAAATTGTCACCGATCAGGCGGAGGGTCAATCTCCTGTTCATCAGACTCTTTTCTACTGTCATATTCACGAGTGTGTGATAGGGGATAAAAATGTCATATTTGTCGATAAACTGGTTGCCATTATATTCCTGAAAAGGTGTGGCACTTCTGAAATTGACCCGCGCATTGACATTAACGCCCCAGGGTTTATATTCATATTGGGCTTTTGCATTGAACATGTGTCTCGAACGGTCTTCAATACCCCAATAATCCGATTTTTTACTCTGGCGATATTCTCCTGTAGCGGGATCGTTGATCTGGTTATAGGGATAACTTCCCTTGACAATACTATCCAATACACTCAGGTCCTTGGCAATCAGGTATTGATAGCCCATCGACAATTGCAGATCTTTGGTTGCCTGATAGGTCAATGAAACTTCAAAACCTTTATTCATGGCTTTGGGCAGGTTGCGGTAGCTATAGATCTGTGCGACTTTAGTTCCGTTACCTACACTAACTGTGTTGATCTGATTGTTGATCCGATGGTAGAAGACAGAGAAATCGGCCTGTAATCTCTTGGTCGGGTTCCAGGTCAGTCCAAGATTTTTCGAAATGCTGGTTTCGGCTTTGAGGTTGCCCGCCACCAAATTGAGCATATAGCTGTTTTTATAACTGAGTTCTCCGGCTTGATCCATGGCTGCAATTACATCGGCTACGCGTTCCGAACCGACCACAAGATAATTGGCTGCTGGATTGAAGAAGACCTGATAGCGCATTTTATAGTCGGGGGCTTTGAATCCTGCACCAACACCGCCTTTGATGAGTAGTGTGGGACTGACATGGTATTGTAGACCCAAGCTTGGACTCAAGTGGCCATTGTAGACATTGGTCTGATCGTAGCGTAAGCCTAGCGTCGTTAATAAGCGGTCTACAGGTTTCCATTCGGTCTGCAAATAGGCAAATGCGCTGTTCAAAGAGCGCTTGGCATCCAAATCTTGGTTGTCCATGAGTTCGAGGCTACCGCCTATACCGCCGGTAAGTTTAACCTGTTGTGCAGGGCTATACGCAAACTGCTGTTCAATGCGGTGTACATTCTGACCAAATTGCTCGGCGCTGGCAACAATACCTTGTTGCAACCATTGTGCGGCAATCTGGGAGTGGAAACGCGAGAAATAGTAACGCGTCATACTACGCAGTCCAGAAGCAAAATTATGGTCGTAACTTGCCGAGAGATTGATGTCCTGATCTTTTTGTTTATCCTGTAGCGTGGCCGACTCGGACCAGGCATTGATCATTTCAGATTCCCGGGCTGCATAACGCCCTGTCACGCCCAAAGTGCCATTTTTGCTTGTCCGATAACGCAGTCGGCCCTGGAAACTATAATTGGTATAAGGCGGAAAAGTGCTGCTCTTGGAATCCAGGTATTGCTTGTCGGTATTAAAACCATCTGTGCGGTAGTAATTGCCCGAAAACACTGCGCTGCCGCGCTGATTAGCAAAAGGTGTCTCAGCTTCCAAAGTGGCATCGACGGTATTGAGACTGCCATAGAGGAGGGAAGCCTGTGCCTGCGGTGTGATAGCACCATGGCGTGTAATGATATTGATCGCACCACCTAATGCGTCACTGCCGTATAAGCAGGAGGAAGCTCCCTTGATGATCTCGATACGCTCAATATTGGTCACCGAAATACGGGACAGGTCAAAGTTGCCACTGTTGCGCCCCAGCATAGGTTGCCCATCTACCAGAACCATCACGTAGTTGCTGCTGAATCCCTGGATCTGCACACCGACAGCTCTGGAGCCTCCGGCGATATCGTTAACAATGGCGATACCCGTCTGTTCTTTTAAAACTTCATCCAGACGACGGCTGCCCATAAGCTCGATCTCCCGTTTGGTAATAACTTTAACGGGCATGGCTGCATTTTCAGCCTTAACGAGATTGTCTACAGCCTGGGCTTTCCCCTGCACATCAACAATATCCATCTGACGGTCTTCGGCTTTTAAAACAATGGTCAGTTGCTGATTTTTGTCTTCCAAATCGATAACTTGGCGGTACTGTTGATAACCCATGGCCTGTACCTTTAATTCGTAGCGCCCCGCATAGAGCTGGGTGAATTGAAATCTCCCTGCAGTATCTGTTTTAAAAGCATATTTATCTGGATAAAGATAGATAGTCGCATTGGCGACGCCTTTATTGGATTCGTTTTTCAATACACCGGAGATTTTCCATTTTTCCTGTGCTTGCACAGTGTAGATCTGGCAGGCGCAAAGGGCCATCAGGGTGCTTGTTCGAATAGGTGAGCTGCTTTTAAACACTATTTTTATTTTTAATAATTCTAAATAATGTTACAAAAAAAGGTAATCCTATTGGATTTTTCTCTATGCAAAATGTCATAAATTCTATTTAATCCGTTTTTTATGGACTGAAAAGTAGTTTGGATTTAGTTATATGTTGCTGTTTATTAATGGTTTGTCAGGCTTTTTATGTTGAAGTATGCTGTTCTAAAAGAAATAATATAATTTGTATTTAGACTGATTATTGATTTGTTTTGTACTCAAGTTGAACGGCGAGAGGTAAAACCATTCCTGGTGATCAGCTATCGCCATAGTGGAGATAAAGAATTACAATGAGTAGATTTTATGTTATTATACTGTGTTTTGTGATGCAAATCGGTGGATGGGCGAGGGCACAGCAGAGAATCATTACGTTAAACAGTTCGTTGACCGAAACGATCTATGGACTGGGAATAGGTGAGCGCATGATCGCTACCGATGTGACAAGTATATCGCCCAAAGCAGCGGCGGCCTTGCCGAGGGTAAGTAAGAACCGTTCGGTATCGGCCGAAGGTTTATTATCTTTTAAGCCAAGCATCGTTATTGCGAATGAGGGCGATGTATCCAAATCGGTCATTCAGCAGATTCGTGCGGCTGGTGTGAAATTTGTCTCCATTAAACCAAACTATTCTGTTCCGGGTGCACTTCGTTACATCCAGGAGGTCGCAGACGCCGTCGGTGAATCTGCTGCCGGTAAAAATCTGGTTTCCCGCACGAAAGTAAGCTTGGATCATACCATGGAATTGGTGAAAAAGGAAAATCAGGGTAAAGCGGCACCCAAAGTATTGTTTTTATATGCCCGTGGTACGGGTACCATGAGTGTAGCGGGTAAAGGCAGTAGTCTGGATGCGATGATTAATCTGGCTGGTGGTAAAAACGCGGTTCAGGAATTTTCGGATTTCAAACCCTATACAACGGAAGCGCTGGTGCAGGCCAATCCAGATATTGTGTTGCTATTTGATTTTGGCGCAAGTAGTCTTGGGGGGCAGGATGCTATCCTTAAATTGCCGGGGATGCGTATCACGAATGCAGGTAAAAACGAACGTATCTTGGTGATGAATGCCTCGCTGCTGGTCAATTTCAGTAATCGGCTGCCAGACGCAATCTTAGCATTGCACCGTGGATTTGGAGAAATGATGGATTCAAAATAAAGCCGGTGCAAAAGAAACAGAAATTTATCCTATTGACTTTGGGCCTGGTATTGGTTGTTGTCAGTATTGTTGCCTTGGGGATGGGGGCCTATCATATTCCACCCGCTGATATCTTAAGGATGTTGACGCAAAAATTGCACTTCGGAAGTGCGGGAGGTGTGCATAATATGCACGAAGATGTTCTTTTTGAGATTCGTATGCCGCGTCTTTTGCTCGGACTTTTGGTGGGTGCAGCATTGGGTATATCGGGTGCTGCGATCCAGGGTATATTCCGCAACCCCTTAGCGGAGCCCGGATTGATCGGGATTTCATCTGGAGCTTCTCTTTTTGCGGTACTGATCATTGCCTTTGAGACTTTTCTCTTTACCTCTTTGGCTGCTTGGATTGGCTATTATATATTGGCTTTTGGCGCTTTTGTGGGCGCTGGTTTGACCGCTTTTTTGGTTTACCGTATTGCCAGTAAAAATGGCCGCCCCAATGTGACGACGATGTTGTTGGCAGGTATTGCCATCAATGCCTTTGCGGGTGCGCTGACAGGTTTGATGACCTATATGTCTACAGAGCAACAGTTACGTACCATTACTTTTTGGATGCTGGGTAGTCTTGGTGGGGCTACTTGTGATAACTTAAGGGCTTTGGCGCCATTTATTTTAATCCCGGTGCTGATCTTACCTTTTTTTGGAAAGTCGCTGAATGCCTTTTCCCTCGGGGAGTTGCAGGCGGATCTTTTGGGTATGCGTACCGATCGCGTCAAACGCTGGGTGGTTGTTTTATCCACACTTGCTGTGGGAGCATCCGTTGCGGTATCGGGGATCATTGGTTTTGTGGGATTGATTGTTCCGCATACCGTTCGTCTGATGGGCGGGGCGGATCACCGATTTGTACTTCCTGGTTCATTGTTATTGGGGGCGTTGGTGCTGACGTTGGCAGATGTGATTGCCCGGGTTGCTGTTGCACCCATTGAATTGCCCATCGGCGTCATTACAGCTTTATTGGGTACACCGGTATTTTTGTATATTTTAATCAAAGATAAATAGTCTTTTGGCAGAGGCTTTAAAAATAATTGCATTATGCTACGTGTAGAGAAGATCAACTACGAAGTAAACGGACGAAAGCTCCTGAAGGATATTACCTTTCAGGTACGTAAAGGTGAAATTCTGGCAATCCTCGGAGCCAATGGCGCTGGTAAATCGACGCTGATGGGGGTGCTTTGTGGTGAAAAGAAGCCGGATTCGGGTGCTGTTCATCTCAATGGCAAGGCGCTATCGACATACGAACCTGCGGCTTTGGCGAAATGTAGGGCTTTACTGAGTCAACAGCAGCAGATGACATTGAGCTTTAAGGTAGAAGAGATCGTGCTGATGGGTCGGTATCCGCATTATAGGAATACGCCCAAACAACAGGACTATAAAATCGTGGCCGAAACCATGGAACTTTGTGGAGTATCTGCCTTTGCTGAACGGGATTTTTTGAGCCTTTCCGGCGGTGAACAGCAGCGTGTTCATCTGGCACGTATCCTGGCGCAGATATGGGATAATCCAGATGCACTGTTGTTATTGGACGAACCTATTTCTGCATTGGATCTGCATTATCAGCAGAAAGTACTGGCCATTGCACGGGCACTTGCCCGAAAAGGATTTATGGTGGTGCTGATTGTGCATGACGTCAATTTTGCTGCCATGTATGCCGATCGAATTCTGATGCTCAAAAATGGCCGCAAGCTCTTTCATGGTACCCCAGTGGAAGTGTTGGCCCAAAAGGAGATCTATACGATCTTTTCGGTCGAGTCCAGTGTCATTATGAATCCAAGAACATTGAAACCTTATGTTCAGTTGGAGGAAATGGATATTGACTTGGATTAATCCTGTTATTTAGAAAGATTATAAATAATTTTAGAATACCATCTTATTTCGTTAATTTTAACTGCTTCAGGCTTATTTAGGATTTGTAATCATGTTGGTGAAAAGTAAAATAGTAGAGTTGGCAGATTGGCTTTTTGAAGAAGAAATTCCGGATGGCTATGTTCCCGACAAACCTTTGGTCGAAAATAGGATATCCATATCCAAAGATCCGGTCCATATGGAGAATTTTCAGCTATCGACTTCAGGATTGTTTATCTTGCATTCGAAAATGCAGTTTGATCGGCCAGTGCAGGTTCTTACGGAGATCGAGGGCGAGACCATAACCAGCCAGTTTATTTTCTTTAAGCCGACGGATAGCAAATTGCCTTACGGCATGAGCCGGCATAATATACGCTACATTCCCTCGGTCAAATCCATCCATGAAGTGGAACCCGGTATTGAATACACGTATTTTATAGCTGTTATTTCCAAAGAGTATTACCTCAACCTGATCAAACGCGATTCGTTATTGCATCAGCAATTTGTGCATGAGATCGAAAAAGGCGAATACGTTTCCTTCTCAGAAGAAGATCTGATGGCGACCTATGAGATGCAGCATACCATAACCGAGCTGATTGAATCTAAAAAGAAAGGGGAGATCCGTCGACTACATACCGAGTCGCGTGTTGTTGAGCTGCTGATGTATCAGTTTGAGCAATACAATGAGAAAACGGAAAGCAATGATTCGCTCTTTCATGAGGAGGATGTGCAAAGGTTGGAGATGGCAAGACAGATTCTTGAACAGCGTATTGCCAATCCGCCGACGCAAAAAGAACTGGCCGCGGAGGTGTTGACCAGTGAAAGCAAATTGCGTAAGGACTTTAAGGAATATTTTTCAGTGACCATTCACGACTATCTTACACGGGTGCGGATGGAAAAAGCCAAAAGTTATCTGCTCGAAGATAAAATGACTGTCTATGAGGTGGCCTTGTTGACGGGCTATGGTCACCAGAATAATTTTAGCAGTGCTTTTAAAAAATATTACGGAATCTCTCCCGGGGAGCTCAAGATGTAATATAAACTGCTGCTTGGATTAGTTTCTTGTGATCGGGAAGATATGATCGTCCGAAATAGCATAACTTTGATATAGGGAAGACAGGTCTTTGCTGTCCAATCCCGTAAAAGTACTAAAAGCGGGAAGGATAATCTGATGAGTAGATACCAGAAAACAGGGTAAGCGAACCTTCCGTTTCGGTGGAATAACCAGGCTGATACCCGGATGGATATGTCCACTAATCCGAAATGAAGAGGAATCTGCTGCATCAGCGGGATGGTGTTTAAATTGGATCTGTTGCATTTCGAAAGCTTCTTTGTGATGCACTATACCGAAGCGAATGCCCATTTGTTGCGATAGGCGGTCGTGATTGCCTTTGACAAGATGAAGGTGGAGCTCAGGGTGGCGTTGTCTGAATGATTCCAGTAAAAGTACTTCCTGATTGATGCCGGCATGAATTAGATCGCCGACAACGATGACTTGCTTAGCTTGATAGTACGCTATTAGGGATTCTAATCGAGTAAGGTCCGTTATGGCAGTATCCGTCGGGATAGCAATGCCATGCTTTCTGAAATGTGCTGCTTTGCCCAGATGTAGGTCAGATAAGATTAACGTTTTTTGGTCTTTCCAGTATATAGAGCGTTGTGTGTTAAGGGTTAATTCCTGTTTATTGAATGTAATTGTTTGTTCTCCGATTTTCATTTTCTGCGCTTCTTTTTTTGAGCATTGGTCTTTTCCATGCGTTGAATCCGTTCAATCAAGGCTTCGCTCGACAGGGATTGCCGGAGGCTATCCACTTTTATCGGAAAGCTCAATGGCGTATACTCTTCGACAAAGGTATAACGTATTTTGCTCTGATTGATCCTTTCGAATGCATTTATTAACCGATGTTCTTCCAGTTGCTGGTTAAACACTTCGGTAAAAGCCTGTTTGAGCAAAAGGTTAGTGGGATCGTGTTCCATCAGTACGCGGAAAATAATCCCTGATGAGGCCTGCAGTGATTTGTTGTTTTGCTGGGTGCCCGGATAGTTCTGCACAACCAGTCCCGAGATGACGGCGATATCCCTAAATTTGCGACTGGCCATTTCTGCCGAGTTAATACTACTGATCACATCTTCCATCAAATTGCTGCGGCTCAATACCTGTTCGAGCTGCATTTGACTGAGCTGAATTTCCTTATCGGAATAGAGTTCGAAGCCATAGTCGTTCATGGCCATGGAAAAGCTGATCGGGTACAACTTGCTAATGCGGTAGGCGACAAGCGCTGCCATGACTTCATGGATCAATCGGCCTTCCAAGGGGTAGAAAAATAGATGATGGCCTTCCCTGGTTTTGATATGTTCGACGAGGAATTCCGCTTCACTTGGCACGGCTGAAAGTTCAGCCTGTTTTTCGATCAGTGGCGCCAGGAAATGAAGCTCTTTTTCACTGGAAGGAGCGCTGGCTGCTGCAGCCAATTTTTTTCTCAGGAAATGGCTCAAATTGGACGATAAGGGAAGTCTGCCACCGAGCCAGCTTGGAGTAATGGCTTTACCCGACGAATTTCTTACGAATACGGTCATTTCCTTGACCATCGCTACTTCGAGTATCCGCCCCGCAAGGATAAAGCGTTCACCTTTTTTAAGTTTGCTAATAAAATATTCTTCGATCATGCCGATGTAACCACCGGAGAGAAACTTCACGCGCATCATGGCATCACCGACAATGGCACCTATATTGAGTCTGTGAAGTAGTGCAAGACGACGGTTTTTGATGATCCATTTGCCTTCTTCATCTTGGATAACCTTGTGAAATTCTTCGTAGCGTTTTCCAATTTTTCCACCCGCGGTAATAAAATACATACACCATTGCCATTCTTCCGTTTCCATGTAGTGAAAGGCATGGGTATTGGCGACGATTGCATGCAGTTCTTCCGAACGAAATCCACCGCCCAAGGCGATGGTTACCATGAATTGAACGAGCACATCGAAGGTCTGAACCATGGGATCCCGGTTTTCGATCGTCTGCGTTTTTACGGCCTCCTTCAAGGCGGCGACCTCGATGAGCTCCAGGGAATGTGTGGGGACGAAATAGATCGTGGACGTTTCAAATGGACTATGTCCACTTCTTCCAGCGCGTTGCATAAATCGAGCTACACCTTTACTGGAGCCAACCTGTATGACTGTATCTACAGGTTTGAAATCTACCCCTAAGTCCAAGGAGGAGGTTGACACGACCGCTTTAAGTTTGCCGCTGCTGAGATTGTCTTCGATCCATTCGCGGATATGGGCGTCAATGGAGCTGTGATGCAAGGCGATTTGTCCGGCAAAATCGGGGTGAGCCTGCAGCAGCAATTGGTACCACATCTCACTTTGGCTCCGTGTGTTGGTAAAGAGGATCGTACTTTTACTGGCAAGTATAATCGGGACGACCTGATCTACGAGGTTGCCGCCGAGATGCCCTGCCCAGGGAAGCAGTTCCACTGTGCTGGGGAATATCGGTTTGATGGCAATTTTCTTTTTCTCCTTGGCAACAATCTGGATACGTTTTGCAGCTTGTGGAAGCAAAACTTCCATCGCTTCTTCAAGGTTTCCGATGGTGGCTGTGATACCCCAAACGCGTAGGTTTTTTATATATGCTTTCAGAAAGGAAAGTGCCAGTTCGACCATTACGCCGCGTTTGTTGCCCATGAGCTCGTGCCATTCGTCAACCGTCACACATCGGAGATTTTTAAAATATTTATCGCGTTGTTTTTGAGCAAGCAGTAAGTGCAGGCTTTCTGGAGTAACGAGTAAAACGTCAGGCATGGAGCGGGTTTGCTGCGCTTTGATCTTGGGATCGGTGTCACCATTACGCACCTGTACGATCCAGTCGAGTCCAATTTCGTCTATTGCTGTTTGCATGGCCCGCGCCAGATCTTTGGCCAAAGAGCGTAGGGGTGTAATCCAAAGGAGCTTTAGCCCCTTTTGATAGTGTTCCGGATGATTGAGGAAGTCCATCAGTACGGCCATAAAAAGGGAGAAAGTCTTCCCAAACCCTGTAGGCGCGATGACCAGCCCGCTATATCCTTGCTCATATTTTTCCCAGGCCTTGGTCTGGAAGCTAAAAGGGGCGTTTCCCTGCGATTTAAAATAATCACTGATTATTCGAAAACCGTCACTATATGCTATTTTTTCGTTCAATGTGTATGAAGCTATGCCTTATTGTATCAACTTTTTAATATCTTCAAGACTATCGATCTCTGCGGCGGTCTTGTCTTTTCGCCAGCGTAATATCCTCGGAAAACGTAGCGCGACACCCGATTTATGACGTTTGCTGTATCCAATGCCTTCAAAGGCAATTTCAAAAACTAGTTCAGGTTTAACGGTTCTTACGGGGCCGAATTTCTCTAAAGAATTTTGTTTTACAAAGCGGCTAACTTCTAGAATTTCCTTGTCTGTAAGACCTGAATAGGCTTTTGCGATCGTTACAAGCTGATCGTCATCCTTTACGGCAAAAGTATAATCGGTATAATGGGCACTTCGGCGGCCACTTCCTTTCTGTGCATAAATGAGGACAGCGTCTATACTCATGGGGTTTACCTTCCATTTCCACCAGTCGCCTTTTTTGCGGCCGGCATGATAAGCGGAGTCCTTTTTCTTGAGCATAAGTCCTTCGCTGTTGACCTCGCGCGAGTTTGCCTGAATGTCTTGTAGCGCGGACCAATCTGCTGCATGTATCAAAGGTGACAGCTCTAAAGCACCTGGAGGATTTACAGCATAACACTGTTCTAGCAGTGTACGTCTGTAATTAAGAGGCTTATCGCGCAGATCGATGCCATCCAGTTCGACAATATCATAAAGGTAGACTGAAATAGGTACTTCTTCACGCAGTGACTTTGGAATGGTCTTTCGGTTGATTCGTTTTTGCAGTTCGGAAAAGTTGAGGACACCGCCGTCTCTGACAGCTAGGATTTCGCCATCAAGCACAAAATTTCCTTTCCACTGATGGAGGGCCTCGGTAATTTCAGGGAACTGCGCTGTCACGAGTTCCTCTCCGCGAGACCAGATATGTATTTCATCTTCGCGCTTGATGAGCTGGCCACGTATACCGTCCCATTTGTATTCTGCCTGCCATTCGTTGAGAGAGCCTAGGTCTTCGGGGGCCTTTTCTAAAGGATAAGCAAGGCAGAATGGATAAGGTTTGGAGCGGTTGGTATCGCTGTAAGCGCCATTGACGAGTTTGTCGAATTCTACCGCATGCGGATTCCATTCGCCCATGATACTATGCGCTACAGCGCTTGCTTCAGTGTTGGTATACTGCGCGATTGTATTGATTAATCCCTTATCGGAAACTCCCAGTCTAAAGCTGCCGCCGAGCAGTTTATTGAAAATGAAACGCTCTACGGTATTTAGTGCATTCCAGGAATGAAGGACAAAAGCCTTTTTTTGGGCTATACTGTCATCCCGGATGGCAATGATCTCGTCCATCCATTCACTCAGGCTTTTTTCGATCTGCTGTGATGGTGGTGGGAGCAGCAACGATAAGGTCTCGGCCAGATCGCCTACGGCAGCATACGATTCTATAAACAACCATTCGGGGATTCCGGTGATTTGTAAGGCCCATGTTTTAAGATCCTTGATCGCGATGCTTCGTTTTGGTCTTTTGCCGGTCATCAGGGCAAGAAACCAAAGTTTGTCTTTTTCGGAAGCCTGATTGAAAAAAGTTAAAATAGCTTCTTTTTTCGAATTGGTCTTATTGCTGCTGTCAAGCGCATGGATCAATGTAGCAAATTCTTTCATAGGCTATTCTGTGGTTTGGCTTTGAGGGTCCTCTTCATCTCCGTATTGCGTTTTAACTTCTTCGGCCTCAATACCGATTTCATTCAGATATTTGGCAAATGTTGCTGTCTGTCCGTGTGTGACATATACTTTTTCGGCAGCGCTACCACGTACCGCCTGCAATAAGCCCTGCCAGTCGGCATGATCGCTGATCGCAAAGCCGGCATCAGCGCTGCGCCATCGCCGTGCCCCACGGATTTGCATCCATCCGGAGCAGATCGCATGGGCAACATGCGGTATTTTCTGTAGAAGCTGGCTGTCCAGCAGAGCAGGCGGTAGCAGCACAATTTGATTGTCAAGCTGTTTGAGCTCCGATTTTAAATCGGCGATGCGGTAATTTGGCAATTTTATACCTGCCTGACTATAGGCTTCGTTCAGCTTGGCAATGCTGTAATGAACGTATACGGGACCCATCTCATGAACAGCGTTGAGAATGCGCTGCGATTTTCCAAGGGAATAACCGATAAACACAGAGGTTTTGTTGTTGCTCTGATTGGTTTTAATCCATGTCTGTAGGCTTTCATTTTGCGCTTCTACGGAATCCCAACGGTAAATAGGGAGGCCGAATGTACTTTCTGTAATAAGTTCATGGCACTTTATGGGTTCGAACGGCGTAGATAAACCATCGTCCTGAATCTTGTAATCGCCCGTAAAGACGACAACTTTACCTTTATGTTCCAGGCGTATCTGTGCAGAGCCAATGATATGGCCAGCTGGATGTAAGGAGACCCTGACTCCATTGATGTATACCGCTTCGTTGTAGCTAAGACCTTGAACCTGAATGTCTGGACCTATGCGACTTCGTAGGATATTGACCGTAAAATGGTGGCATAAGTATTTCTTCATTCCCCAATGGGCATGATCTGCGTGACCATGGGAGATGACTGCCAAATCAACTGGTTGCCATGGATCAAGATAAAACTTGCCCGGAACACAGTAAATACCTTTTGATGTAAAACTTATCATTATTCATTAAAACAGGGTTTCGTGGGCTAAAGTTTTACTTATTTGCTGTCTTTTCAATTTACTGTTGTCTTTGCGTATTAATGTTGGGGGTATTCAGTTAATTTTTTTAGATTTGTTAACCTTGATGCTAAGTTTTAATACACTATGATATTAATTGTCGATGATAATCCGGATAATATTTACTCTTTACAAAAATTGCTGGAATCCAAGAACTTTAAAGTTGATACCGCTCATTCTGGGGAAGAAGCTTTAAAAAAGATCCTAAAAAATAATTATGCATTAATCATATTGGATGTTCAAATGCCGGATATGGACGGCTTTGAAGTCGCCGAGAATATCGCCGGTTTTAGTAAGACAAAGGAAACACCGATCATATTTTTGTCTGCGGTCAATACAGATAAAAAATTTATTACGAAAGGCTATGATTCCGGTGGTTTGGATTATGTCACCAAACCTGTTGATCCGGATATTCTAATGCTGAAAGTCAAGACGTTTTATCGCCTTTATGAGCAGACGCAGGCATTGAAAGATGTTCAGCAGACCTTGGAGCTTGAAGTGGAACGACGAAAGCAGGCGCAGCAGGAGCTTCGGTCTAAATTGGACTATTTACATACGCTTTTGGAGTCGCTTCCTCAAATTGCATTTACTTGTGACAAGAGCGGTAATATTGATTTTGTCAATGGCCGCTGGTTTGAATTTTCTGATGATGCCACTATTTTTCCGCAGACTTACCCTGGTGACCGGCCTATCGCTGCCGCGCTTCACGGTAGCCTTCAGTCGGGTGAACCTTTGGAGATGGAAGTCCGTTTGAAAAAGACCCATTGTGGAGAGTATTCATACCAATTGTTGCGGGTGTGGCCAATCTTGCAAAATAGTGAAAGCAACTGGATAGGAACTTTCACCGATATTGACGCACAAAAGCGGGCGGAAAAAGAGAAAGATGAGTTTCTGAGTATTGCCAGTCATGAGTTGAAAACACCGTTGACAAGTATAAAGGCCTATATGCAATTGCTTGACCGCAAGTTGAAACTGGAAGAGGAAAGTGCTGAAGCAAGGTATGTTCATCGGGTGCAAGGACAAATAGATAAACTCAACAGCCTTATATCGGATCTTTTGGATCTATCAAAAATTGACAATGGGAAGTTGCTTATCAATAAAAAAGTATTCTCACTTGAGCATATGGTAAAAAGTGCGGTTGATTCCATTGTTCAGACGCATGACCAAAGCAGCATGAAGCTTATTCGAACCGGTGATATCACAGCGGTACAAATATACGGTGATGAGATCCGTCTGGAGCAGGTATTGGTTAATTTCTTGACGAATGCATACAAATATGCGGCGGGCACGGAAAAAGTCATTGTAGATTGTACGGTTGTCGACGATGCTGTGAAGATCAGTGTAATCGACTTCGGCATCGGGATACCCGTGGAAAAGCAAGCTGATGTTTTTGAGAAATTTTATCGTGTGGAAGAAACATCATTTGACTTTCAAGGGCTCGGGATAGGCCTTTACATCTGCGCCGAAATTATACGAAGCCATCAGGGAACGATTGGTGTAGAGAGTTCGGGCGAGCGTGGTGCAACCTTCTATTTTACCTTACCCTTAAATTAATTTAAGAATGCCAAATAGTAAGACACTCAATAATCTAACGTGGGGGATCGGTTTTTCATTAGTCGTACTGCTTATTAGTTCTACTGCATCATACATTGGTATACAGGAGCAAAATAGGCATCGCCAGGAGCTTGCGGTAACAAGAAAAATAATCAGCACTTCAACTAGTTTACTAGCTTCGTTACAAGGTGCTGAAACTGGAAACCGGGGCTTTCTTCTGACTGGTAAAGAAAGCTATTTAGAGCCTTTTAATAATGCCTTGGAAAGTTTGCCCAAAGAATTGCAGGAGATAGAAGCCCTCACCAAGCAGGATCCGGTGCAGAAGGTTCGAGTAGACAGTCTTGTAATTGCAGCAAAATGGCGGCTCGACATTTTAAAGGAATCAGTTGCAACGAAGAGAAGGGGCGGCGTTTTCGGCTTAGCACAATTGGATGAGAGTAAAATGGCTATGGATAAGTGCCGTGCAATTATCAAGGATATTAATCAGTATGAGGACGATAATATCGATAGGAAATCGGCTAATTTGGATAATTCTTCGTTTATCACAACCTTGTTTATTGTTATCAGTGCCTTGCTTTCTCTTATTATTACTAGCTATTTTTATTTTAGGTTACGTGCGGACTTCTTGAAGCGTGCAGCACTCGAGAAATCATTACGTGAGAAGGATGAAGGTATTTCTAGGCGCTTAAATTTGGTTCAGAAGATTACCAATCGAATCGCATTGGGGGATTATGATGTCAAGGCAGAGGAGGTCGGAGACGATGATCTCGGTGAAATTGCGAAAGCCGTCAATAGGATGTCGAAGGCGTTGAAAAAATCATTTGAACAGCTAACAGATAATGATTGGCTTCATGCGGGCTATGCCAAACTTTACACTGGATTGATGGGAAATAAGAGTGAGCAAACAATTGCTGCAGATTCCATCAAAAGTCTTGTGGATTATACCGGTGCTATCAGTGGCGCGATCTATATTTTTAACGATGACAAGTTGGAACTTTCAGGAGCATATGGTTTGGATATGCAGACACAGCGATATTTTTTGCCGGGAGAAGGCTATATTGGGCAGGTATTTGTTGACCGGGAATCTAAGACACTTCATAATCTGAATGCAACGGATTACGTGGTTAGTTTTGCCAATGGAAAGATCCATATGCAGCATATTATTTTCTTACCGATGCTGGTTGATGATCAAGTCCTGGGCGTATTGGAAGTTGGTCAGATGGATAGTTTCACTGCGGTAGAACAAACATTTTTGACTGAATGTGCCCGACAGATTGGGATTGCACTAGTTTCAGCAAAAGGAAGGGCAAAAATCCAGACATTGCTGGAGGAAACACAGGTACAGTCTGAAGAGCTATTAACACAACATGCCGAGCTTGAAAGTTTAAATACTGAATTGGAGGCGCAAACATTGCGTTTGCAGTCTTCAGAGGAAGAGCTCAAAGTGCAACACGAGGAACTGATGCAGTCCAATCAAGAATTAGAGGAACGCTCGCGATTGCTTGAAGATAAGAATTTGATGATTGCCGAACGAAATCAGGAAATTCAGCAGAAAGCCGAAGAGTTGGCGCTGAGTACTAAATATAAATCTGAGTTTTTGGCTAATATGTCCCATGAACTCCGTACACCGCTCAACTCGATATTACTGCTATCGCGTTTGCTATCGGAGAATGTAGAGGAAAACTTAAATTCAGATCAGATTGAATCAGCTAAAGTCATTCAAAGTTCAGGGACGAGTTTGTTAACCTTGATCGATGAGATTTTGGACCTATCGAAAATTGAGTCCGGTAAAATGACCTTAGATTATGCGTCGTTGGATCTGCATGATATTTTGTCCGATTTGAATAGCCTGTTTTTACCCATTGTAAAGGAGAAGGGGTTGGCTTTTAAGACGACTGTCAGTGCTAAGATCGCACCTCGCTTTGAGGGAGATCGGCTTCGCATCGATCAGGTACTCCGTAATTTGATTTCAAATGCGATTAAATTTACCAAAGAAGGCGAAGTACGTCTGGAAATCTATGAAGATCCAAGTGATCACGATCGATTGGTATTCGCTGTTGTCGATTCGGGTATTGGTATACCACTTGAAAAGCAGAAAATTATTTTTGAAGCCTTCCAACAAGCTGATGGCTCGACGAGGCGGAAGTTTGGCGGTACTGGCCTAGGACTTTCTATTAGCCGGGAGATTGCACGTTTGCTTGGTGGAGAGATCAGATTGGAAAGCGAAGTGGGTAAAGGTAGTACCTTTTTGTTCATTATTCCGAAGTCCAAAGTTGAGGTCAAAGAGATATTGACCAAGGAGCAGCAATTGGTTGAGGAGATATCTTCGGAAGTAGAAGAGGTGATTGAGATTGTTAAAGAAGATACCTATAATCCGGTCACAATTAGGATCCCCGAGGAGATTCCAGATGATCGAGATACGGTTGCAGAGGGAGACAAGGTGATTTTGATTGTGGAGGATGATGTTAATTTTGCCAAGGCACTCTTGAAATATACACATACACAAAACTATAAAGGTGTAGTTGTTGTTCGTGGTGATCATGCACTCCCTGCAGCACAGAAGTATCATCCAGCTGCTATTCTGCTCGATATTCAATTGCCAATCATGGACGGATGGGCTGTCATGGATCAATTGAAGGGCAATAAGGCTACGCGGCACATTCCGGTTCATATCATGTCTTCGCTTGAGGTGAAGAAAGAAAGTTTATTAAAAGGAGCAATCGACTTTATTAATAAGCCTGTTGCGTTGGAGCAAATGACTTCGGTATTCCAAAAAATTGAATCGGCCTTAAGCCGTTCACCGAAGAAGGTACTTATTGTTGAAGAAAATCCAAAGCATGCCAGTGCACTGTCTTATTTCTTAAGTAGTTTTAATATATCACTTGAAGTAAAAGATAATGTAGAGGAAAGTATTACTGCTTTACGCACGGCAGATGTGGACTGTGTGATTCTGGACATGGGGGTTCCTGATGAAATGGGCTACCATACGTTAGAAGCAATCAAACAACATGAGGGATTAGAGAACCTGCCGATCATTATCTTTACAGGCAAGAACCTGTCTAAGGCTGAAGAGTTGAAAATTAAGAAATACGCAGACTCCGTTGTTGTAAAGACGGCCCATTCTTATCAACGGATTCTAGATGAGGTCGGCTTGTTTCTTCATTTGATTGAGGTTAATAATTCAGACGACGCTAGAAGGAAGAACAATGGGCTTGGAGCTTTGACCGATGTATTGAAGGGCAAGAAGGTCCTTGTTGCTGACGATGACGTCAGGAACATCTTTTCAATAACCAAAGCATTGGAGAAATTTCAAGTGAAAGTAATTCCTGCAATGGATGGTAAAGAAGCGTTGGAAGTATTGACGTCAGGAGAACCTATTGATATTGTATTGATGGATATGATGATGCCAGAGATGGATGGCTATGAGACTATTAAGAATATCAGGCAACATGTTGATTATGCAAGATTACCAATCATCGCTGTTACGGCGAAGTCGATGATCGGCGACCGAGAAAAATGTATTCAGGCAGGAGCTTCGGATTATATCTCGAAGCCGGTAGATATCGATCAGCTCTTGTCTTTATTGCGTGTGTGGTTATATGAAAATTGAGGACAACTGATATATGGATCAGAATAAGGTAATAAAGGTAATATTAATTGTGGACGACGATCAACGCAATATTTTTGCATTGCGTTTGACGTTGAAAGCGAAGGGATATCAAGTATTGAGCAGCACGAGTGCGAGCGAGGCTATCGAGATCTTGGAGACGAATAAAGGTGTAGCGCTGATATTGATGGATATGATGATGCCTGAAATCGATGGCTATGAGGCGATTCAGCTGATCCGCAATTCGAGTTTGCTGGGCAAAATTCCAGTTATTGCCGTGACAGCGCAAGCGATGAGTGGAGACCGGGAGAAATGCTTGGAAGCTGGAGCCCAGTCGTATGTCTCGAAGCCGATTGATGTCGATAAATTGATAGGTGAAATTGAACGGTTAATCTAAATGTTGGGCTATAGTATCATAAAAGACCATGAAATAGATATTTTGCTTGAAGATATCTATCGCGACTACGGGTATGATTTTTTGCAGTATAGCCGTGCATCGATGAAGCGGAGGATTAATCGGCTTATGACGAGTGACCGTTTGGCAAGTTTTGCTGAACTTCGTTTTGTATTAAAAGACAACCCGGCATTTTTGCAGCATTTTGTTGAAGAGATTACTGTTAACTTGACCGAGATGTTTCGAGATCCCTTATTCTTTCGTCAACTGCGGGAGGAAATTCTCCCTCAATTGGGGACATATCCATTGATCCGTGTATGGATTGCAGGATGCTCCACAGGAGAGGAAGCTTATTCGATGTCCATTTTGCTAAAAGAGGCTAATCTGTATCACAAGTCATTGATCTATGCAACGGATATTAATCCTCGGGTACTCGATATTGCCCGAAATGGTGTATATCCATTGAGCCAGATAAAATCTTTTTCCGAAAATTATATAGAATCTGGAGGAAAACAGGACTTTTCGAAATATTACACAGCAAATTATGAATGGGCAAAATTCGATGCCGATCTTAAGCAAAAAATGATTTTATCTACCCATAATCTGGTGTCAGACACATCATTTAATAGCTTTCAATTAATCCTTTGTCGGAATGTTTTGATCTATTTTAATAAAGATTTGCAGGAGCGTGTTTTTAAATTATTTGACGCGAGTCTAGAAAATTTAGGATATTTGGCATTAGGTAGTAAAGAAACCATACGATTTTCAGGTATTCAGCATAACTTTACAGCTGTAGGGGATCAAAAAATTTGGAAAAAACTTTATACCTTATAGGGGATTGCAGGCAGGCATGAATCTTTTGTGCCTCATGTAAAACAATGACGGTATATATAAACTATTTTATATGAGTAAAACAAAAACGGTGTTGATATTTGAGGACGATACCATTATTTTGGAGGTTATAACGGTTGTTTTGACAGATTTGGGGTTTCACGTTGAAGTTTCGGAAACTTCACATGATATTATCCAAAAGGTGGAATCTGCAGAGCCCGATCTTGTTTTAATGGATAACTGGATTCCAAACATCGGTGGGGTTGAAGCAACCAGATTGCTTAAATCAGATCAGCGTTTTAGCCATATTCCCGTAATTTACGTGTCGGCAAATAACGATATTCAATCCCTGGCAGATCGTGCCGGAGCGGATGATTTTCTATCTAAACCTTTTGATTTGGAAGATTTGGAAAATATTGTTAATAAATATATTGTATAGATCAATTTAAGGTTAGACTTAAAGGCTGCAAATCTCCGGTTCTCGCAGGTTAGTTTAGTCACTGAAAGTATGCTGGTCTAGGCCAGCAGCAATTGGCTTTTGATCTATTATGTATTTGGTAAAAATGTATCGGTGATCTGACTACCAGGTATTTAGACCTTCCTGTAAAATAGTGTTATAGGTCTCCACGTTGAATTTATAGAGATCAGGAGCTTTATGGGCTCCGCCTTTCCGCTGTTCGTCAAGTTTTTGGAGGATACCCATATTTTTCATTTTACGATAAAAATTGCCACGATTAAGTTTCTTACCAAGCACTGTTTCATAGAGTCCTTGCAGGTCGGTCAGCGTAAACTTGTCTGGTAGCAAATTGTATCCTATTGGTTTATAAGAAAGCCGCTCGCGAAGAGTCCGGAGAGCCTTGTTGATGATTTTGCGATGATCCATGGTGATATTGAGCTCAGTGATGTCCCTAAAGTCGATCCACTGACAAGTCTCACTTAAGGAATCAGGTTGAGGAATTACGTGTTTGTAGTTTACCAGCGCGTAATAACCAATTGAAATAAATCGCTGTTTGTTCCACAATGTGTCTGGGTAATCTGCAAAGGATTGCTGGCTGCGCTGTGGGCATCCAAATACCGCAAATTCTTCCAAGAATATATCCTTCACACCTGAGCGTTCGTAAAGTACGCGTTTGACCGCCTCGTCCGTATCTTCCTCTTTCCCTACATAGCCACCAGGCAGAAACCATTCTTTATTATAATTCATTTTTAGCAAAAGGATTCTCAAGGAACCTTGGTCGAAGCCAAAGACGACGGTATCCACAGAAATGTGAGGTAGAAATTTTTCATAGCTCTCTGCTGATGCGTTAATTAGCTGTGTTCTGAAATCCATATAACTGCTGTCTTTGGGTTAATATTACAAAAAAATATCGCAATGGGAGGTATGTTGCCGGATAAAACTCGAACAATTCCTTATGCAAAAATTACATAAGGTGCTTTTTTGATAAATCAATTTGCTGGTAATTAGTTGTTTGTGTTATTTTGTTGATTTTATTTTGTAATTGAACAAAAAGATTGTACACTTGTATTGCTTCATTATGAAGCAATGTAAATAACTGATTATAACGTGTTAAGCCAAATGTTTTATTAGCCTTCAGGCGAATGTTTGACTACGAACTCATGTATTAAACGAACAGATTTTATGAATGTAAGAAACCTACTATTCGCTTCATCTTTCAGTCTATTTTTAACTTTTTCAGCACAAGGCCAAGTTTATCAAAAGATTGAGAATCAGTATGGCCCTGTTTTGGGGTATTCAACAACTTCGGGCGTGAAGATCCTAAGTATTGCTGGAAATAAATTTAAGGATCTCAATCGAAATGGAAAATTAGACCGTTATGAAGACTGGCGTTTGACAGCAGAGGAGCGAGCCAAGGATCTCGCCTCAAAATTGTCTGTTGATCAGATTGCTGGGCTTATGTTGTATAGCAGGCATCAAGCTTTACCGGCACCGGCCTTTGGATTTATGGGAGGCACTTATCAAGGAAAAAACTATCAGGAAGGTCTAGTTTCACCTTGGGCTCTGACCGATCAGCAGCGTGAGTTTCTGGAGAAAGATGGGCTGAGGCATGTCCTGTTGACAGCAGTAAAAGATCCGGAGACCGCTGCCCGCTGGAATAATGAGTTGCAAGGTTTTGTGGAAGGCTTGGGATGGGGGATTCCGGCGAATAATAGTTCCGACCCACGTCATAATGCTGTTGTCAGCGCAGAGTTCAACGCTGGGGCAGGGGGGCAAATTTCAATGTGGCCGGATGGGCTTGCGATGGCGGCGACATTCGATCCAGCTATCGTCAAACGTTTTGGGCAAGTAGCGGCTTCGGAATATCGATCCTTGGGCATCACGACGGCATTATCACCACAGATAGATTTGGGTACCGAACCGCGTTGGTATCGTATCGGTATGACTTTTGGAGAGAGTCCCGAGTTGACAACAGCGATGGCTAGAGCTTATATCGATGGTTTTCAGACATCAAGTGGAAAAGACGAAATTGCCTTAGGCTGGGGCTATAAGAGTGTCAACGCTATGGTGAAACATTGGCCCAGTGGTGGGCCAGAGGAAGGTGGTCGGGACGGCCATTGGGCTATTGGAAAATTTGCGGTATATCCAGGGGATAACCTGAAGCAACATATTATGCCATTTGTCAATGGAGCTTTCCAATTGGCTGGAAAGACGAGCAAGGCAGCCGCAGTTATGCCTTATTATACGATTTCTTTTGGTCAGGATAAGAAAAATGGTGAAAATGTGGGAAATGGTTATAGCAAATATTTGCTTACAGACTTGCTGCGTGGTACTTACGGTTACGATGGTGTGATCTGTTCGGACTGGTTGATTACGGGGGATGAAGCACCTAAGCCTGATGGATTTGCAGGCAAACCCTGGGGGGTAGAACAGTTGTCGGTGGCAGAGCGCCATTATAAGGCATTAATGGCAGGCATAGATCAATTTGGTGGCAATAACGATAAGGCTCCTGTATTGGCCGCTTATGAATTGGGCGTGAAAGAGCACGGACAGAAATTTATGCGGCAACGGTTCGAGGCTTCTGCCAGAAGGCTTCTGTTGAATATTTTCCGAGTAGGACTATTTGAAAATCCCTATTTGGATGTCAAGCAGAGCCAAGCTACCGTTGGAAATCCGCTCTATATGAAGGAGGGCTACGAGGCACAGGTAAAGTCAGTTGTTTTACTAAAGAATAGTGATCAGCAATTGCCTATTCGTGGACGGAAGAAAGTTTATGTTCCGAAGATGTATAGGGCAGCAATGAAAGATTGGTGGGGAAACTATACACCGGCACGATTGGAATACCCTGTCAATATTGATCTCTTGCGGAAATATGCAGATTTAACCGATAACCCTAGTGAAGCTGACCTTGCAGTTGTGTTTGTACAGAGCCCGATCAGTGCCGAAGGTGGATATAGCGAAAGAGATCGCAAGAATGGTGGAAATGGCTATGTTCCGATTTCCTTGCAGTATGGCACTTATACAGCCTCAGATGCACGAGCGGAGAGTATTGCCGCAGGTGATCCTATAATCGATCCATCGATTAAGAATAGGTCTTATAAGAATAAAATGGTGACTGCTGCGAATGTGATGGATCTTCAAACGATATTGGATACGAAGGATATGATGAAGGGGAAACCTATTTTGGTGTCTGTGACAGCAAACAAGCCCATGGTATTTGCCGAGTTTGAAAAGGAGGTATCAGGTATTATCCTAAATTTTGGTGTATCAACACAGGCTGTATTGGATGTTATGTTTGGAAAGTACGAACCTTCCGGTCTATTGCCTGTTCAAATGCCCGCAAACATGGCTACAGTTGAGAAACAAGCTGAGGACGTGCCTTTTGACATGGAAGTCTATGTTGATCAAGCAGGACACGCCTACGATTTTGGTTATGGTTTAAACTGGTCGGGTGTCATTAAAGATAAACGCGTAGGAGAGTTTGTGAGGAAATAATAAGGGCAATTTAAAAATGAGAAGGGGAGATAGGTTCAAGCTTACGTATGTATCGTGGATATTTTGAGATTGATGTATAAAAAAAGCCCCTTTGTGTCATACAGAGGAGCTTTTAAGTACGCCAATCAGGATTCGAACCTGAGACCGTCGGTTTAGAAAACCGATGCTCTATCCAGCTGAGCTATTGGCGCGTCGTTTTCGGTAATGCAAAAGTAGACATTTGTGTTATATTTCCAAAATATCACTGACTTTTTTTTGTGGTTTTTCAATAACTGATTGCTTTTCAATAAGATTATTTTATTGATCTAGGTCAAACAAATTGAATAAAACTGCTGTTAACTTTGTGTTGTTAAACAAATAGAAAAAACATAAAATTATGGCACAAGGAAAATGGGAACTAGACGCTGCACATAGCGAGATAGAATTCAAAGTAAAACACATGATGATTACAAACGTTAAAGGAAACTTTGACAGTTTTAAAATTGATGTTGACGCCGAGGGCGAAGATTTTAAAAATGCCCTTGCGAAAGTTGTTATTGACACGGCATCGATTAATACACGTAATGAGCAACGTGATGGTCATTTAAAAAGTGCAGATTTCTTTGATGTAGAGAAATATCCAGCAATTACATTTGAAGCAACGAGCTTGGAGAATAATGAAATTAAGGGAAATTTGACAATTCGTGACGTTTCTAGACCGGTGTCTTTCGACTTGGAATTTGCGGGTATCCAAAAAGATCCTTGGGGAAATACGAAAGCTGGATTTATTGTAGAAGGCAAAATCAAACGTTCAGAATTTGGCCTTAATTGGAATGCGGCGTTGGAAACAGGAGGGGTAATGGTAAGTGACGAAGTAAAATTTAGTGCTGATATTCAGTTTATAAAAGCTCAATAAGCGCAATATATAAAATAAAATTTGGTGGGAGTGTGAAAATTCGTACTTTTGTCGCGGAGAGTTGGCAGAGTGGTCGAATGCGGCGGTCTTGAAAACCGTTAACTGTCACAGGTTCGGGGGTTCGAATCCCTCACTCTCCGCCAGGTGCAAATTTAAAGTTTTTAAAAAGCACTAAAAAATAGATAAATCCTGCAAAATCAATGATTTGTAGGATTTTTTTGTTTATGGGAATTGCTGAAATTTTCAAAAACACTCATAATTTTTGTGGCAAATTCGTGGCACATTGAGTTTCTGCAAAAATGTGCCACAAAATGCCACATTGAAAACTGAAAAAATCTTTGGTTCGACATTTATAACCCTTAAAAAGTTTGATTATGTTAGAACAAAGTTATGGGCTATCCTTCTTTCTGAAGAGCCCAAGAGAAAAAAGCCGAACTATCCGCCTAGTCTATGTTCGAATTACGGTGGATGGAATTTCAAAAGAATGTTCCACTAAAAGACAGTGGGATGTTACAAGATGGAACCAAAAGGAAGAAAAAGCCATTGGTACCAAAGAAGACGCTAAGGAACTAAATTTCTTTTTAGATTCATTTAGAACAAAGATTAATAGCCATCGGACAGAACTGCTGAATAATGATAAGCTAATTACTGCCGCCGATCTTATCGATTTTGTGAATGGGAAGTACAAACGTCATAACTCCGTATTAGAAGAATTTCAGGAACATAATGAGGAGATTGCTGCATTAGTGAAAACTGGAGAGTATTCTGATGGAACACGTGAAAGATATGTTACTGCCCGTTCACATGTAGCAGAGTTTATTAAATTTAAATACGGGCGAGAAGATCTTTCGTTTCCTGCATTAAACTATGAATTCGTAAAAAATTACGAATTATACCTAAAAACTATCAGAAAGTGTTCGAACAATACCTCTTTGAAATATATTAGTAATTTTAAGAAGATTGTACTCCGGGCCGTTGCAAAAGAGATTATCCCTAAAGATCCATTTAAACTTTTCTCAGGTAAAAAAAATAAAGTGAAAAAGAAACCTTTGACAAAGCAAGAATTACAACGGATAGAAGAGAAGGTATTCTCTTCAAACAGATTAACAGTAGTTCGGGATATATTCGTTTTTCAATGCTATACTGGATTATCTTATATTGATGCATTTCAATTAAAATGGACGGAAATTAAAGAGGCTGATGATGGCAGCATGTGGATTATGTCAAGTAGACAAAAGTCTAAATCTGGTACTGATATTCCCTTGCTTCCAAAAGCCCTTGAAATAATGGCAAAATATAACAATGATCCAGACTGTATAAAAAGGGGAAGAGTTCTTCCTGGCCGTTCGAATCAAAAGATGAACGAATATTTAAAAGAAATAGCTGACCTATGTGAAATCTCAGAAACACTAAATACACACAAAGCGCGAAGAACATTTGCAAGTACTATCACTTTAAATAATGGGGTTTCTATACATGTTGTTAAAGAAATGCTTGGTCATTATTCTGTTCAGCAGACAGAAGAATATGCAATAACTGAACAAGAAGCTATTGCACGGGAAATGAAAAAGTTAGAATCAACACTTCAGAACAGGAGTGATGGCTCAGCGAATTTAAGAACACTTCTTTTGGCACTTGAAAAAGAAATAAATCATTTGAAAAATTTAGATCAGTTAATTAAGTAAATCAGAAGGATAACTTTTAGATCTTGACACTTTTATCAAATTTAGTTTTGATAATTTGAATTTATCATGTTAATATTTAAAATTTAGCAAGAATTAGAAAGTTTTTAATAGATTAGCATTTTATGAAAAAGTGTTTAAGTACCTGTAATAAATTAATACATTTATTATCTCTCGCTTTAACTGTATAATTTTCTGAAATTTATGGAATTAATAACCGAATTTATAAGACAATACAATAAAGAATACGACTATTATCAAAAGTTAGCACAAATCATTTGTAATAAAATAGAAGATCAACTATTCAAAAGAGGTATCAAAGCTATAGTTTCTTTTAGGGCTAAAAAACCGGAGCGGCTCCAAGACAAACTTATAAAAAGAAATGAGGAAAAGAATTATGAAAATATTTCTGAAATTTATGAGGATATTGTAGACTTAGCAGGTATCAGAGTATCATTGTATTTTCCTTCTGAAAGAGATCTTTTAGATGAAATAATTAACGAAATTTTCGAGGTTAAAATAACAAAAGTTTTTCCGAATAATACCCATACTCCTAAATATACAAAGAGATTTTCAGGTTATTGGGCCACACATTACAGGGTTCAATTAAAAGAAGAGGCTTTGATCAATAGATATCAGAATACATTAGCAGAAATTCAAGTAGCATCGGTATTAATGCATGCTTGGTCTGAAGTTGAACATGATCTAGTATATAAACCATATTCCGGGGAGCTTTCAAAAGAAGAATTAGCAATACTTGATGAAATTAATGGATTGGTGTTATCAGGTGAAATTGCATTGGAAAGATTACAATCTGCAATGGCTGCAAGAACTGAAAAAGCTTCTATAATCGAGGATAGATATGAATTAACAAATTATATTTTTAATAAGTTTAAAAATAATGAAAATGTAAAATATGGGAATACGTATTTAATCAATAATTTCTTAAAAAATGATGTAAATTTTGATAAGAAAATTTTAGACGAATATTTAAATCTAGTAAATCTTGATGACAAAGAAACTATCTCTAATCAATTGTTGGATATTGTTATAAATGATCAGAGCTTTACTGAAAATAACATGTGGAAAAATTTTATTTCTAATTTAAATTTGTCTAAGACTTCTTCAAATAATTTTGAAAAATTTATAAAATATTGGACTTTGCTTGATGAAAGTTCTTCGTACTTAACAACAGATGTTCTTAATAAAGAAAGCGATCCGACTAAGGAAACAAAAACAACTTTAAGTAATCGAAAATTTAAGTATTTGGGAAAAAAATTTGAGATTCTTTTAGATCGTAAAATAATATCTCCGAGGCAACTTGAGCAAATTATTCATTTAAGGAATTTAAGAAATGATATTGTTCATAACTTTAATGCCCCTAACTTGACGCATAGAGATTATGAAAATATAAAAAATATAACATCTTATTTAATAGAAAAAGTAGAAGATAAAGAAGAAAGGGAAAAGCTTGAAAGAGAATTGAAATCTTTATAAGTATAAGCAAGCCTAAATTCGAAGTTATCGTTTTTAGGCTTTTTTTAACTAGGGGGGAGTGTAACACCAACTGTGTCATAGGGTTAAAACTTAAAAACCTCTTTCGAGCTTGAGCCTA
>NZ_MKWH01000024.1:0-16375 GCF_001899705.1 Sphingobacterium sp. 40-24 | reverse complement strand
AAACCTACCATAGTCAATATGGCAAGGCGCCGGGTTCTTATCCTACGCTTACACGACAGAAGAAACCGAAAAAATGGAAGTGATGCAACTCGCTTCCGAATTGGACGGTAATGTGGAACTCGCCATTAAGCATATCGCTATGCAAAGGCGTGACAACTTAAATCAATAGTTATTAACAATCAAAAATTTTAAGACAATGAAAAAAATATTTTTAATGATGCTTACGGCAATGATGTTTGCCGTAGCACCGTCCGCAAAGGCTCAATTTGTAGTAACTGACCCGGCAAATTTGGCTTCAGGTATTCTCAACTCAGCGAATGAAATCGTACAGACTTCATCCACTGTGAGCAATGTCGTAAAGAACTTCAAAGAGGTTGAAAAAGTGTACAAACAAGGCAAGGAATATTACGATAAACTGCAAGCTATCAACAACCTTGTGAAAGATGCTCGTAAGGTACAGCAAACAGTTTTGCTAGTGGGCGATGTGTCTGAAATGTATGTGACCAATTTCGGTAAGATGATGAACGATCCGAATTTCAAACCAAATGAGTTAGTAGCTATTGGTAACGGGTATTCGGCACTGCTGAATGAAAGTACTGAACTTCTAAAGGAATTGAAGCAGATCATCAGTGCATCAAGTCTTTCACTGAATGACAAAGAGCGTATGGATATTATTGACCGGGTGTACAAAGAAGTAAAAGAATACCACAGCCTTGTACGCTATTACACCAATAAGAACATATCAGTAAGTTACCTGAGAGCAAAAAAGAAAAATGATGCTAAAAGAGTGCTTGATCTGTACGGAACTTCTAACCAAAAATACTGGTAAATTATGGAATGGGATAATCTTCACGAACTTCTGCGTTCGCTCTACGATGATATGATGCCTCTTGCAGGCGATATGGCTGCGGTTGCGAAAGGTTTGGCAGGATTGGGAGCTTTGTTCTATGTAGCATTAAAGGTTTGGCAGGCTTTAAGCCGTGCCGAACCTATTGATGTGTTCCCATTACTTCGTCCGTTTGCTTTAGGACTTTGCATTATGTTTTTCCCAACTATCGTGTTGGGAACCATTAATGCGGTATTAAGTCCTGTGGTAACCGGAACCCATCAAATACTCGAAGACCAGGTACTTGATCTGAACAAGCTACAACAGCAGAAAGACCAATTGGAATATGAAGCAATGGTCAGAAACCCAGAAACAGCCTATATGGTATCGGACGAAGAGTTTGATAAAAAGCTGGAGGAACTGGGCTGGTCGCCATCCGATATTGGAACAATAGCCGGCATGTATATGGACAGACAAGCCTACAAGATCGAAAAAGCCATCAAAGATTGGTTTCGTAACCTACTCGAAATACTTTTCCAAGCTGCGGCTTTAGTCATTGATACTATCCGAACGTTCTTTCTGATTGTTTTAAGCATTCTCGGTCCAATTGCTTTTGCTATCTCCGTATGGGACGGTTTTCAGTCCACGCTCACACAATGGATTACACGGTATGTCAGTGTATATCTCTGGCTTCCCGTTTCGGATCTTTTCAGCTCTATGCTGGCAAGGATACAATCTCTCATATTGGAAAGAGATATAGCTATGCTAGCAGACCCAACATATATACCTGATACCAGCAATACCGTGTACATCATTTTTATGATTATCGGCATTATCGGATACTTCACCATACCAACAGTAACAGGATGGGTAATCCAAGCCGGAGGTGCAGGAAACTTTACACGCAACGTAAACCAAGCGGCTATGAAAACTGGAAATATTGCAGGTGCAGGAGCTGGTTCGGCGGCAGGGAATATCGGTGGCAAATTAATGGGAAAATAAAATAATTAAATCAGTTAACAATGGAATTTAAAACTTTAAGAAATATAGAAAACAGCTTTAGGCAGATACGTTTGTATGCCATAGTATTTGCAGTTCTCTGTATTGGTATTGTAGGATATGCCGTATGGAAATCCTACAGCTTTGCCGATGAGCAACGTCAAAAAATCTATGTACTGGATAACGGTAAATCCTTAATGCTTGCCCTGTCGCAAGATGCCAATATTAATCGACCTGTTGAGGCTCGGGAACACGTTAGGCGTTTTCATGAACTGTTCTTTACGCTGGCTCCCGACAAGAATGCCATTGAAAGTAATATGAGCAGGGCTTTCAATCTTGCCGATAAATCAGCCTTTGATTATTACAAAGACCTTTCTGAAAAAGGGTATTACAGCCGTATTATTTCGGGTAATGTACAGCAACGCATAGAGGTAGATAGTGTAGTGTGCAACTTTGACAATTATCCTTATGCGGTGCGTACCTACGCAAAGCAGTTCATCATTAGGTCAAGTAATGTAACACGTCGTAACCTGGTTACTTCCTGCTATCTCGTAAACTCCGTTCGTTCCGACAACAATCCCCAAGGTTTTAACATCGAAAAATTTGCGGTGGTAGAGAACAAGGATATAGAGGTCATCGAACGTTAAAACAGGATATATGAAAAAATTCAAGGAAAATATGGACAGGTTTTTTGACAAGCTGGACAACAGTTGGAGGGCTTTACCATTGAGGAAGCAACACCTATACACGCTGTACTTCTTTATTGGTTATCTACTGCTTACTGTAGGCGTTGTTACCAAAGTATGGTACGATACAAGCAATTCAAAAAACGATATACAGATAGAGCATATTGAAAACCCTGTCCTTAAAAAGAACGAAAGTCCTGCAAGGTTACAGGACACATTATCAACAATTTTAAAAAATCAGATTTATGAAAGAAAATGAGAACAAAAAGTCGGTTGTTCGGGTAACGGAGGGTAACCCGAAAGAAACCGCCGATGTACTGCAAAACGGTAAGGAGAATAAAACGGAAAAGCTCAAAAAGCCTTTGATTTTTGGTTTGATGGGTATTGTTTTCGTGGGTTGTATGTATTTAATTTTTAAACCGTCGGAAGACAAAAAGGAAATCGAAAACATCGGGCTAAACGATGACGTGCCACAGGCTACCGGAGCAGGAATGCCTGCCGACAAAGGCA
Organism: Sphingobacterium sp. 40-24; assembly: GCF_001899705.1. NCBI lineage: Bacteria > Pseudomonadati > Bacteroidota > Sphingobacteriia > Sphingobacteriales > Sphingobacteriaceae > Sphingobacterium > Sphingobacterium sp. 40-24. Next base: position 13,354 of record NZ_MKWH01000024.1, on the reverse strand, counting down.
AGGCGTATGAACTTGAAATGTTGGAACGCAAAGAACAGGAGAAGCGTAATGGTTTAGCAACGCTTTCAGATTATTGGAACACCGATGACAAGAAAGAGCCTGTGGATGAATTTACCGAAGATGATGATGAAAGCACCGGCTATGGAGGTGGTAGTAGAAATTCGGGAAGAAACAGTAATCCTGCATTGAACAGCTATCGAAATGCACAAAGTACATTGGGTAATTTCTATCAGGACAACAATTCTGAAACAATGGAACTTCGCAAGCAATTGGACGAGTTGAAAGAACAACTAGCTGATAGAGATCTGCCAAAGCCTACAACTGTAGATGACCAGATTGCATTGATGGAAAAATCCTATCAGATGGCGGCAAAATATCTCCCGACAAATACGAATACCAACACCGCAGAACAACCTGTACCTGCAACAAATAGTACCACTTCAGTGGCTTCGGGTGAGAATAAAAAAGAACATTTTGTATCATTTACTGCTGCAAGGAAGAATACCGTATCCGCCTTGTATCGTGAGCCTACAGATAGTGAGTTTTTGGAAAATTGGAGCGAAACCCGAAACAGAGGGTTTTATACAGCAAGTACTACCGAACAAATGGTACAACCCAAAAACAGTATCAAAGCCTGTGTACACGATGCACAAACAGTGGTTGGCGAAACCGGTGTTCGTTTACGATTATTAGAACCTGCAAAAACACCAAGCCGTACTATTCCACAGGGAACCATTGTAACAGCTAATGCCAAATTTCAAGGAGGACGTTTACAGCTTAAAATTACCTCTGTTGAACTGGAGGGCAATATCATTCCGGTTGATATCACCATCTATGATCTGGACGGACAGCAAGGTCTGTATGTTCCGTATTCTCCTGAAATGAATGCTCTTACCGAAATGGCGGGCAATATGAGTCAGACAGGTGGAACCAGTCTGATGCTTACCCAGAATGCAGGACAACAGGTAGCTGCAGATTTAAGCCGTGGCGTGGTGCAGGGAGTTTCGGGCTATTTCGCCAAGAAAGTACGCACTCCAAAAGTTACACTAAAAGCAGGGCATCAGGTCTTTCTTGTATCAAAGCAATAATGTTAAACTCAAATATTAAAAAAATGAAAAATATTTTTAAAACCTTTTGGGCAGTTGCCCTGACTATCGGCTTTGCCGTAACCTCCTTTGCACAGGATAGTGTACCTGTAAAAACACCTCTTGAATTGGGCAGAATTGAGCCATATCGTATGGAAGTAACTTACGATAAAACATCGCACCTGATTTTCCCGACTGCCATTCGTTATGTGGATTTGGGAAGCGAATACCTGATTGCCGGAAAAGCCGAAAATGCAGAAAACGTATTGCGTGTAAAAGCATCAGTTCGGAATTTTGAAGCCGAAACCAACTTTTCCGTAATTACCAATGATGGTCGCTTTTACTCTTTCAATGTGTATTACAGTTCTTACCCCGAAGCGTTGAGCTACGACCTGCTAACAATGCAAAAAGCAGTAGATAAAGCCAATGGAAACGATGTGTTGTTTGAAGAATTGGGGAACAATTCTCCGTCTTTGGCTGGTTTGTTATTGGAAACCATTTACAAGAAAGATAAGCGTATTGTAAAGCACATCGGGGCAAAGAGCTTCGGTATTCAGTTTATCTTGAAAGGTATCTATATCCACAACGGGAAATACTATTTCCATACGGAATTGAGAAACAAGAGCAACGTACCTTTTAATATTGATTTTATCAACTTCAAGGTGGTAGATAAAAAGGTAGCCAAACGTACCGTATTACAGGAACGACCTATGATACCGCTTCGAACTTACAAGCCTTTGGAAGACGGAATAAACGGACAATCTACCGAGCAAAATGTTTTTTTGTTAGACCAATTTACCATTGCCAACGATAAGGTGTTGCTGATTGAAATCTTTGAGAAAAACGGCGGACGACACCAAATGCTTCAGGTAGAAAATTCGGACTTAATCAAAGCCCGTGTAATCAATGATATGCACCTGAAATTTTAATAACCTTTTAAAGTAATTACAATGAAAAAATATATCTACACCGTGATGTTGCTCTTTATGGCCATCACGGTAACACAGGCACAAAGAATGTTACCCAAACAAAAAGGTTTGGAAATAAGTACAGGTATTTTATCTGATGATAAAATCGGTAACGATTATTACATCAGTCTGGGTATGACCGTAAACGGTAAAAACGGAAATTATCAGATATGGGCTTTGGAATACACACATCAATACCACAATTACAAATCGCTTCAAATACCGCAGGAAACCTACACGGCTGAAGGTGGTTACAGTTTCTTTTTATTGGGCGATGCCCGTAAGAATATCACACTCAATGCAGGGATAACAGGTGTTGTTGGTTACGAAAATATCAACCGTGGAGAAACAATGTTGTACGATGGTGCGAAAATAGTTAGCGAGGACAATTTCATCTACGGTGCCAGTGGTCGGCTGACCTTTGAAACGTACCTGTCTGACAGATTTGTATTGGTTTTACAAGGGCATACAAAAGTGTTATGGGGTACAGATTTGCGACAATTCCGACCTTCCGCAGGTGCGGGATTAAGATTTAACTTTTAATACGTAAAATTATGATAGCAATATTTAATAAATTCAGAATAGGATTACTGCCGTTATATTTAATGCTGGCAATCCTGACAGCTTCGGTTTCTTTGGTATCTTGTAGTAAAGATGACGAACTCGAAATACAGAACGATTTTCCTTTTGAGGTCAATGTAATGCCAGTTCCTAAAGAGATTGCCAATGGAAATACCGTTGAGATCCGCATTACCATACAGCGTACAGGAAATTACAGCAACACACAATATTTCCTACGCTACTTCCAATTCGACGGACAAGGCTCGTTGAGGTATTACGATGAACCACCATATCTACCCAACGATTTGTATCCTTTGGCATCGGAACAATTTCGCTTGTATTATACTTCAACGTCATCCGTATCGCAGTCTTTTGATGTGTGGATTTCGGATAGCTTCGGGAATGAAAAGCAAATAAGTTTTCAGTTTAACAGTAATGATTAGAAGTAAAAAGAAATCCTGCCACAAAGCAGGGTTTTCTTTTTTGATGTAGATTGAGGGTGATTTTTTGTAAATTTAAAAGGTAGAATTAAATACATTTGGATATGGTTTCATCGTTAGTTATTTCAATAATATTCTTGGTTGCAGGCTTAGGATTACGGTATTGGCTTAACCGTCGAAAGTTTTACAGACGTGGTCCTATGGGAGCAGAAGGATTTTCCTCATACGAAAGTTCGGTATTCATTAAATTAATTGAAAGGATCGGCAAATGGTTAGCCTATGCATTAATTATCTTTGGGCTATTGTCATTGTGGGTTTATTCGAGGGAGAAAAAGGAAGTAAAAACAGAGCAATCAAATCAAAAATAATTTCTAATTACATTTTTAGGAGAATCGGATATCTAAAAGGTTATCCGATTTTTTGTTTTTTAAAAGAGATAATGATTGATAAGGATTACAATTATAGAGAGTATGCTAATCAATTAAAACGACTTTAGTATATTTGCTTAGTAAAATATAGAAAATCTTAAAGTGTTTTTGCTTTAAGTCTTGGTACTGAAAACTGGTAATTTTTAAGACAACAAGACAATAAGTAGGAACGCTCACGCTATAGGCGTGGGCGCTCGCTTATTCGTTGTCGGGTATACCAGTGCCTCAGTATCGGTAAGTTGTAGTTGCCTACGCTTCTTTTTTTCGTAAGGCCACATCAATTTTTAAAAGTATATTGATATGGAAACAGACACACATCCACAAAAAATGACCCTTGGTTTTATCAATGATAAAAGTCCAATTCTAGATCGTATTTGTAATGACTTAAATGCTTTAGGAATTGAAGCTTTATTCCGATTGGAAAATGTTCAAGATGGATTAAATTACTTACTCACACTAAAAATACTTCCTAAAGCTTGTATTATTGATCTTGACTTTTATGACAAGAATGTACTAGCACAGCTTCAATTATTAAGGACACAATATCCAACCATTCAACTTATTGCACATAGTGATATTGATGATAAGAAAGTCGGTAAAAACTTGTTAGATATTGGTGTTTCGAGCTATTTATTAGCTGGTAGTGATGCTGATGATTTTAAATTAGCCATTGACATCCTTGTCAATGGCTAATTTTCAATGTTATGAATAACAATCTAATACTCTATAGACTCTTCTCGTACACTTCTAAAATGATTTTACACAAGATTTTAACGTGTTCATGTTCAATATTTTCAAGCTCATCTATCAATAGAGGATAATGGTCTTTAAACAAACGTAACCTCCCAATGCTGAGAGCATAGAGAAATTCCATTAGTGCTTCACCTTGATATTCATCACTATGTTTTGCAAAGGTCTTTAAAAGCATCAACATGTCCTCAGAATTCTTACGACTAAATGAATAATTAAGCTCGTCATTTTTTGCTGCTCTAAGAATAGACGCTTGAATAATCCCATCATTGAAACGATTAAAAACAAATGGATCAAGTAAATTCTTTACAAAATTAGTCTGATAAAGCCCGTCAATTCTATTATTTCTTAGATTATTTAAAACACAAGAAATAGTAAAATAAATATCCGATTGAGTTACTTGCTCAAAGTAATCATTACTATTAAAAAAAGCGGAATTTTTGCGAATTTGTAATTCATTACCTAGAATATCAGGATAAAATATTTTTTGTGTGCCACCTTTGAATGTTTTATTAGAAAAGTTATTTATTGTCGTTATTCTTTCATTTACAAAACTAGATGGTTCATTTAAGCCCTCTTGTATTTCTCGTAAATGATCTAGCTCAATTTCCCAAGGTGTTTCTATATTGGAGTTATCACAATTAATAGTCTCTATTTCTACGAAAGAACTATTTTCTGCACCATATAGTCCATATTTAATATTACTTTTTAATTCTTTATGCTTATCAGAATCACTAATTCTATTGATACCAATAAAGTATATAAGTCTGATATTATTATAATTTCTGAAATATCTACTCAAATAAAGTAGGTTTTTCCCATTTGTAATACAAGAAGCTACAATCAAAATAGAACCAGATTCTTCTTCAGAAATCTTTTTATCAACTAATTCAGATTGATTAATAACTTCAATTGAATTCTTAGAAAAGCAAGTAGTCTTTTCCAAGATATACTTTGCTAATAATTCTGACCCTTTATCATTCAAATGGATTATATACTTTAATGATGCTGGTACGTATTGATTAACGAAAGCGTCTATCTTACTTTTATGGCTTTTATAGTGTTTCTTTTCAATATTTCTAATGATATTCTCATAATCAATATACAAATTGTATTTTTTTCTATTGATAGTATCTTCACTAAAAGAAACTTTTAAGGAAGTGCCAGTCTCCTCATTATATTTGAATACTTCCACAAAATCTTTTAAGGTTTTGGTTATGTATTTACTAGCAACGATATTTCTAGTATTTATAATAGGTTCATCCAAACTAAAGGAGTCCCCAACAATCTTAATTGCAGTAGATTGATTCTCGCAAAACGAACATCTTTCACCAGCCTTGAATTGCTTATAAATCTCTAATCCGTATTGAAATTTTTCATTACGTTCTAAATTACAGAGAACTCTTTCAAGTGAGAGATTTGACGGCTTTTCTATTGGAAGATAGTAAAGAATACAAACATCTTTTGAATCTATCTCTGGATGATTCCCTTTTAAATAATGAACTAATCCACCAGATGTCGATGCAGATATTAAAAAAATTGAATCTTTATAGAATTTGGTATTTTTACTGTATATGCCATCGTACGATTTAAATGACTCAATATTAAGATCTTCTCTATTATCATATCTTTTCAGATATTGGCTTATGGAGTACCCGACAACATTTATAGATAACGTATCACAATAAATATTTCGAATTTCTGTGTTTTTAAATAAATGCAAAAGATTTAATCCAATGAAATCAATTTCACTTTTTTGTACTAATACATTTGCCGTTCTTAAAAATTTGGTTGAATGCTTTCCTGATGGAAAAACATAATGGTGAGAAATGCCATTACTCTCTACTAGCCCTCCATTTGATATAAAGATGTTTGCTAATCCTTGATTAATAATTTCCTTAAAGTTCTCTTTCAAAAAGCGATCATCTTTTGAAAAGATAAAGTCTGATTTATTGTAACCAACATAAAAAATGCTTTCAACAAGTGAGTTTTCTTCTGCTTTTGGAATACTTTTAAAAATTTTATCGAGATTAATTTTTATAAGAGATTCTACAGAAGATACAGTAGAGCAATGAAGAAAAACGAGGGCACTTGTTTGATGGAAATATCTAAAATGTTCTGTCAATTCATTCTTCAAAGCACCAAAATCAAACTCGATATTAGGGTTGAAAATTATTGTGGCACTTTTATATTTTTTATCTCCGATGTTTGAGTTGTAAATGTAAAATTTTCCCATTATCGATTGCTTTTGAATGGATATAGAATACTGATATAAGAACCTTGCGATTTAATGATATTGTCCGTTTTAAAACCATCATTATTCCAATCCTCAAGCTTTAGATCCTTCAATTTTTCTATGTCAATAGGTTTGTAATTGTCCTTTATTAAATCTCTGTAAACACAATACTTATCGGTTGAAATTTTCACAAAACCTTTTTTATTCAATATATTTAATATACGGTCTAATCCTATACCTTTCTTTGACTTTAGATTAGAGGTTGAAGATGTCTGATTTTTCACAAGACACTTCTTAATAACTTCTAAATCCGTTAATGTTTCTTTCTTAGTAAATTTGTCAATAAATCCTACCCCTGAATCAAAAACTAAAATTTCTAAATAATAAATTTGATTGTGTTCGTTAACGCAGTTTTCCAAAATGAACGGGTGTTGAAAAAAGGATTGAATAGGTGTTTCTTCGAACTCCTCAAATATTTTATTACTATTATTTATATGAAACCTAAAGTAAACTCCGCGTATACTTGCAGGAATATCTATTAAATTTTGGTCAGTCTTCCCCCATTCGTAAGTGTTTTTTGTTAACTCGTAGACTATTGCACCAATATCTTCAATAAGATTCTCAAATTCAATTTTGTTGTTTTTATTAAAGGTCAAAACATAGTCATTGAAAATTTTCTTGATGCTGTATTTGATTTGATCTTCATCATCGTTAAACCCATCAGGACTTTCAAGTAACCTTATTAAACCTTTGTTTTTTGAAAGATGATCCGTATTTGTCAGAATATATTTATTACCCTTTATTCTATCTAACGAATTCATTTTTATGAAAAAATCGTTTTGCAGTTCTCTTAAACGATCCTTAATATTGACATTGTTTTTATCAATGAAATTTGTTGTATTCCATAATAATGAGACTACAGGATAAGCATATTCTTGATCATAAAAATTGTTTAAGTTTTCATTATCTACATCTAATTCTAATGTTTGAATATTTGATTTATTATTTAATGTGATAATGAACTTTAACAAATCTCCCAATAGTCCAAATGTATATTTGTTTAATGAACCTGGCATTTTTAGATTTATAACACCCTCGACCTCATTATTTATATGTTTCCTATATAAAATCTCCATTTTGCGAGGAGTGATATTTTTAGGTATTGATATTTTGATCATATAGTTTCTTTATTTACATTCTTTTACTAAAATCCTTGTAAATTTCAAATAACAAACATACTAAAATATTAAAAGCCAATCTAACCAAGCGGCGTTCTTTTGCTTCTTTTCTTTGGTCGCAGATGTGGAAAGAAAAGAAGTCTCCAAAAACAACGAAAGGGATACTGAATATCCCTGCAAAACAGATCGCAACCTGTTTGATAAAATGAGAAGTGAAGATGGGGTGTAGCCATACATTTTGGCAAAGTGGTTGCACCGCTTAAATGCAAAAAGACTGCCCCGACCTTCGGGAGGGTGTGTCTTTTTGCCGCCAGATTTCTGCTATCGGGCGACTTGTATGGGTTGTGAACGGAAATCTTTCAAATTGAGAAAAAAGCCCCTGTTTTCAGTCAATCCATTACGGAACAAACCCCATAACAAAGAACTTCCCATTTGTGCGAGTGACGAATTGATATATAAATCCTGTTTTTCCAATGCTTCAGCTAAACTGCAACTTGGTGTATCGTCCTGTTGTTCGGACTGCTTCAGCAAATGTCCAAATTCATCGGTAACCATTGGCAGATTAGATACCGTTTCGTATCTGTCGGAATTAGGCTGTTTTATATCTCCAATCGTTGATAATAATACCTGTCCTGTATATTGGCTGTTTCCATAATCCAACCAATATTTTGGTTTATGATGGTAATATTTTCCGTTATCCAATGCTTTCAATATTTCAGCAATACCAAACCTTGCTTTTACAATATCTACACAGGTAATAAAGATAGTAGCCTGTGCGTTTTCGGGAACTTTGCCCAAACTATCTTTTTCAAACTTCTGTGTTTCGGCTTTCCAGTTAGTACCTGTAAAGCGGTTTGCTCGGTTGATGAGAGCAACGGATTTATACAACCCGACCTCACATTCTGCAAAACGCTGTCTTCCCAAATTTGCTTCTGTGATAACATCATCATCCCAAAGACGAACGGACAATCCTGCGTGTCCTAAAGCTATTAAACTGTGGTTCATTTCCATTAAGGCGGTCAAAACCTTTGAGCCTGTGCCACCTGCACCGATAAGGTTTATCGATATGGGATTGGTGGCATTTATTAAACTATTGTCCGTAAAATGGACTTTTATTCTTTCGTTGTTCATCGCAATATGTCTTTTAAGGTTAGGTTATGTTCTGTCAATACTTCCATTGGAAAGGCGTCGCCTGTGGCGATTAAATTCTCCCAAAGGCTTACGCAATTTCCATTTATCGGGTTATGACCGTGCATTAAATGACTGAAATAGCTGTTAAAGAAAAAGCCTTCCCATTTGTTTATAAATTCTTCCAATGAAGCGGTTTTCTTTATGCGTACATCTACTGTACCCATACATACATTGCCGTCCTCATACACGTTAAAAAAGGGGGCATTGTACAGCTTTGTGTTTATTGTAGGTCTTCTTCTATTCGGTAAGGCGAAAACGGCTAAACCGTTGCGGTTGGCTACCCACAGCATAGGTGGTACATTGGCTTTGCCTTTGGGTATTCCCAGACTTTCAATAAAATATAGTTCCCTTTGTGTGGCTTTTGTAAACCAAACTACTTTGTTTCCATTAGGGTCGAAGTATAAAACCTGATTGCTCAATACTCCCTGCGGTTTCAATAACGGTTCTTTTTCTTCTTTGGCAGTTTTCAACGCCTTTGCCAGTTGGTTTGCTTCTTTTACGGTCAAAGGGTGTGCATTAATGGGAGTACCGTTTTTATCCATATCAAAATGCTCTACATAAGTATTGTTACCCTTTCCAGTAGTCTGATAAAATACCAATGCTGATTTTGGGTAGTATAGCGTTCCGAAATCCTGTGTTATATCGTTCATAGCCTTGTTTTTAAAAATTATTCAAAATGTAGGTCAATTCATTTATCATCGTAAGCAAACGGTTTTCAAACTCCAATGTGTTGGCGGTTATATCACTTCCGTCAAACCGTTTTATAATAATGGGTTCTTCCATCTGTCCGTATTCCTGTAATTCGTTGTTTACTGATTCTACCACATTATCCATAAGCCAGCCTGTACCATCTGCACAGAATGAAACATACTTTTCCATTGAAATGATATTTTCCATGTCTTCTTCATTGGCTTCGCCATTTGGTCGGGCATTGCGGAATACGTTTGCATTAGGGTACTGCTGATAAATTGCATAGGCTTCCTGTGCTACTTTAAAGCAATCAGCATCAATCTTATCTTTCGCTTTAAAACGGTTTAAACGTTCTTTAAAGAGCCTTAAATTAGCTTCGTTGTAAATCTTCTTTTCCATACAGTCGCCAATCCATTCTGCTTGAGAAAATTCGCTGAGGTAGGCTTCTGTATCTTCTCCGTAATCATCCTCGGTTACCCAATCTTTGTGCATTTCATACATCCAGTACAGGTAACTACTTTCCTGTCTGTAGTATGGAATATCGGCAATGTGGTACAAATAACTGCAAACTGACAAAAACAGTTGAGCGGTATGTTTTCGCTTTGGGTCTTTCAACCAACGAAATAAGGGTATTACAGGAATGTAATACAGGGTTGTACCAGTATTATATCTTTCCTCGCTTGTAAAAAACACTTTCTTGCTATCCTGTATCAGTCTGATTTCTTCCCAATCCGTTATTTTAAGTTTTAGCTGTTCTTCGGTGTCTTTTAAAGCCAATGCGATATTGTAGGGATAGCCGTAAGATTGCGTTGATTTCGGAATGATGCCGTAATGCTCTGCCAATTGAGAAAGGGAACTATAAAAATCCCTTTCCATTTTGATATTATCCCTGCAAGCCTGTACTGTTTCTGTTTCGTTCAGTTTAGGGAGAAACGAAGTCCTTAAAAAACCATTGGTAACATGGCTACTGGTACGGACTGTTGTTTGTCCTTTTGGATTTCGTTTGCGTCTTTCGGTCGTTGCATCCAGTTTGCGAACTCGCTCAACTGACGGTGCAATTGCTTTTGCTTGGGTTCTTGGGGCATTTGGAATGTTCCCGATACGGTATGTCGTTGCATAAGTCATTGTTTTACTGTTTTAGTTTAACCTTTTGTTCCCATTGCACTTTCAAAACGGTACTGTACCGTATCGTCCTTGATTTGTGGTGCTGATACTTTTGCGGTAGTCAGAATGGGGTATGTATTGGAATAAAAATTCATTACTGCCTGTACACTCCATTGCGGTTCGGGGTCGTTCAGTTTGATTTCCTGCCCCTTATCATTCAATATAAAAACTCGTTGTAATTGCGTTGCTAATAACATAACATTTGATTTTTGGGTTAGTACTTTTATTCTTCTTCTCCTGCTTCATCAATGGGGTAATCGTCTGTAACTTCTGCCGATTGTATCGGTTCGGGTGTTGCTTCTTCTGTCGCACCGAAAAGGCTCGGTGTGGCAAATTTGCCCGATAGTGAAGTTTTACGTTTGCGTATGGCATCGGCATAGTCGGGAAAATCGGCAGGGTTCGGCACTTTCATCCACGCTTCACGGAATTTACCCTCTTTTTCCAGTTCGTCAGCCTTTGCCATAGCTTCTTTATATTTCTTGTCCCTGGCTTCCTTTTCTTTCTTCTCCTTATCGGCTTTTTCCTTCTCCATTGCCGATTGTTTTTTGACTTCTTCCATTTGCTTTAAGAATTTCTCCATATCCACCATCAAACCCGAAACGGTTTGTACTGGTGCGGTTATCTGTTCAAAAAATCCCTCATCAAACTCCTGTGCGGTAGCATTGAATGTAAGGGGCGGAATAAGGTTTTTTGCATTATCCCCGCATTGTTCATTGTTAAGCATAACCGATACGATTAGCTTGGTTTCTGCTCCCTTTGAAATGTTCAGTTGTAATACTCCTGTAAAGTTCAACTGCTGTATCTGATTGAAAAAATTTGTATTCATCGTTCTAATTTTTTTGTTTGTCCTCTAATCGTTTTTTCTTAGCTGTCAGTTTATTGTACATATCTGTCCAGTATGCGTTCTGTCTCTTGTCGAACTCGTAGAAACTTTCGTCCTCGTGTCTGTAACCAGTGAACCGCTTGCTAATCTTTATGGCTTCATCAAGGTCAGTGACTTCGATAGAGCATCCGTTTAAATCCGTTACTTTCATAGCAATGATAATTTGCGTTCCAAAAGCGTTTCCAGTATTTCGCAATCACTTTCATAAGTTTCCCCCTCAAAATGGTAAGTGTCTGTATCTTCATCAAAATCATACGCCTCTATGTCTTCATCGCTCAAACATACATCGTCCAGTATGCCGTTTTGATAGGTTGCTCTACCATATATCCCGTTTCCCATTTCCTCATAATCCTGTACAAAATCAACTTGGTATCGGTCTGCTATGCTCCGCAGTATCTCGGAGTTAGGCGACCATTTGGTTTCGTACTGAAAATTTCCTTCATCGCCCTCGTTCCAGTAGATATTGAAGAAATACCCACCGTTCGTACTGTCTGAAAAGTCGGGCAATTGCCCTTCTTCGGCTTGCTCTTCCTTTTCCTTTAAGATTTGGAAAAGTTGTTGTATCTGTGTGATTGCTTCGGGTTTTCCCTCGAACACAACCGTATTACTACACCAGTTCGCCATTGCTGTTATCATTTAAGGTTATTTCAATCATTTTTTGTTCTCCGAAAAGCAGGTGTATAGCCTGTTTTAGTTGGTGGTTACATTCGGGTTTTTCCGCATATTCTATCAAGCTATTTGAAACAAATATGGCATTCTAACCGTCAAAAAGTTGGTCAGAAAATACTCTTGGGTTTCGCTGTAACATCACGTTGTACTGCTTTAAAATTCTTTCGGTATTCTCTACAAGACCAAACCAAAAATTGGCTGTAATAAGGGTTTTATCTGCCCATATACTCCGCATATATTCCTCGTGTTTTCTGAAACGCTCGGTTTCCTGCTGTATAAAAAGGCTTATTTCCTTAAGGTTTTTGGAAAACAGTTTTGCCAGTATATATCCCTTTTCCACATTGTTCATTTCTTCTAATGCTTTCATTGTAATGCTTTTTAAAGGCTACCACCGTTTGTAAGGCGGTAGCCTGTGGTTTAATTAATTGAGTTGAAAAACGTCTGCACCGACTTTCTGAAAAGAGGTACATAATTCAAATGCTTTCTGTGATTTCAGTTGAGCAGTACCACCCATTACAATACTCTGTAATTTGGCTTCGTTGTCTTTGTAATTTCTTACGTTCTGATAGTAGCCTGTTACCGCATTGTATGCTCCGAACAATGTACCTTTGGTGGTTTCCATTTGTTGGGTATCGCTTATCATTGCATAAGCAAAAGCATCTTCAACAACGTTTTTGAATACGGTGGAAACTTCATCTTCCGCACCTTTTTTCAGCAGTTCCAATGTTTCCTTATTTGGGCAAAGTGCCAATTGGATTAGCTTTTTAACCTCTTGGTCTGATACCTTGACTTTCGTCCACTCATTGAAAATCCCTTCTAACTGGTCGCTGAACTGGTTAGCAAGTCCCATAACTTTATGTGCGTTGTCTAAACGTTGTTTTGCTCCTGCGGTGTGCTTGATGCGTACCACATTGCTCATATTGCGTAAAGAAGCATTTAAGGTATTTTGGCAAACAATTCGGATAGGTGTAAAAGCGGCTGTAATACTTCCGCTACCGTCATGCGAAGTGGTTAGAAAGTAGGCTCGACACCTGACGCCAATATCTATGTTTCCATAGCTGGTTTCCCTGTGTCTGCCCCCAAACCGTACGTACATGTCTCCATGTATACG
>NZ_MKWH01000023.1:0-171615 GCF_001899705.1 Sphingobacterium sp. 40-24 | reverse complement strand
GACATGCACTGCATAGTTGGAAAAATGAAGGAAAAAAGGTTCCTTACGGCGTATAGGTTCTTCGAGTGCCTTGAGGGCTTCCCGAGTCAGCGCTTCGGTTAGGAATGTGGAAGTACCATGATATTCCATCAAATCAGGCACAGCTTGATAACTGGCTTTACCAGGCATATTACCGTAATTCTGCTCGCCATAGTAGTTTTGTGGGTGCCCAGCGGAGTGTCCTGCAATATTCACCATAAAACCCAAATTCAACGGGCTGGCACCAGGTGTTCCGGCAGATCCCCAATGTGCTTTGCCCACGTGAATGGTATAGTAACCATTGGCCTTAAGGATGCTTGGAAATGGAGTAGCATATATCGTATGTGGTATATTGGGCACAGGGCTTAGTCCGTTGATATTCCAATCCGGTGGATTCAACAATTCATCTTTGCTATCGGTCGGTGTGTCAGCCTTGGGATGGGTCCAATTGGTGACACGATGATGAGCAGCATTTAAACCGGTCAGAAAGCTCACCCGGGAGGGTGTGCACACCGGTGTTGCATACGCATTGGAAAATTTTATGGCTTCTTTGGCCAATGTTTCCAGATAGGGGGTATGAAACTTTTCGTTGATTGGTGTTTTGACCTTGTAAAATGGTTCGGACATGTCCTGCCAACCAAGATCATCTACAAAAAACACGACAATATTGGGGCGTTCTGTTGTGGATACCGATTGATGCTTCTGCTTAATTTTAGTTCGGTTGACTGTTTGCGCATGGCCTCCTACATACATACCGATAAATAACACCGCAAGGGTGAATGATAAATTGTGTTTGTGAAATAACATAGGGACAGTTTATAGTTTAAATATCGGGACTTATTATTGATCCAACCTTTGTAAATCACTTTGTTTGCCATTTACAGTATTGTTGGAAACGCTACTATTTGCGACACGTTCAAAAAATAAGGGCTTTTTATTCCAATGAAATGCAGGATATTCCTTATTGGTCTTGATTTGGTTGTTGCGAAAGACCAATCCATTGACTGATTTGGCATAAAGAATAGGCTTATCGAAGGTTTCAAAGTGGTTGTCTTCGATGATGATATGGCTATGGAAGTATTTCTGCTGATTTTTTAAATCCGGAATTTCTGGATAGATCGATATAATCGCATTGGTAAATTGGAACATATTGGTCAAGGCATTGATAAACGTGTTTTTTCGGATGCGAATATCGTGGCAGCTGCCAGTTTCATACCAACCATTGGCATCGCCACACAGGAGAATAGCGGTACCTGAAGTATGATCAAACAGGTTGTTTTCTACCAGGGTCTTTTTTGGCGTACTGAATAAAGCTCCCCGGGCTCTATTGTGACGAATGGTATTGCCGCTAAATAGTACACCTGGAGTCCATGTGAGGTTTTCGATGCCAATATCCATTTTTGTTGGGTCAATAGCTGGATCCAAAGCAGTACTTAAGGTGATTTTGAATTCGCGGATTGGCTCTGAGGCTTTCTCGCGTAAAACGCTAATGGATTGGATCTTATTTTTTTGGTCCCAGAGCTCCATGGTGCTGGATCGTATAAATTGGACGGTATCCCCTTTGTAACCCCAGTCAAATCCGTAGGATTGATCGTGCATGTAACGGCCAATCAAAGTTTTGTCATCCAGTCGTTTGGTGATCTTGAGGTAAGTGCCGTGGATGTTGATGGCATCATCCATCATATTTTCGTAGAGCCCATTCTTCGATACAATGACTCCCTTGCAGCCCGAAAAATGTGTAGCATCAGCCTGTGCTGTAAAATAACGTGGATCCTGATCGTTGCGAAGAGCAATTCGGAAACCTTCTAAGGTGATATTGTCCGTTAATTGAGCTAACAAGCCCATGCCTTCGGCGTAATGGACGGAGATATTTTCTAGTCGTATATTTTTCCCTTTATGGACAAATACGCCCGGGTTGGGACGAAATCCAGCGCGCATGGCAACGACAGTGCCCGGTATAAGTTTGCTGTTCTTCCATTGCTGAGCTTGTATTACGCCCGGAGAAAGTTCCTTTACTTTGCTGGTGCCAACACGGATGTCGCTGGTATTATAAACAATACGCTTGGTCTTTTCTTCAAAGGCAATACCGGATGTTGGTTTTAATTCCCAACCTTCACCGGTATTGTAAAATATACTGTCCTTAATTTTGTAAGTTACCCAGGGAGCAGTTTGATACGTGATTGTACCGTTGATGGTATCGTTTTGTAGGATCTTAACCTGGCAGATTTGAGGGCGCTCAAAATCGATGTGGATATTTTTCAGCGTTAAGTTCTTGTTTTCTATCAATGCAACAGGCAGCATCCTGCCATGATAAATAAAATCTGAACCCTGTCCATCGATTGTGATGTTATCGCAATTTTCAAATGCCATGCCTACCGTCTTGGGGTTGTCCTGATCGTGATTGGAAATGTAATATTCGCGGGTTAACGCCCCTTCTGGATGAAAGTCATAGCGCCCCTTTTTGAATTTTAAAACAAGCGATTCCCTCTTACCAATCTTGCTGAGAATAGACTGGATGACCTTATTGACCAATGCAGTACTATTGTTGCCCGTGTTGGGGACAACACCATAGGTGGAAAGATCAATCGTCTTAGTGGTGGACTGCGCAAGGCTTTCAAAACACAGGAATGGTATGAGAATGATCAGTAAATAAGATTTTAGGATATTCATGTTGATTGTATTAGAATGAATTGGTTTATGTTGTGCTTTCATCCTTGTAGGATTATACTTGTCGAAGATAGCTAATATCCCCTAACATCCCAATTATAGCCGTCAGCGTAGCGATATTTTTACGCATCTGGAAACATGTTTTTACCCACAAATGGGCCCAAAATACACGATCAAGAAGAAACTTGGTGCTTGGAAAAAGATCGCTACGCCCGCTGAGCTAATAGTTACAGAAATTTTAGATTTCTATTTAAAATTTTCTATTTTTGAGATCAGGCTTAATCTAAATTGTGAAGAAAAAATCAAGACATCTTTTTCTGTTTTTGTTGTTTATACTAATCTGTCAGATTGGATCAGCACAATATGGGTTAGAATTTTCCAGTCATAATATGGAGGCTGATAAACGGACAAGCTTGCAGATCGGTAACAAAGAATCGATTTCCTTTCAACATACACTGTCTGTTTCATTCGATCTTTCTTTTCTGCCGCTCCAACAGGATTATTTTGGTTATATCTTTCGACTGGTTACGGACGACGGTGTTAATATCGATTTAATATACGATCGGCGGCTTGATCAAGACAAACATTTTAAATTGGTAGTCGGTGAGGACTTTACCCCTATATCGTTCAATGTCCAACCCTTACAGTTGTATTATAACTGGACACCCATGCGGCTGGAACTGGATATAGATAAAAAAGAGCTTTACTTTGAGGTCGGGACGACCCGGTATTCCTATCGCCTAAAAAAACAGATCGCGCCGCAGTTTAAGCTTGTATTCGGTGCTAATCGGATGAAAAACTTCCAGACAATGGATGTTCCCCCCATGCGCTTAAAGGATATTCGAATTGCAGACAATGGCAAACTTAAATACTCTTGGCCATTGGATGAGTCTTCAGGAACAAATAGTTTAGACGAACAAAAAAAGAGTGTTGCCGAGATCGGCAATCCGATCTGGATCAAACGGCAACGTAGGGAATGGAAAATGCAATCTTCGTTCACACTGGAAGGACAAGCTAGTGTGGCCTTTGATAAACATGAAGAAACGCTATTTTTTGTCGGAAATAAGCGCTTGATGATCAGTAAAATTGGTGGTAATGACTTACGTTCGCAGGAGTATACCAATGGTAAGCTTTTGCTCGTCAATGGCAGCCAATCGCTTTTTGATCCGATCAAAAAAAACGTCCTGAATATCTCCATCGATCAAAAAATTGTGGCTGCTTATGATTCCACCAATCGAACCTGGAATAAACAATTTGATTTTCCGGCAGTAGGCACAAACTATTGGCTGTTCAACAAATATTTTAATTCGTCCGACACGAGTATCTATATGATCGGGGGCTATGGACATTTTAAATACAAAGCGGGCGTATTGCGTTATCATCTGCCCACACAATCTTGGGATAGCATTCCTTTTACAGGTGATGAAATTTTTCCGCACTATCTTGCCGGCATGGGGCAGGGAAAGAATGGTGTATACCTCGCCGGAGGTTATGGCAGTTCCACAGGAGACCAAATGTTGAATCCCCGCGTTTCAAATGATTTTCTTAAGCTTGATTTTAAACACCGCAAAGCACTAAAAATTTACGAATTTTCATCTGCATTTGCCGATATGGTATGGGCCAATAGTCTGGTCGTTGAAGATAGTAGTGGACTGTTTTATGGATTGATTTTCCCGAATAATAAGTTTAAAACGCATCTACAATTGGTGGCAAGTAACCTCAAAGGGACACAATACCAGTTTCTGGGGAGCACTATACCTTTCGATTTTCATGATATCCGTTCTTTTGCCGATCTCTATTATGCACCTAAATCAAAGTCCTTTGTAGCAGTTACCTTGTTTTATGATGACAAGACCGATCTGACTAAGGCAACGATTTATACTTTGCTGGCCCCCCCTTTACCGTCTGAACAGGGTATAATGCCTTTGGCTAAGCCTGCGCTGCTTAAATACAGCCTTTATGCCCTCGCTGTAATGGGATTATCGCTCTTGATCTGGTGGTATCGAAAAAGAAGCAAGCAAAAAAAACAAACGATTTCCGTCATAGAAACCGATAAAATAGGAGAGCCGCACCTACAAGCAGCTCCCTTGAAGGAGACTGAACAAGATAAGAGCGGGCAATTGGTAGATCTTCCGCAACCCAAGAAAGTGGCCAAGGGATTTGAAACCCGACATGGCGCCGGAATCTACCTTTTCGGCGGCGACTTACAGATTGTGGATCTTGGTGGAAAAGAAATCACAAAGAAGTTTTCGCCATTGCTTAAAGAAATGCTGCTGATTTTTATTCTCTATACCGTACGATGGGAGCGGGGAATTAGCTCAGAGAGGCTGACTGAGCTATTTTGGTCCGATAAGAGCCAGTCGAGTGCGCGTAATAATCGATCCGTGAACATCGCCAAGCTCAATAGTTTACTCGAGCAATTGGGTGATTTTAGGGTGACCAAAAAAAGTGGTTACTGGTGCATAGAGCCGATGGATACAGTGTATATCGATTACCTCCGCTTCAGCAGGATGGTATCCAATAAAAAATATTTTACAGAAGCTGAAATTAGAGAATTACTCGATATAATTGACAAAGGTGGCTTCCTTTTCGAAGTGGACTATGAGTGGCTCGATAATTTTAAAAGTGAAATGTCTATTCTGGTGCTCACAACATTGGGCAATTTTATTGAAAATTTGAATGTGCAGGATAATGCCGAACTGATTATTGAGATATGTAATAAGATATTCTATTTTGATGAAATCAATGAGGAGGCGATGGTTCATAAATGTCGTTCCTTGTTACAGCTGGGCTATCACAGCCTGGCCTTACAGTGCTATGAGAATTTCTGTCAGATCTACGCTCGTTTATATGGCGAAGCTTACCCCAAAAGTTTTAAAGACTGCCTAGATTAAAAAAAAAATATTTAAATTTTAATATGCTGATATACAGTTGTTAATAGCGGTTTTAAATACCTGTTAATCTTCTGTTAATCTTCTATTATACCCTCCACCAATATATTCGTTTTCATACTTAATAACCAATCAAATGAAAGCGAAAAATTATTTTCAACTCTTCCCCAGGGAATAGTGGTAATGGACTGTTTGTAGCAAACGGGTCCTCCTGATTACATAAACCTAATACATCATTCAATAACCAATTTAAAACGATACATGAAAACAAACTTCATTTTTAATGAAAGGCCACTGCCGTGGAACAAGCTCCGCACTTATCCTTGGCAGTGGGCATTGTCCTCGCTGCTGCTATTGTCTCCAATGGCAACCATCGCGCAGCAACAGCAAATCGAAGGTAAAGTGCAGACTTCAAATGATAAGCCGATCGCTGGGGCTTCCATTACAGACCTCCGTACCGGGCAGACAACATCGTCTGATGGTCAGGGGCGATTCAAGATTAACGCATCGCCGGGCGACAAACTCGTGATCACTTATGTAGGTTACCGCAAGACCGAAATGATCGTAGGGCAGCAACGTCTCATGGATGTATTGCTCAACGAAGATAATACAGACTTGGAAGAGGTCGTTGTGGTGGGCTACGGCACGCAGAAAAAGGCCTCGTTAACAGGAGCAATATCATCGGTAAACAATAAAGAAATTACGGTCACAAAAAATGAAAATGTGGTCAATATGTTAGCCGGTAAAATGCCCGGTGTGCGTATCAGCCAACAATCGAGCCAACCGGGATCGTTTGAATCAAATATCGACATCCGCGGAATGGGTGAGCCTTTGATTGTAGTGGACGGAATTCCCAGGGACAAAGATTATTTGTCACGCATGGATGCCAATGAAATCGAAAGTGTATCCGTATTAAAGGACGCTTCAGCAGCTGTATACGGTGTGCGCTCGGCGAATGGTGTTCTTTTGGTCACCACCCGTCGCGGAAGTAATGAAGATGGAAACTTTGAAATAAACTATTCCTATAATCGTGCCTGGCAAAAGTTTCTTTATGTTCCCAATACGGTGGATGCCCTTGCTTATATGCAGCTTAAAAATGAACAGATAGGTCGCGATTTTAATAGCAATTATCCGGCGAAGATGCCTAATATTTTTGGGGCAGCAGATTTTGAAGCGTATCAGAACGGCACAAAAAAGACATCCAATTATGTAGATGCGGCATTTGACAAAGTATCACCACAATACCAGCACAATCTGTCCATCAACGGTGGTGGCAAGAAAGTTAATTATTTCTTCAACCTGGGCCATATGGACCAGATGGGAGCCTACAAAAGCAAGAGTCTCAACTATAATCGCTGGAATTTCCGCTCCAACATCGATGCGCAGATCACAGATCGTCTGAAAGCATCTTTGGATGTGGGCGGGTATGCCGATGAGACCAACCAACCACGTACGGATATCTGGGCCGTCTACAAACAGGCCTGGAGACAAAGACCTATTGTGCCGATCTATGTCAACGACAATCCCCTTTATCCGAATTTTGAGATGATCGATAACGAAAATCCGGTCGTGGTAACGGACTCCAAACAGACTGGCTATCGTAAATTTTTACGTAAGCAATTCAACGGTATCATCTCTTTAGACTATAAAGTACCCTTTGTGGAAGGCTTAAATGCGAAGGCAACCTATAATTATGATTTCAAGTACAGTGACAACACGGATTTCAAAAAGTCCTATTTTTTATATAGCTATACACCACCGGTCTATGATGGTAACGGCCAGATTATAACCCCTGAAAAGTATAATGCACATGAGAAAAATGCTCCTACGACCGTGAGGCGGAGTTCTTATCCGGATACGCATTCTCTGATGCAGTTCACGTTGAATTATAACCGTCGTTTTGCCGAAAAACACCAGGTCTCCGGTTTGTTGCTTTTCGTCGAAGAATATAACAAATGGGATAGCTTCTATGCACAGCGGGAGATCATGGTCAATTCGGAATATCTATTTGCTGGAGAGGACAAGAACCAATTGGCAAATATGGAAGGTATTGGCGAACGTACAGCACGAGGTTTGGTCGGTAAGTTCAATTACGATTACTTAGGTAAATACATTGCCGAATTTAGTTTTCGTTATGATGGCTCATCTAAATTTCCAAAAGAATCACGCTGGGGATTTTTCCCGGCAGCCTCGGTGGGTTGGCGTATCAGCGAGGAAGGGTTTATTAAAAACAACTACAATTTTATCAATAACTTAAAAATAAGGGCATCCTATGGTAAGCTCGGGGATGACCGTTCGGCAGGTAATTACCCTTCAACCATCGTTGGTTATGCACTGGAACCCAATGAAACGGGGTGGATCTTTGGTGGAAACCTCGTGAATGGGGCCCTGCCTACAGCAATTCCCAACCCTAATCTCACCTGGTATACTTCCAAAACTGCTGACGTGGGTTTAGACATGGATCTATGGAACGGCAAGCTGGGCTTGACTTTTGATTATTTTAACCGTAATCGCTCAGGCCTTCTGGCGACAAGCCTTGACTTGATCCCTGGTACTGTTGGTGCCAACCTACCGCAGGAAAATCTGGAAAGCGATCGCACGTTCGGCTATGAGCTCTCTTTGACACATCGCAATAAGATCAATGATTTCAATTATTTTATTAATGCGCAGGTCTCTTCTACCAAGAGCCAATTTGTAAACCGAGTAGAATCAAAAGCGGGTAATTCGTACGACAACTGGCGTAACCGCTATTCTAATCGTAATAAGGAAATCTGGTGGGGCAAGGAGTACGCCGGACAGTTTGGATCGTATGAACAGATTTATAACCACCCAACATTGGTAAGCAGCGGCACATTGCCTGGTGATTATTACTATCAGGACTGGAACGGCGATGGAGTGATCAACGATGCCGACAATCATCCTATTGCAACGTACAATATGCCTTTGATCAACTATGGTTTTACCTTAGGAGGATCGTGGCGTGGTCTGGATCTGACGATGAATTTTCAGGGTGCAGCAAAAGTGTATGTACAGTATAGTGAGGTACTGGCAGGACCACTGCAGTTTGACGGTGGTGCTTTGACGCAGTTTTTGGATCGCTGGAGACCAGTTGATGCTGGTGCCGATCTATTTAACCCAAGCACACAATGGCTTGCTGGATATTATCCTTCTACTGGCTCAGCCATGGCCGAAGGAACCCGGGCGGTTCAAAATGCCTCCTATCTGCGTCTGAAAACCTTAGAACTGGGTTATTCTCTCCCGCAACAATGGTTGAAGACATTAAAAATAAAGAATCTTAGGATCTATGCGAGTGCTTATAACCTGTTGACATGGACAGGTCTCAAATATACCGATCCTGAGCACCCAGGATCTGCCGGAGGTTCTTCATCGGGTGATATTGATGTGTACAAATATCCCATCAATAAAACCTACAACATTGGAGCATCCATTAAATTTTAATCTCAAAACGAACAAAACATGAAAAAATCAATCGCTATAGCAATCATTGGCCTTTTTCTGTGCTCGGGTATGCAATCCTGTAAAAAGATGGATTTGGATCCATTAGGAGTATTGGGTGAAGATGCGCTTTTTGGAAATGAGGCCGGAGCACGTAAATATGTCGCCGGAATGTACAGCTATCTGCCCATAGAAGACTTTGTATACCATCCAGAAAGAGGATTTAGATGGGACAATTATTGGCAAAATCCGGAAACGCTTGCGGCTATGAGCGGCGAGATGACCGGACAATTTTGGGGGATAGCTGGGGCACAGGGCTTTGGTTACTGGCCATATGATCGCATTCGGAATGTCAATACCCTGATTGCGGGCCTACCTAAATACAAAGCCAATTATACCGAACAGGGGTACAATCAGATCTTTGGGGAAGCTCATTTCCTACGGGCTTTCTATTATTTTGCTTTGGTTAAGCGTTACGGCGGGGTACCTATTATAAAAGATGTGCAGGATCCTACCGCTGATAAAGAACAACTCTTGGTTAGTAGAAATAAAGAATCTGAGGTCTATCATTTTATCAATGAAGACTTGCAGGTGGCAATTTCTATGATGTCTGGAAGCAGCGAGCGGGGCCGCGCCAATAAATATGTGGCCGCGGCATTACTTTCCCGCGCCATGTTATATGCCGGTAGCATTGCTAAATATAGCTCGTATAGTAATCTGTCCGGCGACGCCACGGACAAGCAGTTGGTGGGTATCAAAAAGGAAGAAGCGGAATGGTTCTTCAAACAGGCTTATGATGCTGCAACAACCGTATTGGCAGGGCCATACAGTTTGTATAATAAGAATGCCCAGGATAAGGAACTAAACTATGTGAATTTGTTCTTGGACTTAGATAGCCCCGAGGATATTCTGATCAAGGAATATAGTCTCACTGCACCGCACAACAATCGTCTTAAACATAGCTATGACGCCACGCACCTACCCAATCCGACCTTTTCAAGTGACAATGAGTCTGCGGCATATCCCGTATTGAATGTCGTAGAATTGTTCGGTGAGCTTCCAATCACGGATGCCGGTGGAAAGCCAATACGCTATACAGACCGTAAACAGCTTTATGCCGATTTGGAACCTCGTCAGCGAGCCACATTTTACTTCTCGGGAATGGAATTGCGCGAAGGCGCCGAAAGGCGAAGTTTTGATATTCAGCGTGGACTCTATAAAACCTTTCCCGGTAAGGCTGCTGATGCACAGATGGGCGCCGGTACTGCCGCTATAAATAGCGAGTCAAATCGTATCCTGGCTGGACCCAAGAATAGCCTCTTTGATTACAATGGCACGAAGATCAACATAACGGGCGAACATGGCATGTGGAAAGATGGACATGCCAACAATACGCGAACAGGTTTTTATATCCGTAAATACATCAACTATAAAATGTCTACCAAGGATGTGAAATTGTATAACAGTACACAGCCCTGGAAGGTCTTTAGGCTTGCAGAGATACTTTTGAATAAGGCTGAAGCGGCTTATGAACTTGGTCTGATCAAAAACGATGAAACACTAAAACAGGAAGCATTCCAATACATCGCGCAGGTCCGTAATCGCGCAGGTGCTAAGCCTTATCTCTACACGGCCGCTTCGGCGAACCTCTCCGGTAAGTATGGTTATCCCTTGGATGGAAATCTGCAATTTATACGCGAGGAACGCGAACGTGAATTGTGCTTTGAAAATCACCATTGGTGGGATATGCGGAGATGGCGCATTGCTGATGTGGAGCTCAACAACTTTGTGCCCAATTCGCTGATGCCTTACCTCGTATTGGATGAACTGAAATATGCCCCGGGCGGTGAACGGATCAACTCCTTTATTTTTATTCGCGAAAAGGAACCTTGGAACAAGACGTTCAACTTTGAAAAGAAATGGTACTACGAACCTATTCCGGGAGGAGAACTGAACAAAAACCCTAATCTATATCCACAGAACCCTATTTACTAATTGAGCAGAAATGAGAACAATATATTTATTGACAGCATTGACAGGCCTGTTATTTTTAAATGCCTGTTCGAAAACAGATAATTACGATGGTCCGAATGCGAGTATGAAAGGGCAGGTCATTGATAAGCTAACCAGTAAACCCTTCATGACAGGACAGGGCGAGTTTAGTATCCGTTTGCTGGAAACTAGCTGGAGCGACAATCCTGCACCGCAGGATATTGCTGTCAAGCAGGACGGATCGTATAATCATACAAAACTCTTTCAGGCGACGTATACGCTGCAGCCTTATGGTGGGGCATTTTGGCCAGCACAGAAGATCGAAGGTTATCAGTTGGGGGCCAATGCAGAGCAAAACTTTGAGGTGACACCCTATCTGCAGATCAAAAATGTGAAGTGGACCTTAAAAGCGGAAAATAAACTGGAAATCTCCTGTACGCTTGCCGCGCCTATTACCGGTGGATTGCCACAAGTGATCGAAGTTCGCCCATTCTTAAGCTTGACACCATATTGTGGGGCTGGCAATCGCATTGATGCGTATTATAAGGATGAATATCGCGCATTGATTAACCAAAATTGGGAAAATATCGGCAATATGCAGACCGGAGAAGGGAAGGAAACCTATACGATCAAGGATATTCCATTGAAATCAGGGTACACCTATTATGTACGGATGGGGGCAAAAGTCCGCGACACCTACGAAAAATTCAACTATTCAGCAGTGGAAGCAATTAAGGTACCCTAAGCAAAGAATCTAAACAATAAGCGGGACTTGGTGCCCGCTACTATTACTACTCAATACTAAATAATTATCGGATGAAACAATTTATTAAAGCTGGTTCCAAATGCCTATTGGGCATGACATTATTTTTTGCCACACACTTGCAGGCGCAAGATAATCCATTTATCAAACATATGTATACCGCAGACCCTTCGGCACGGGTATGGGCCGATGGCCGCCTGTATGTGTACGCTTCACATGACATTGCTCCGCCTCAAGGATGTGATCTGATGGATCAGTATCATGTGTTTTCGACTGCGGATATGAAAACATGGACCGATCATGGCGAAATATTACGCGCCTCACAAGTCCCTTGGGGTAGAAAAGAAGGTGGATTTATGTGGGCTCCTGACTGTGTGTATAAAAATGGTACCTACTATTTTTATTTTCCACATCCAAGTGGTACGGAGTGGAATAAGACCTGGAAAATCGGTGTGGCTACAAGTAAATCACCAGCAAAGGATTTTGTGGTACAAGGCTATGTAAAAGGGGCCGAAGCACTTATTGATCCACATATCTTTATCGATGATGATGGGCAGGCTTATTTTTATCAGGGCGGCGGCGGTGTCTGTAAAGCCGGGAAGCTCAAAGACAATATGATGGAGATCGACGGTGAACTGCAAAAGATGGAAGGCTTAGAAGATTTTCACGAAGCCTCATGGGTACACAAGTATAATGGAAAATATTATCTGTCCTATTCTGACAATCACGATGAGAACTGGAAAGATGGAGTGAAAGGGGATAACCGTATGCGTTATGCGGTAAGTGACAGTCCAATGGGACCATGGAAATCGATGGGCATCTATATGGATCCGACGAATAGCTACACCAACCACGGTTCGATCGTGAAGTTTAAAGGTAAATGGTATGCTTTTTATCATAATAGTGAATTGTCACAAAAAAATGGCGAATTCAACGATTGGCTTCGCTCTATCTGCGTAGACCGTTTAGAGTACAATAAGGACGGCAGTATCAAGAAGGTAAAGCAGACTGGCTTACTGACAGGTCCTAAATAATCGATGGGCACGAAGACGATATGTTGCCAAAAAAAATTAACTTTAAGGGCGGAACAACTGTTCCGCCCTTAAACCATCGAACACTTAATTGTTTAAAATGCTAACGAAGAATATCAAACGTAAAACCAATACATTGTTACGCACAATATGTTGCTGTTCTCTTCTTTCGGTCAGTATGCTAAAAGGTTTTTCCCAAGCTAGAATGACGAAAGATTATGTTGATTATGTTAATCCATACATGGGAAACATCAGTCATTTATTGGTACCAACCTACCCAACGGTTCACTTGCCAAACAGCCTTTTGCGCGTTTATCCTGAGCGGGGAGACTATACTTCAGATCGTCTGTTTGGTCTGCCGCTTATCGTTACCAGCCATCGTGGAAGATCGGCTTTCAACCTTAGCCCAATGGTAAAATTGCCAAGCGGTTTGAAACCGGTACAATTGTACAGTTACGATCAGGAGGAAATTCATCCGTATGCGTATTCCGTGTTATTGGATCAAGAGAATATTCAGGTAGACTACGCGTTGTCGCATCAGTCGGGGATGTATACCTTTACTTTTCCGTCAACTTCGACAAAATACCTGCAGTTCAATTCACAGGAGGGGAAACTTCAATGGGACGGTCAGGGACTTTCGGGTATGCAGGATATTGGTAATGGCACGCATGTGTATATTTATGCCGTTCCCGAATCCAAACCTGTTGCCGTGAAGCGACTGCAAGGCCAACAATTGGAAAATGCCACTGAAGCTGCTGGTAAGAATTCTTGTCTGGTACTGGAGTTTAATCAAGCAGGGACTAGCTTACGTATGAAATATGGTGTTTCATTTATTGATGCGGCACAAGCAAAAGCCAATTTGAAGCGTGAAATCAGCGACTTTGACCAAAAGAAGCTGGCCGAAAAAGGACGTAAAATATGGAACGATGCTTTAGGTAAAATTGCTGTAGAAGGCGACAATGAGTCCAATAAGCATGTGTTTTATACGTCTTTGTACCGCACTTACGAAAGGCCTGTCAACATTTCTGAAGATGGTCGCTATTACAGCGCGTTCGACGGAAAGGTACATCAGGACGAAGGTAAACCTTTTTTTACAGATGACTGGATCTGGGACTCTTACCGGGCACATCACCCATTACGGGTACTCTTGGATCCCAACACAGAGTCCATGATCCTCAATTCTTTTGTCCGGATGTCCGAGCAAATGGAGCAGCCATGGTTGCCTACTTTCCCTGAGATTACCGGCGATAGTAGACGGATGAATTCCAATCATGGTGTAGCAACTTTATTGGATGCTTATCGCAAAGGAGTGCGCAATTTTGATATCAAGAAAGCGTATCTGGCTGCAAAAGGTGCAATTACAGAAAAGACTTTGGCTCCATGGTCCGGTAAGGCCGCAGGAAAACTAGACGAATTTTTTAAGGAGAAAGGCTATATCCCAGCATTGTATCCAGGTGAAAAAGAAACCATACCCGAAGTAAACGGTTTTGAACGGAGACAACCGGTCGCAGTAACCTTGGGTACCTCTTACGATTTATGGTGCTTGGCACAGCTTGCGCAAGAATTGGGTATTCAGGCTGACTATGAGTTATTTATGAAGCAATCTTTCAATTATAGAAATCTTTTCAACGAGCAGACCAAATTTTTCCATCCCAAAGATGACAAGGGAAATTTTATCATGCCTTTTGACTATGTGTTTTCTGGTGGACAGGGAGCACGGGAGTATTATGGTGAAAACAATGCCTGGATCTATCGCTGGGATGTACAACACAACATTCCGGATCTGATCAAATTGATGGGTGGGAATGAATTGTTTGTCAAGTATCTCGATGAGATGTTCCAGCAGCCTTTGGGTCGGTCAAAATTTGATTTTTATGCGCAGCTTCCAGATCATACAGGTAATGTTGGACAATTTTCCATGGCGAATGAGCCGGCTTTGCATATTCCTTATCTCTACAATTACGCCGGACAACCTTGGATGACACAGAAACGGATACATAAGCTGATCGGTGAATGGTTTAGAAACGACCTAATGGGTGTGCCAGGTGATGAAGACGGTGGTGGTATGTCGGCTTTTGTGGTATTTTCCCAAATGGGCTTCTATCCTGTGACACCGGGTTCGACTTCCTACAGCATCGGATCTCCATTTTTCCAGAAGGTGAGCATACAGCTTCCTAATGGTAAATCTTTTGTTATTATCGGCAAGAATGCATCTGCAAAAAATAAATACATTCAGTCGGCGAAATTAAATGGACAGCCACTGAACGTTCCACAGTTGACCCATGCCGATGTGTTGAAAGGTGGTACCTTGGAGTTTGTGATGGGGGATAGTGCAAATCGCAATTGGGGAAACTAACAAAGCTTGCTTACCAGCATGCGTATGTCAGAAAGTAAAAAAGGTAAAAAGCGCTGTTGATCATCGATCAACAGCGCTTTTGTTTATATACAGCTGTTTTCTATGGTCTATTCGGGCTAGGAATTTTCGTTACGTTAAATCGAATGAACAAAATGTGGCAAGCAGCTCAACAATGGATGAATGCATACTTATTGAAACATTTCGGGGGTAATCAAGACTGCTGTACCTTTTGTTCCATGTCGTTCGATCTGTTTACCAGCATAACTGATACAGATTGGACCAGTACCGCTGGGTAGGATTTCAGCTTTCTTAAGCTTACCGTTTTCCCACTGTATATTCACCGTACGATTTCCTCTTGCTTTGAGTCCGGTTACGCTTCCTTGATCCATGTTGTGGCTTAAAGCGGGGAGCAGCTCGATGAGGTAATTGTTATTTTTGTCCCTGACCTGGCTTTGCAGCAGCATTTCGGCAATCGCTGCGGTCGCGCCAAAGTTCCCGTCAATCTGGAAGGGTGGGTGATTATCGAACAGATTGGGCAGTGTCTTATCACTGATCAGGTTATACAATAAGCGGTAGGCATGCTCTCCGTCATGCAATCTATTCCACATATTGATTTTCCAGGCCAGGCTCCAACCTGTACCATGATCGCCCCGACTTAATAGCGTCTTTTTTGCAGCTTCGGCTAGTTCGGGCGTATTGACGATTGAAATTTGGTTGCTGGGATGTAGGCCAAATAAATGGGATGTATGCCTGTGATTTACCTCCGTCTCCTTGTAATCTTCGATCCATTCCATAATGCGGCCTGTCTCTTTGCTAACCTGTGTCGGGATCAGTTTTGTTAAGGCAGCTTGGCAGCGTTTTCTGAAATCAGGATCGCAATCTAAAAGCTTTGTTGCTTCCACACAGTTTTGTAGGAGGTCGCGGATAATCTGTGTATCCATGGTGGCCCCATAGGTAAAACTGGAAATTTCACCTGATGGTAGGATAAAACTATTCTCAGGAGAATGTGAAGGGTTGGTGGTCCAATAACCGGCGAATGATTTACCTTGCGGTATTTTGACCATAAAGTCCAGAATAAATTCAGCTGCTCCTTTCATAATAGGATAAGCTTGGACTTTTAAAAATTCCAGGTCGCCTGTATAGTTGTAGTGTTCCCAGGGGTGCTGCGCGATCCAGGCCGACCCCATGGGCCAAATACCCTGTACACCATCAGCTGGGGCAGTATATCCCCAGGCATCGGTGAGATGATGTACCACCCAGCCTTTGGCTCCATAGAGCTTACTTGCGGTACGCTCACCAAAAGGGATTAAGGCCTTAGTCAGGTCAAATAGCGGGGTATGCAATTCAGACAGATTGGTTACCTCGGCAGGCCAATAGTTCATTTGCAAATTAATATTAGTATGAAAATCAGCATTCCAAGGTGGATCCATCTGCCAAGCCCATAGTCCCTGCAAATTTGCCGGCATATGTCCTGGACGGGAACTGCTAATTAAAAGGTAACGACCGAACTGAAAGAATTTGTTGATTAAGGTATTAGGTACTCTTTGCAATCCTTTTGTTAGCCGAACGAGCGAATCAGTCGATAGTTTTGCGAGTTTATCGTGTTCTTGATCTGGAAGATTCAACTTGACCCTATTGAAATACTGTTGATAGTCTTCAATATGGGCCTGTTTTAACTGCTGATAACCCTGTTTTTTCAGGCTAGTGATTACATTGTAGCAGCTCGCAAGCGGATCAGTATGCGCTGGGGTTTGTGGATAGGCGATATTTTTCAGTCCGGGATAATCTGTAGCAGCGGTAATGAGTATAGTAATTTCATCTGCTCCGGTAATCGATACGCGGCCGTCGGCATTGACGAGTTTACCGCCTTTCAAGACCACTTTTGCAATGGCGGCAAACTTTGTTCCGCGCTCATTGGTGTGAGCAGATTGGCCAATCTGACCCTGAAGTAGCAATTGTGTAGGATCGGCTGGGTCAGTGCTGCAGCTGAAATCTTGGGCTCTTTTCCATGTGAAATTGAGATCCAAACCTTGTTTTTTACCTGCTGAATAATGGATGACCATTGCGTTGGCAGGAGCTGAAATAAAAGACTCGCGAATATACTTGATACCATTGTATACATAGCTTGTTTGTTGCAATGCGCTTTGGAGATCAAGTGAGCGCTGATACTGCTCAGCTTTTAGATGAGGCATATCCAACCACAGTTCGCCAAGCGACTGATAAGGCTTGATGTTTTTTGGTTGGCCCATTAAGGTGCTGTCCGCAAGTTCAATGGCTTCCTTATTTTTACCTTCAAAAAGAAGTTGTTGTATGCGGGGCAGATACCTTTGCCCATTGGGGTTATTGGGATCCTGCGGATGACCGGCCCAAAGCGTACTTTCGTTCAGCTGGATGCGTTCATCGGCTACACCACCAAAAACCATGGCACCGAGCTGACCATTACCGAGCGGTAAGGCTTCCTCCCAAACCCCTGCAGGGCGTGTGTAGTATAAAGATAAAGGGGCAACCGACAGACTAGCGACTGATTGAATCTGTGTGCGATCTGTCCAGAATTGCGTGATCTTTTGTTGCCGCAGACTAGCAGGAGCATCTGTTGTTTTAGTGGACTGCTGTGCCTCAACGATTGTATTGCTCATCAGTAGCAGTGCACAGTATAAGAGCGTTTTTATTTTCATCTTTTAGTTTCTTTTTGGTTGTTTGACAGGGGCTGAGGTTTTGGTTTTTAGGTATTTGCTTGCCTGTCCGGTTAACCAAAGATAATGATCATTTGGTAGATTATCTTCAATACCGACAAATGAGCCTGTTCCATTGCGAGGAACATCTTTTTGATGGAGTGTCTTGAATATAGCGGTACCTTCATCGACTTCATCAAACATGGCAATGTAGAGCATTTGGGCACCAATTGAAAGATTATACTGTAATTGTTTCCACAAGAAATTTCCGGAATCACGTGGGACAAAGGCACGGGAGCTACCCGTCATGTTAGTCCAGGAGAATCCGGGAAAGCAAAGTGGTGCATAATCGATTTTGTACTGTTTGCACCAGTCCATATCATCTTTGATCAGTGATTTGAACTCATCGAATCCGACCTGATTATATCGACCGACAAACCAAGGCATAATGATAGCTGATTTTTTGATGAGTTCATGTAAAAATGGATCGGATTCGGTATCCTGGCGCAATTCACGCCAATAAGTCGGTACGCCAAGAAGTACGCTATAGCCGTTTTGATTGAGATAGTTGACAATACGTTCGGCTGTTTTGAGATTATATTTTCGACCGTCGTTAAATCCGATACCCCAAACGGCAATAAGTGGTTTACCATGATGAAAAAGATAAGTTTTGGCGCGATCACGCTTTTTGAGGTTCCATTCTTTTTCGAGGGCGGCTACATCGTCCATTAAGATTTTGTCGTCGCCATCTTTTATACCACTAAGGTCGTACATGATGCAGATTGCACGGTCAAATTCGTTGGCTGAACGAATAGCCGAAGTCAATACGGTATTGAAATGGTTGCGACCACTGGGGTTGGCAATCTCACCTACGAATCGCTGCATAAATACGCCATCGATTCCGTATTGTTGCATCCATTTGAAATGGAGGTTGACCGATGAATAATCATGAGCGCTATAAAGTTTAGCGGGCTTGCCTTCTTTTGTCATAAAAGGACTATCATAGGTCTTTTGATATGCGCTGACGTCGGGCCAAAAATCGATATTCGTAGAACCAGGTTGGAATCCATTTTTCCCACGGTAATGGTACCATCCGCGGTCTGCACCATCGGTAGGACTATTGAACCAACCTTGGTAGCCAGCCATGACGAGGCCGTTATAGGAATCGTATTGTTTTTGTGCGAATAGCAGGCCTACCGAAAAAAGTAGGCAGATGCCAAGAAAATGAAATTTGAGCGTTTGAGCTGTCATATCGATTTATAATTAAGTTATCCCGCTAAATATCGATTAGCCCAATTAATAGTCCATTAATAAAGTATTAATAGAACACATAAGTATTTGTTTTTAATATAACAACAGCGTTCCGGCTTGGATGCATCCGGTTGCATTGTTTTATATACTAAAAAAGTGACAAAGTGAATTTCAATAAACAAAAGTCAATCGATTGCGTTATTTGCGCAATCGATTTCGTGACACCGTTTTTTTGTTCCCATAAAATATCCCTCTAATTTAATGGGCTGAACCAGTCAATCAAATACTAAACTGACAGACTCAACTTTACTAACTATTTAATTATGATTTCAAAATTTACAAGTAACCAAAAGGTAAGCCTGCTTGCTATTGCTCTTCTTGTTGCGTCTTCGCAAAGTTTGTGGGCCGCAGAAACGCCAATTGCATTTAAACATAAAGCAAACGAGGCCACTCAGAACCAAGTTACCGGGAAAGTAACCGCAGAAGATGGTCCTCTTTCGGCTGCGACTGTTTCGGTCAAAGGTACATCGGTATCGACATCGACAGATGCAAAAGGGACATTTACAATTCGAGCGAAAGCCGGTGATATTTTGCTTGTTAGTAGCGTTGGCTATAAAACTAAAGAAGTAACTGTTACAGGGACGACCCTGTCAATTCAGCTCGAAAGTAACAATGAGGCTTTGGAAGAAGTTGTTGTTGTGGGATTTGCCAAACAAAAGAAAGTAAATCTAACTGGTGCTGTACAGGCGATCACGTCAAAGGATCTACAGGACCGTCCCGTTACCAATGTATCCTCAGCGATCCAGGGTAAATTTTCGGGTGTAACAATTACTCAAAATTCAGGACAGCCCGGTAAAGACAACGGTACGATCCGAATCCGTGGCCTAGGTACTATCAATAATGCAAATCCGCTTGTTATTGTCGATGGAATAGAAAGCTCGATGAATAATATCAATCCCAACGATATTGAAAGTGTTTCGGTATTGAAAGACGGACCTAGTGCAGCAATTTATGGATCTAAGGCTGCTAATGGGGTTATCCTGATTACGACCAAAAAAGGGGGAAGTGGCAAACCGCAATTGAATTATACAGGCTATGCTGGTATTCAGGATCCAACACGTCTACCAGAATATATGAACTCTTATGACCATGCTGTCATCTTAAACGAGGCTCTTAAAAATGAATGGAAGACGCAGCGTTTCTCCCAGCAGGATCTAGAACTTTTCAAAAATGGATCTGATCCGGACGGTCATCCCAATACAGATTGGTTAGGGTTGTTGTATAAAGGGTCAGGTTTCCAGCAATCGCATAATTTGCAGGTTACAGGAGGAACAGAAGATGTGCAGTATATGGCTTCCGGAGGCTATCTAGGGCAGAAAGGTGTTATTAAAGTTGCGAGTTCGGACCGGTATAATTTACGCACAAATGTGGGGGCAAAAGTGTCTTCAAGGCTTCGATTTGATTTAGGGCTGGCGTATAACTATCAACGTATTACCGAACCCATAAACCCTTATACAGGTGACATGGCACAGATCTTTAGACAGGTAAATCGTATTCCTAGTTTTATTCCATACAAATATAGCAATGGTGTGTATGGTCGTGGTAGCGACGGTAACCCAATCGCTTGGATGGATCTGGAGGCAAAGGACAATATGATCAATAAACATACGCAGGTCAATTTCTCCGGTGAATTTAAGATTATGGATGGATTGAAGATCAAACAAGTTGTTGGCTTTCAACCGATCGACAATATGTCTTCCAAATTCGTCAAAGACATCCAATACTATGCACCGAACGGTGATTTGGGACCTAAGCAAGGGGTGAATAATCTGACTGTTTACAACTTTCAATCTGAACGATTGACTTTTCAAACCTTGTTGACCTATGATAAAAAGATTGGTAATCATCAAATCAATGTCTTAGGCGGTTTTATGGATGAAACATTCCGTGCAGATTACTCCAGTGCTTATGCGCAAGGGTTTTTGAATAATGATTTTTCGGAACTGAATTTAGGTAGCAAGGACGGAATGAAAGTCGACGGGGGAGCAAAAAAGTTAATTTTACGCTCTTTCTTCGGTCGTATCAATTATGCATTTGCGGATAAGTACCTATTGGAAGCCAATGTGAGACGTGACGGGACATCGCGATTCTTGGGAAGCAATCGTTGGAGTACTTTTCCTTCGTTCTCAGCAGGATGGCGTATTTCTCAGGAAGATTTCTTTAAAGAATCTTCTTTGTCTGATGTAATTTCAGAATTGAAATTAAGAGGTGGTTGGGGTAAACTCGGAAACCAACAATTAGCGGCAACATCAGATAATTCATATCCTTCTTCAGACGCTTATTATCCAGGCTTATTTACCATTTCTCCTGGCTATAATTACTCCTTTGGCGGTGAGATTAGTTCTGGCGGAGCTATCGTTGAATCAGCAAACCCAATATTGAAATGGGAGTCAACGACAAGTACTAACATTGGTTTGGACCTGAACTTCAAAAACAATTTGGGCTTTGTATTTGAATACTTTGACCGTAAAACTGATGGAGTATTGTTAAAACTGCCCGTATCGAACTTATATGGTCTTCCCGCGCCTTACCAAAATGCAGGGAAAGTACAAAATAATGGGGTTGAGCTCCAAGTGAACTATCAAAATAGTATTGGTGATTTTAAATATAGCATTGCCGCAAATGGTTCTTATATTAACAACCAGATCAAAAAATGGGCAAGCGATGAGCCACAGGTTAATGGAACTTTTTATATCTATGAGCAGGGCCGACCAATCCGTTCGTTTTATGGCTACGAAACAGCAGGAATCTATCGTTCGGATGAAGAATATAAAAACAGTGGCATTCAAGGCGTAAATGGAACTGTAGGTGCTGGTGATATTATCTATAAAGATCAGAATGGCGATAAAAAAATCGATGGAAATGACCGTGTATATCTAGGTTCGCCTGATCCGAAATTCATCTTTGGTCTGACGTCCAATATGAGTTATAAAAACTTTGATCTGAGCCTATTCTTCCAAGGGGCCGCTAAAGTACAGGGCTATCTTTGGGGTGAAGCCATTGGCGGGATCTCGGGATCTGATAAACCGACAACCATTTTTGCAGATCGTTTCAATGCAGAGACCAATCCAAATGGATCGATGCCGAGGGCATTGACCAGTTGGTCACAAAATAGTCCTTCAGGCACTCCTTCCGATTTTTGGATACAGAATGCAAGTTATGTCCGCTTGAAGAACATTACCTTCGGTTATACCTTACCAAAAACGTTTACGGAT
Organism: Sphingobacterium sp. 40-24; assembly: GCF_001899705.1. Lineage (NCBI taxonomy): Bacteria > Pseudomonadati > Bacteroidota > Sphingobacteriia > Sphingobacteriales > Sphingobacteriaceae > Sphingobacterium > Sphingobacterium sp. 40-24. The sequence goes on along the minus strand of NZ_MKWH01000023.1, from coordinate 149,243 downwards.
AGAATCGGTATTAAAGGGGCCAAGGTATACTATAGTGGGCAAAACCTCTTGACTTTTACTGGTTTTGCTAAAGGATTTGATCCGGAGGCTCCAGCGGATTCTAGAGGTAATTACTACCCACAAGTGAAAACAAATGTGTTTGGTCTTAACGTAAACTTTTAATTGAAAATCATGAAACTTAGAAATATAACGATCGCATTGAGCGTAGCCACCTTATTGTTCTCTTGTCAAAAACTCGATCAGGAACCGTTGGATGCATATAATGCCGATAATTTTTGGAAAACGGAAGCAGAAACCGATTTTGCTGTAACAGGTTTGTACAGCGGTACAAGGGGAAGCGACGGTAAGCTGGCCGAAGGATCTGCTTGGGAAGACGGTACACAGATCTTTTACATGGACTGTACTTCGGATAACTCCAATAGTGATTTCCCTTGGGAAGGATTCCAGGCTTTGGGAAATGGGACGGCAACACCGACAAACTCTGGAAACGCAGAGGCACGCTATACGTACGAGCATATCCGTCGTGCTAATTATATCCTTGAAAATATTGAAAAATCGCCGGTTAATGCTGAAAAAAAGAAACGGCTGACCGCTGAGGTACGCGTCATACGCGCATATAAGTATTTTGATATGGCGACCTTATTTGGGGGAGTACCTATCATTACGAAAACTTTGACCACAGAAAATTCGTTCGTGCCTGCAAATACGCAAAAAGAAGTATTGGAATTTGTGGAAAAAGAATTGAAAGAAGCTGCAGCAGATTTGTCGTTTGCTAAGGGAGGCGGGCGGATGTCAAAAGGTGCCGCCCTTGGTTTGTTGGCTCGCTGTTATGCTTTTGAAAAGAAATATCAGGATGTCATCAATACAACACAGGAGATCATCTCTTCGGCTAATTATAAATTATTCGATGATTATGCAACCCTATTTGAAGAGGCAAATGAAAACAACAGTGAGGTTATGATGAATATCGAATATTTGGTAAATATTCAAGGATATACTTCACTTGGTATTATGCTGCCCAATTCCATGGGCGGATGGGGGTCTATTGTACCAACACAGAGTCTGGTAGATGCTTACGAAACTGCCGATGGAGAAACTATTGGCGAGTCGAAATCCTATAACCCTGCCAGTCCATATGAAAAAAGAGATCCACGCCTGGGCGCAACAATTGTTTACCCAGGAGCACTGTATAACGGTAAATATTTCGATCCATTGGATCCGAAATCGGAAGATTATCCATCTGGTCCAGATAATGCATCTAGCACAGCTTACAACTATAAAAAATACATCCAAAATCCGAGCAGTTATGCGAACATTTGGAACGTGGGTACCAACATTATTGTGATGCGTTATGCTGAAATGCTTCTGTTAAATGCGGAAGCAAAGATTGAATTGGGGATCATTGATAATAGCGTATATGACAATATCGATCTGGTTCGTCTACGCGCAAAGATGCCAAAAGTAGATAAAGCAGTTTACAGTGGTCAGAGCAAACTGCGTGAGTTGGTTCGTCGCGAGCTGCGTGTAGAATTCGCAGGAGAAGGACGCCGTCGCTTTGATATTATTCGTTGGGGAATAGCCAAAGATGTGATGAACGGTCCTGTCAATGGCGCGCTGTCAAAAGGTGCGGTGGATCCTAAAACAGGCAAGGTTACTTACACGTCGCTAACGGACCGTTTTTTCTCTGAAAATAGAACGTTCAAAGCTGGAAAAAATGAATTGTGGCCAATTCCGCAAGCTGTAATCGATAACAGTAAAGGAACGTTGAAACAAAATGTAGGGTATTAATTTTCTCCTGCTATATTTTTTACGAAGCAAGCAAGCAAGCAAGCAAGCAAGCAAGCAAGCAAGCAAGGCGGTTATGTGATACACTCACTTAACCGCCTTTTTGTAGTTATAGGGCATTTCTAATTTTTTTTGTATAATTTTTTTGTGGAAAAAGAAAAAATGATCATCTTATGTTAAAATGTATTCTACTTTAGCGTGACACGCAGTAGATAGATCAATTATGAATTATATAAGCTGAAATGCATGAGAGGTGTTTTATGTGCACTTGCGATAACTACAGTTTTAATTTTATCGTTTAATAAGCTTGTCTATAATGATACGCCCATGGCGAATCATGCAACATTATTAACCGAAGTGAATCGCCATAAAAAAGAAATCAAAAGTATCTTGATGACCGATAGTAATTTTTCGGATCTACGCTTTTTTGATGCTACGCTAAAAAATAATAGAATTTTGATGTTGGGTGAAATGCTGCACAATGATGGCGAAACTTTCAAAGCGAAAGCCAGACTCATCCGTTATCTGCATGAGCATCTCGATTATGACGTAGTTTTATATGAGGCAGGGCAATATGATATGTGGATGATGAATGCACAGATGGATACCCCTACGAGTCGGTCTCAAGTAAAAACGGTCGGCGGTATCGGTCTATTTGACTTTTGGTGGCAAAATGAGGAAAATCAACTGCTCTTAACTTATTATAAAAATACGAAAACATCCCAGAATCCTATTTCTCTCGGTGGGTTTGATATTCAGTTTTCGGGTAGGGAATTGTCTGATAAGCGGGCGAAATTATTAGAAGATTTCTTAGTCAAAAATGGGATTGATTCAACCAAGTATCCTTTATTGAAAAAAAATAGAAACAAACTGGAATACCTGACATATGAACGTTTTGCCAGCAAGCAGCTCGATGCGGACCAAAAGAAACAGTTTTTAGCAGAATTGGATGCATTGAGCCGTGTGATCAGCAGGGGTGTAAAAGACAATGAGCACCTGATCTATAGCCGATACCTGTCCGATATGAGAAATAACTTTGACAAATCTTGGCGCTATAAATCAGGATCAATGCAGAGCATGCATTTTAGGGATTCCCTGATGGCAGAAAATCTATGCTATCAGATCGATTCGCTTTACGCCGGCAAAAAGATTATCGTCTGGTGTGCCAATATCCATAGCTTTTCTGCTCCATACAATAAAGATTATTGGCCGCTTGGGACTTATCTAAAGCGTAAATATGGCGCCCAAGCATATAGCCTGGACTTTACTTCCTATGGACGATACGATAAAACTGGCCGTGTTGTCGATAAAGTGGGTAAGTTGGCGGTGGAAAATGTATTTCATGCTACCAAATCGCCTTATTTCTTTTTAGATCTTCGGGAGTTGTCCAACAATAGTATTTTAAAACAGAATTTTAGTTCAGTCATCAATCAAGGGATTGATGAAGATAGAAGGTGGCACGACTTTATCGACGGCATTTTCTATATCGATATCAATAAAGATCCAATTTACCGGTAACACCAATGGAAAGTATCCTCACAAAACAACTTAGCTTTAAAATAGGCGCGAAAACAATCCTGGATAACATCAGTCTGCAGGTACCAGAAAAGGGTATTTATGGCTATCTCGGGCGAAATGGAGCCGGAAAATCGACAACAATCAAGCTACTTTTAGGTCTTTTGGAGGACCGGACAGATGCGATTTTTATTCAGGGAAATAGTCTTAGGACAAATCGAACACGTATCTATACGAATGTTGGAAACCTGATCGAATCGCCTTGTTATTATACTAAGTTAACCGTTTTTGAAAATTTAAAGTATTTGGATATCATTCATAAAAAAGGGAATAAACGCATTGATGAAGTGTTGGAAATGGTTGATCTTCATCGGGAGAAAAAGAAAAAAACGAATGCTTTGTCTATGGGTATGAAACAGCGGTTAGGGATTGCAATGGCGATATTTCATGATCCCCAATTACTCATTCTGGATGAACCATTAAATGGTCTCGACCCACAGGGTATTGTGGAAATGCGCAACTTGTTTTGTCACCTCAATGAACAGGGTAAAACGATCTTTCTTTCAAGCCATATTTTGAGTGAGCTTGAAAAAATAGCAACACACATTGGTATCATAGAAGGAGGAAAAATGATTTTCCAAGGAACTAAGCATGAGCTGCTGGGACAGGTTGACCGAGAAGTGTTCTTACGGACATCCAATCCTGCTGCAACAGTTTCTATTTTGCAAAATGCAGGTTTTTCTACGGTTAACTTCGATGGCGAAGACGTTGTCGTCAGTATAGGGGATGATCAACAATTTGATTTTGTGATCAAATCTTTGGTTGAACAGCAGATTGCTATTTATGGGCTGGAATCCCGTGGTGCTGACCTTGAACAAATTTTTATAAACCTAATCGCTCGTGCAAATGACTAATACATTTTATACTGCTTTTTTGTCTGAAAAGTACAAACTTCTTCGTAACAGGGAAATTTTTGGGGTCTTGATCGCACCTATGCTGCTTATTTTTGCGATTAGCGCTTATATAATCTATGACATTGTCAATTCCGGTGGTGCCAGCGCCATTCCAAATCCCTGGAAAGTCTTATTGGGTCGATATGTATTTCAATTTTTTTATTTACTCTATCCCATTCTTGTCGCTTTGTTTGTATATGCTTGCTGTGATGTGGAGTATAAGAATAACAATTATAAAATACTCTTTACTGTGCCCATCAGTAAATCGAATATTTTCTTTTCCAAAGCGACCTTTATTCTACTAACATTACTTTTTTCAATTCTTTTTGCGTACGCTGCATTTTTGATCAGCGGCTATCTGCTCAGTCTGATTTATCCCGTCCTTGGTTTCCAGAATTACGACTATAGGCAGGTGATTTTTTATACATTTCTGAAGCTTTTCATTACCTTATCAGCTATTGGGATGATCCAGCTGGCTTTAAGTCTATTGTTCCGAAGCTTTATTTACCCGATTGGGGTGGGGATGTTTATGTTGGTGTTTTCAGTGCTGGTGGCGCAAAAAAGCTTTTCGGATTTTATACCCTATACGGGTGCTTATAATGCGGTCATGAACATCCTATCCGAAAATGACTCATTTGCACGGCTCGATTACTGCAACATGGTGATGGTTATTGTATTTCTATTGATCAGCTTTTATCTATTTAAACGAAAGGGGCAGTTTTAACGTTTCGTTCGTGCATGCCCACTGATCGGCTATTTTTTGTCAAATTCTTTTTTATAGGCGCTTGGTGACTGTCCATATTTCCTTTTAAAGGCCGACGCGAAGTAAGATGCTGATGAAAAGCCGACACTACTAAATATTTCGTTGATGGTTAGACCCTCAGCCATCAGGCTTTTGGCTTTCTTTAATCTTCGTTCCACAATATACTCATTGACACTGCAGTCGAGCAGCTGTTTCACCTTACGATAGAGCTGAACGCGTGAGAGATGGAGGTCGTTGGCAATCCCGTCGACGCTTAACCGCTGATCCGATAACTTGGATTCGACAATGGCGGAGAGATTGTTTAGGAATCTTCTGTCGCTATCGTTGACCTGTTCGGCTTGAGTACGCTCAAACTGTTCGACGTTGCTGCTATATTTTTCTTTAAGCTGATGACGCGATTGAAGAATATTTGAAATACGTATCCGCAGCAGTTCGGCATTGAATGGCTTAGTAATATAGTCATCGGCCATTAATTTGCTCCCCTCAAGCATGGTCTCCTCGTTGGCAAGTGCACTCAGTAAGATGACGGGAATATGTGCGGTCTGATAAAAGGCTTTGATGTCTTTCAAAATATCCAGTCCGTTTCCATCAGGAAGCATAATATCGGTGATCACCAGGTCTGGAAAATGTGTCTTCATCATACTAGTGGCTTGCTGGGCATCCTTCGCCAGAAACAGGTTGTAATCCTGTTCCAATAACGAGCGGAGATAGTCTCTGATTTCATCATTATCTTCGACGATCATAATGCTCTTCGATTTGTTGGATCGAAAAGAAAGATTGTTGTCTACCACCTTTGCTGTCGTGTCCAGTAGATCTTGTTGCTGAAACGATGGTTTTTCTCCACTGTCGAAACCGGCCAGTTCAGCAGGTTCATAATGACCATTCCCAATTGGCATGCGGAGGGTGAAGATCGATCCATGGCCGGGCTTGCTGCTCACGGTGATCTGGCCATGATGCAGTTCGACGATCTGTTTGCTGTATGCGAGTCCGATTCCGGATCCGTTACGGCTGCCGGCTCCTTGGTAAAAAGGATCAAAAATATGCTCAATATCAACCGGCGCAATTCCCAGACCATTATCCAATACGCGTAGATAAAAATAGTCCTTGAAATTGTTTTCTTCTAGTATAATTTCAATTCTGCCGCTTGCTGAAGTATGTTTGATCGCATTGGATAATAAGTTGGATAGGACCTGTTCCATGAGGTATTCGTCCATCCAAACCTCTTTCAAACTTGTTTTGTTGACATAACTGACCGAGATTCTGTTTTTCTTAAATAGCGGTTTGAAACTACCTATTACCTGCTGGATGAATGGATCGATATAAACGATAGACGCATGTAACCTAATTTTTGATTTACTGATTCGGTGGATATCAATGAGGTCGGTAACCAAACGCTGTAGTTTTTTTGCATTCCGCTTGACGCGCGACAACTGTTCTTTGACTTCTTCTGGCAGGTCTTTTCGTAATTCAAGGTCCTCGATAGGCGCTATAATAAGCGTCAGCGGTGTTTTAAATTCATGTGAGATGTTGGTGAAGAAATTATTCTTGATTTCTGCCGCTTGCTGGATCTGACTATTCATCTCGACGATCTGTTTTTGTTGCGCAAGGATCTCACTATTTTGGATTTCCAGATGTTTGTTCTTTTCCCAGTTGCTCCTGATCACGATAATAGAAATGCCACCAAAGACAACAGCAAGCACCAAGCTAACGACCAGTACATTAAGAACCGACTTTTGACTTTGGTAAATCTTATTCTGTTCCGTAATGAATTCCTGTCTTTTGTCTATATCGAGCTGCTGTTGCTTTATTTTATCCGACTGCAGGGCAAGCAACTCCGCGTTGGTTTTATCGATGACAGAGGTTGCGAGTATATTCTCGCGGCGGTAGTTTTGGTGGTTGATGATAGCCAAGGCCGTTCGAATGGCTTCGGCTCCGCCAGTGGGGTAGAGTATGGAAGCGAACATTTTGCCCTGTATGATCTGTTCAAGGCCATTTCCGGGACCAGGAAGGGCATCAACACCGATTATCTTAATGTCCTTTTTGATCTGGGCTTCGTCCAATGCTTTTTTTACCCCCATGGCCATCTGATCATTGAAGGTGAAGATGATATCACTCTGGATCATTTGGTCTATATGCTTACGCGTTTCCAAATAAGCTTTGTTTTTTTCCCATCCGCCGTGAATGATTCCGCTCGTTCGAATCCCTTTAGCATCTCCAATTTGCTGCATAAAGCCTTTTTCACGTTCTATGGAGGCGGATGTGCCCGATAATCCAGTAACCAGGCCGATCGAACCATTGTTTTGTAAAATGGTGCGGCTATACTGGCCCGCCAGTTTTCCGATAGCAAGATTGTCTGCCCCCACATAGGCATTATATTGGCCTGAGGATGTCTTACGGTCAGTTACGATGACGGGTATATTGCGTTGAAATACCGAATCTACTATAGGGGTAAGGGGCTCGGCCTCATTTGGCGATACAATCAGAAGATCGATATCCTGTTTGACTAATTCCCGAATTTGATTAATCTGGACATTATTGTCGCCATGGGCATCTCGATAAAGAAAGTCAATATCCGGATTGAAGGAAAGTTCCCTTTTCATTTCTTCGAGCATGGTTTGTCGCCAGGCATCATTTCCGATACACTGTGAAAAAGCAATAATCCGCTTTTTCTTCTGGACCATTGGTTGACATCCACAAAAAAGAAGCAGGATCAATATGCCACCATAAATGAAATATTTTCCCATGATTTTTTTCCCTTCAATATCCGAATATACATTATTTAGTTTTTTTAGGCTAACCTCGTCTTTGTTAGTGTATTCTTTACACTGATATGGAAACTTTCAAAAATGTATCATTTTCTAAATTTTCTGTTTAAAAAGTGAAAGTTTTAAAAAGTAATACTAGTGTAAGTTTCAGATTTTTAGTGTTTTAATGTTTTTTAAAAAATGTTACATAAATAAATGTTTTTGCGAAGCTCAAATTTAAGTTAAGATGAAACCAGGGTTAAATTTGGATTAATCAATTATAGATCATAACATGAACAAAAACACGGTACTAGCTTGGTCCTTTGTAGTGGCTTTAGGCGGATTTTTATTTGGATTTGATACAGCGGTTATTTCAGGAGCAGAAAAGGCCGTGCAGGAACACTGGCATTTAAGTGAGTTTCAGCATGGATTGACCATGGCCATTGCATTGATCGGAACAGTTGTTGGAGCAGCGCTGGGTGCACTGCCTTCAGATAAGTTGGGGCGTAAGAATACTTTATTTGCGGTTGCAGCTCTTTACTTTATCTCAGCAATAGGCAGCGCATTGGCGAATGACTGGACGATATTTATTTTATTCCGCTTTTTGGGTGGTATAGGCGTTGGCGTCTCTTCGGTAACTGCACCAATCTATATATCGGAAATATCTCCGGCGGCATCGCGTGGAAAATTGGTCGGACTTTTCCAGTTCAACGTCGTATTGGGGATTCTGATTGCCTATCTGTCCAATTACTTTATCGGTCAGGTAGGGGAGGAGTCCTGGCGTTGGATGTTAGGCGTACAGTGTTTTCCGTCGTTATTATTCTTCGGTCTGATCTTCCTTATTCCGGAAAGTCCAAGATGGTTACTGCTGCACAGGGGTAATTTAGCTGAAGCAAAACGAATTATGAAAAAAATCAACTCGGATGGTTACGAGCTGGAGATTTCAAAAATTCAGGAGTCCAAAAACAATACAGCAGGGGAGGGCAAACTCTTCGTTCGCGAAAATGTCAACCCTATTTTATTGGCCTTTTGTTTTGCGCTGTTCAATCAGGTTTCAGGTATTAACGCAATTATCTACTATGCCCCCCGTGTATTTGAAATGGCCGGCTTGGGCTCACAGAGTTCATTGCTTTCAACAGTTGGGATCGGGGTTGTCAATTTTATTTTTACGTTGCTGGCGATCAATTTCATCGATAAGGTCGGTAGAAGAAAATTAATGTTGGTGGGTTCGATTGGACTGATTGTTTCTTTGGCACTCGTTTCCCATGCTTTTTATACCAATCAAACGACGGGTTTTGCGATCACCATCTATCTGATGAGTTTTATTGCCTTTTTCGCATTCTCGCAAGGCGCTGTGATTTGGGTGTTTATTTCGGAAATTTTTCCGAATGATGTCCGTGCTAAAGGACAGACATTCGGCAGCTTGACACACTGGGTGATGGCGGCAATTATTACCTTTTGTTTTCCTGCATTGACGGAAATGCTCGGCGGGGGCGGTACCTTCTTGATCTTTGCCCTATTTATGGTTTTACAGCTTATCTATGTGCTTAAGTTTATGCCGGAGACAAAAGGGAAGTCACTGGAAGACCTTGGGCATACCATCAATCTACATTAGTCTTTAGCTGGACTAAACGAATAGGCGTCGGAGTAGCCATGGCGCGACTGGCGCCTATCGAAAGCTATTTAATCAATGACATTATGATAGCAAGTCGTGTGTATCTATTGTCAACATTGAACTTAAAGGGAAATATAATAATCAATTCGTTACATGGCTTTTGGCGCTCGGCCGAAGCTTTGTGAAAAAAGAAGAAATATGAAAAACGGAGAAAAATCAATACAGGGTATTTGTTTTGGAGAGGTACTTTGGGACAATCTTCCTACCGGTAAAAAATTGGGCGGTGCACCGTTGAATGTGGCTTATCACCTCAATAAACTGGGCGTTACGACGCGTATGCTAACACGCATAGGGCGTGATGAAAATGGTTATGAACTACGTAAGGTATGTGAGGATCTGGGCATTCCGACCGATTTCTTCCAGTATGATGCGTTGTTACCGACCTCAACCGTAGAGGTTTCGATCGATGCTAAACGCGATGTGCATTACGATATCGTTTATCCGGTAGCTTGGGACAGAATAGCAGTGGATAGTGCTGTTCTGGAAGCAGTTGCAACGGTGGATTTTTTGGTATATGGAAGTCTAGCCTGTCGGGATGAAGTAAGCTTCCAAAGTTTGCTGTTATTGCTTGAAAAAGCCCGCTTTCGGGTGATGGATGTCAACCTGCGTACACCTTATTTTGGTCCTGAAAAAATACATAAGTTGTTGGCATACGCTGATTTTGTGAAAATGAATGCCGAGGAACTGCATGTTATTTCCGACTGGAATGGCGCTACGGAAGCCTATACCGATCAGCAGCGTGTAGACTTGATCATGGCCCGTTTTGCAATTCAGGAGGCAATTGTAACCTATGGTGCAGATGGAGCCGTGTATCATTATAAAAAAGATAATATCAGTTATCATTTCCCGGCCTTGAAAGTTCAGGTAGAAGATACAATCGGAAGTGGTGATTCGTTTTTGGCGGCTTTCCTCACCAAAAGGTTTCAGATGCAGGAGGGTGTTCAGCTGGAGGAAGTACTGGAATTTGCGGCGACCTTAAGTGGGTTTGTGACACAGAGCCGGGGGGCTTGTCCTGAATATAACGATGAGGTCATCAATCGATTCCAATGGTTGCATCCGATCTTCAATGGAGGCCAGAAGCAACAGTAAGTATACTGCTTCTTAAAGAAGCAGTATACACGCTATCATCATAAAATAATCAATCTAAATAATTAACCATTTACGCATAACCAATTATGTTTACAAGACAGAAAGCAATGCTGCTCCCGTCTTTGGCACTTTTTTCTGTTGTCGCATTTGCGCAGCAGACTGAAATCCGGGGAAGAATTACGGATAGTGGAACAGCAGCACCTATAGTGGGGGCATCTTTAGTGGTGAAGGGAACCACAATAGCTACCAAGACAAATGAAAAGGGAGAATTTGTCCTCCAGACATCGGGCAATCAGGGCACATTAGAAATAAGTTATGTCGGCTATGCCACGCAGACAATAGCTGTTGCCGGAAGAAAGTTCCTCGATATTCAGCTTACGAGCACCGAAAAAGGACTGGATGAAGTGGTCGTTACGGGATATCAAACCGAACGGAAGAAGGACTTGACTGGCGCAGTGAGTGTTGTGAATGTTGCTGAGATGATGAAGGCTCCAGAAAATAACCCGATGAAAGCCCTGCAAGGAAGGGTAGCCGGTATGACTGTAACTTCGGATGGTAGTCCAAGTGGAGCGGCAACAGTGCGTATGCGCGGAATCAGTTCGATCAATAGTAGTCAGGATCCCTTGTATGTCATTGATGGAACCCCCACACAGGGCGGAATGCACGAACTCAATTCGAATGATATCGAAAGCATTCAGGTTTTAAAGGACGCTTCTTCGGCGAGTATCTATGGCTCGCGTGCAGCCAATGGTGTTATTGTCATCACCACGAAAAAAGGAAAGCTAGGTGCCCCTAAACTTACAGTAGACGCCTACGCCACCGGTACGCATTTTAATAATCGCATGAAAGTGCTGGACGCACAACAATATGGTCGTGCCCTATGGCAGGCAACAATCAACAGCGGTGGCAATCCAAATGGAAACAATATTGGTTATCAGTTTGAATGGAATAACGATGCGAATGGCGTGCCTCAGCTCAATACTGTTTTTGTTTCCAAGTATATTGATCGTGAGCACACCATGTATGCTTCAGATACCGATTGGTTTAAGGAAGTTTCGAAACCAGGATTGCAGCAGTCATACAATGCGACATTGAGCTCCGGAACAGAAAAATCCAGCTCCTTTTTCTCCTTAGGTTATTTGCACAACAATGGCACACTCCGTTACACGGATTTCCAGCGAATATCCGCCCGGATGAATGCTGACTATAAACTGTTTGATGGGAAACTGGTTGTTGGAGAGAATTTTACGGTAAACAACACGGGTGAAGTGCAGGTCCCCGGCGATGTACTTGACCTTTCGTTGAAAGCTTTACCGATTATCCCCGTGCATACGGTAGATGGAATGGGCTGGGGGGGACCAGCATTAGGAATGAACGACCGTCATAATCCCATGCGTGTACTTTACGACAATAGAAATAATAAATACAATTATTGGCGTTTGTTTGGGAATGCCTATGCCGATCTACAGCTGATAAAAGATCTGCATGTTCGAACCAGTTATGGCCTGGATTACAGTAATTTTTACAAACGTAACCTGGAAGTATCCTATCGTTCGGGATTTATGAACAGCAGCCGCAGTGGCGTTAATATGGAGCAGTCTCATGGGATGAAGTGGACTTGGTCCAATACAGCGACTTATCGGAAGGCAATCGACAAACATACAATAGATGTGCTTGCTGGTATCGAAATGAACCGTCAGAATGATATTAATTTTAACGCCTATACCGCTGGTGATGGTGCATTTGCCATAGAAACACCAGAGTATATGTGGCCAGGTGTGAGTACGGGGACAGCGGCAGTAGGAGGTGGCTCTACAGGCTTCTCGCTGCTATCCTATTTTGGAAAGGCCAATTATTCCTATGATGACCGTTATCTGGCTTCTTTCACCGTACGCCACGATGGCTCTTCCCGCTTCGGTAAAAATAACCGCTTTGCCACTTTTCCAGCAGTAACGGCAGGCTGGCGGATCTCTTCTGAACGCTTTATGGCAAGTACAAAAAATTATATTTCTGACCTCAAGTTACGTGTGGGATGGGGGCAGACAGGCAACCAGGGTATTGGTAATCTGGCTACCTATGCCCTGTTCGTCCCCGAATATGGTGTTGCTGATCCAACATGGAATATCGTGGACGGTACAGCATACGATCTATCGGGTGCAGGAACGGGAAAGTTACCATCGGGATACCGCAAAATCCAAACGGAAAATAATGATCTGAAATGGGAAACTACCACGCAGACGAATATAGGCTTGGACTTTTCATTGTTTAATCAAAGTCTCTATGGTTCGATTGACTGGTATGTTAAAGCAACCAAAGATATGTTGATCAATCCAGCCTATATCGGTGTGGTCGGAGAGGGCGGTTACCGTTGGGCGAATGGTGCCTCCATGGAAAATAAAGGTTTGGACGTATCGGCCGGATATCGTAATAAAACAACCTTTGGATTGGATTATGATGTAATGGCTGTGTTCTCGACCTATAAAAACAAGGTGACACATTTACCCGAAGCAGTAGAAAACTCCTATGGTGGTCGTCAAGGAGACAATATTATCGGCCGGCCGCTAGGGTCATTTTATGGCTATGTCACCGACGGCATTTTTCAGAATCAGGACGAGGTGGATGCGCACGTCAATCAGACCGGTAAAGGGATAGGGCGTTTACGTTATGTCAACGTCTATGATGCGGACAAGCAGATCACCGATATGGACCGTACTTGGATTGGTAGTCCTCATCCTGATTTTTCTTATAGTTTGAACATTGTGCTAAAATATAAAAGCTTTGACCTATCTGCGTACTTTCAGGGGGTACAGGGAATAGATGTTGAAAACTGGCTGAAAAAGCAAACGGACTTCTGGAGTGTGGACGACGTCAATTCCAATAAAGGTGTACGTCTGCTCAATGCCTGGACACCACAAAATCCAACGTCAACGATCCCGGCCTTACAAACAACAAATAACAACGACGAGGGCCGTCTGTCAAATTACTTTATCGAGAATGGATCTTATATGAAGCTCCGGAATTTGTCTCTGGGCTACACTTTGCCAACAGCAACCGCCGCACACCTACGTATGAGCCGATTAAGGATTTATGTAACTGGTCAGAATCTATTTACCGTTAAATCAAAAAATTTCACCGGTGTGGATCCTGAAAATGTAGGTTGGGGTTATCCAATTCCAACCACGTGGACAGCTGGGGTAAATATTGGATTTTAAAATGGGAGCGAAATAAGGCGATACACTTCTAAATAATTTATACGGATGAAAAAAATAACCACTAAAATAGCGATATTCATGGTTCTTGCTGGACTACTTCCAGGATGCACCAAATTTTTAGATCAAACACCCAATGGTGTACTGAGCTCCGATCAGGTTAAGGAGCCCGAACGATTATTGACAGCTACCTATGCGGCATTGGGTAACGATCATTATGATGTTCCTTTTAGCTTATGGCCCTATGGTACGGTTCGGTCGGACGATGCTTATAAAGGCGGATCGGGACCACAGGATATCCAGACCTTTCATTTCCTGGAGGTCTCCAATAACATTACAACCAATTTTGCAGAGTTGGATAAATTGTGGTTTCAGTTGTACGTTGCGATTTCGCGTGCCAATACCACGATCAAGACCATACAGGAGATGGATAATTTCGATGGGAAGGAAGAAAAGCTGGGTGAAGCACGCTTTCTACGCGGTCATTTTTACTTTATGCTAAAGATCCTTTTCAAATATGTACCTTATATTGATGAAAATGTCGCAGTAGACAGCTATGAAACCGTATCGAATAGGGCCTTGAGCAACGATGCGCTATGGCAAAAGATTGTGGATGATTTTCAGTATGCTGTAGATCATCTCCCGGCTGTACAAACGGAGGTCGGGCGTGCCAACCGTGTTGCTGCTGCGGCATATCTTGCCAAAACCTATCTCTATAAGGGATACCGTCAGGACAATGCCGAACGTAATGTGGTGACGGGCATCGATGCCGGAGATTTGGAAAAAGTTGTACAAAATACGGATGTTGTACTTTCATCCAATCATACGCTGGAAACCGACTTTGCTTTTAACTTCTTGCCGGGCAAATATGAAAATGGGACTGAAGCCCTGTTTTCAGTTCAGTTTTCAAAGGATGACGGGACAAAATTTGGGCGTGTTAATTTTTCTGATGTGCTATCAGTACCTATGGGCGTAGGTTGTTGTGATTTCAATAAACCGAGTCAAAGCCTTGTCAACGCGTTTCGCACAACGGGTAAAGGTCTACCACTGGATAACTACAATGCGTTGAATAGCTTTAATACCTCAGAAAAGTACGATCCACGGTTATTCCATACAGTTGCAATTCCGGGCTTACCTTACAAGTATAGTAGCAAAAGAACGTATGAAGAAAGCTGGAACCGTAACCCGGCAGAATATTCGGTTTACGCCTCATTGAAAGAGAATGTAGATCCCGATTGCGATTGTTTTGTCCCGATGGTACCGTTCTATGCCAATACAAAAAATCGAATTGTATTGCGCTTTGCCGATGTGCTGTTGATGCGGGCAGAGGCGCTTATCGAGCTGCATCGTTCGGCTGAAGCACTGCCATTGATAAACCAAGTACGTACGCGGGCAAAAAATAGCACTGCACTTACGGGCTATGCAAATGATAAAACCCTGATCGAAACGTACAAAAATGGAGATAATATTGTATGGAACGAAGAAAATGCCCGGAAGGCGTTACGTTGGGAAAGACGATTGGAGCTTGCGATGGAAAACGGAAGATTCTTTGATTTGGTACGCTGGGGAATTGCAGACCAGGCCATGAATGCCTATTATGATGCGGAAAAGTCACGTCGATCTTATTATTCTTCGGCACATTTTACTGCAGATAGGAACGAATACTTGCCGATTCCTGAAGCACAGATCAGATTAAGTAAATATCTGTACAAACAAAATCCAGGCTATTAAATAAGCATTTATTGTTGAACGATTAGCATAACCAATTATTCCAATGCACACATTAAAAAATACGATAAAAGTAGGGATTACTATCCTGCTTATCTGGCTTATTGCTGCCTGCAAGCGTGATGCCGATAGCACACTCAATTTGAACGCAGATGTAGAGGTACTTTCCTTCAAGGTCGGTAATACCGCTGGAAAAATAGATCCGGCAAAAGGTACCATTCTTGTCATGGTTCCTGAAGGCACAGATCTTTCAGCGGTGGCTCCGACGATTGAATTGCCCAATAATGCCAAGGTTTCTCCAGCTTCAGGTATCGCCCAGAACTTTTCATTTTCTGGAACAACACCAATTACTTACCGCGTGTTTAATGGAAATCTATTCAACACCTATCAAGTAACCGTCAAAGAAATCAAAGCGGAAATAACGGCATTCCATATCGGAGAAAAAGCTGGGATCATCGATCAGAAAAATAGAAGCATTAAAATTTACCTACCCCTGGGGACAGACCTGAAGAACTTATCACCTGCGATAGAATTTACAGCTGGCGCGAGCATAACGCCCAATCAGAGTGGCCCCGTGGATTTAAGTTCTCCGATAAAATACAGCCTTGCGTATATGGGGCAGACGTTCCAGTATACGGTAACAGCGATTTTGGGCACGGAACCCAAACAGATCCTGATGATTTATAATGGCGAAACAAGCGTTCCACATTTCGACGGGTTAGGGGTGAGCGCCGTAGATTCACCTTATCCCAACCCGAAAACTACGGGAATTAATGCAACACCGTTCTGTGCGTCTTTTGTCCGGGATAATAAAACGGGCGAAGGCTGGCATGGTGGTGCGCTGTGGAATGCAAATAAAGTGACTATCAATCCGGCAGAATATGGCCGTTTTTCCATTATGATATTGAAGGATGTAGCGGGAGATGTACAATTGGAGATTCAATCGGATGGTGAACAGCAAAAAGATTGGTTGCGGGCTAATTACGCAAAGGAACATGTTGGGGAGTGGCAAGAGTTGGTTTTTCAGATTCCTGCTGGAAGAAAGGCTATCATCAACAATATACTTGTGATGCCGCATGAGCATCCTAATGGACAGCCCGTGGCATTTCCTACCCAACGGATGTACTGGGACGAATTGAAAGCATTACCTAAAGAATGATCGAATACAAATAAAACAAGCGATGATAGATTATAAGGGATTAATAGAAAGATTTAAATCATGAGACCAAAAATGTATTTGCTTCCGACAGTATTCTTGCTCAGCTTGTTGACAAGTTGCAAGAATAGCGACGAGCGTTCGACAGTGGTAGATAAGCCCATAACAATACAACCTGTGGACAGTTCTACGGCTTGTATTTCGGGGCAGGAGGCTGGCCCATATCAACGATTCTATAGGCCTCAGCAGGGGTTTGTGGGCGATCCCATGCCTTATTACAATGCCAGCGATAAAAAGTTCTACTTGTTTTATCTCTATGAGAACGCCAACAGGCACCCGATTTATAGCACGCGAACAAGTGACTTTGGAACATTTGAGGGCTATACCGAAGTATTGTCGTCGGGCGCTGTGGGGAGTCAGGATGAATGGATCGGAACAGGAAGTTTTATCAAAAAAGGAACAGTGTATTACTGTTTCTATACAGGTCATAACAGTGTTTTTACTCCAGCAGAAAAGATCATATTGGCTACCTCCACTGATTTAATGAATTGGACCAAGCAACCAGCTATGGCACTGCAGGCTGCGGTGGGCTATGATCGAAATAATTTTCGGGATCCGCACGTTTATTGGGATGAAGGCCGTAATGCCTACGTGATGCTAGTCACGACGCGAAAAGACGGAAAAGGAATCCTTGCACGTTATCAGTCAACCGATTTAAGCAGTTGGTCGATGATTGAACCGCTCGTTGCGACGACAGGGACAGTGGAAAAATATGGCATCGAAACAGATGCTGAACTATTGGAATGCCCGGATCTATTTAAAATGGGCAATAAGTGGTATCTGTTGTTTTCGCGGATCAACCGGGATGAACATCGCAAGACATTTTATCGTATTGCGGATTCTCCGGATGGTCCCTGGATGATCTGTCGGGATGCCGAAGGACATCATGAAACCTTTGATGGACTTTATCTCTATGCTGGCAAGACGGCTAGCGATGGTACAACACGTTATCTTTCGGGTTGGTGTTCAACGGGACAAACCGTCAATAATAACAACGAACTGCCCTGGGCTGGAAATCTAATTTCCCATCAGTTGGTTCAGGGAACGTCAGGACAGTTGTATTCTAAAATTCCGGAGGCCCTAAACAGTAAATTCAATAAAGAAGTCGCCTTTGAAAAACTGAGCAGCGTTGGTCAAGTTTCTGAGTCGAATAAAACCTATCGTTTGTCAGCTCAATCAGGGGGAAGAAGCTATGCGCTGTTTAACCGAAATACGTCGACCGTAAAAATGACAATGACTATTGATGCTTCGCAATCCAATCAATTTGGTTTTTCATTTGGAGCATGTGATGATCCGACCGAAGTGTATAGCATTGCTTTTGACCTGACTTCATCCAATCGTTGGAATATGCCGGCCCTGCTTATGAATAAGGAGGCTCGAAATGGTGGCGGAAGTAAAACAGCACTCAATTTTACACCACTCACCGTACCGGCCAATCGGATTTTTAATCTGAAAATTAGTATTGAAAAGTCTATCTGTGTCGTGTATGTGAATGATCGTGTTGCTTTTACCAACCGGATCTATAAAATGGATCAAAATCCATGGACTATTTTTGTGGATCAGGGAACTGTTACAGTGAATGGGTTGAAAGTTGAAAAATCTTCCTGATAATTTATAAGATATTTGCTTATTGAAGCGAACAATAATCGGATTATAAACGTAAACAAAAGAAAAATGATAAGATTAAAAAAATACGGACTTACGATGTTCTTGCTAAGTATTGTCGGTACAAGTCTGGCCCAGATGGGACAGCAAAAACAACGGGATGCTGAAGAAAAATATCGCCCACTTTACCATTTTACTCCACAGCAGGGCTGGATGAACGACCCCAATGGGCTGGTCTATTTGAACGGTAATTATCATCTTTTTTTTCAGCATAATCCCGAAAAGCCCGTTTGGGGACCAATGCATTGGGGCCATGCGATCAGTAAAGATTTGATTCATTGGGACGAGCAGAAGATCGCATTGTACCCCGACAGTTTGGGAACTATTTTCTCAGGTAGCGCTGTGATCGATAAAGACAACACCGCAGGGTTTGGGAAAGATGCTATAGTCGCCATTTTTACCCATCACAATCATCAGGAAGAGGATCGGAAAACGGGATTGCATCAAAATCAAAGTTTGGCTTATAGTTTAGATAAGGGTCTTACCTGGACAAAATATAAAGGCAATCCAGTATTACCAAACCCTGGCATATGGGATTTCAGGGATCCAAAGGTGATGTGGCATGCGCATAGCCAACGTTGGATTATGACCTTAGCTACAAAAGATTGTATTACTTTCTATTCTTCCAAAGATTTGAAAACATGGCAGAAGGAAAGTGAGTTTGGTAAAGAGGTGGGAGCCCATGGAGGCGTCTGGGAATGCCCCGATCTTATTCCCATGGACTACAAAGGAGTTACAAAGTGGGTCTTGTTGGTCAGTATCAATCCAGGTGGGCCCAACGGTGGTTCCGTAACACAATATTTTGTGGGTGACTTTGATGGACATCAGTTCCACACAGAAGATACCAAAATAAAGTGGCTGGATTGGGGACCCGATAATTATGCCGGTGTAACTTGGAGTAACCTGGGGGATAGGCACCTGATGATTGGCTGGATGAGCAACTGGCAATATGCCAATGTGGTTCCTACCACAAAATGGCGCTCCTCCTCAACCATACCACGTGTTTTATCGTTGGATAAAATTGGACAGTCGTTCTACGTTGCAAGTACTGCGCCCAAAGAAATTGAAACTGCATTTCGACCGCTTAAAAAGTACCATGGCGGCGGAACGAAGGAAGTTTCGTTCGAGCAACATCTCCCGCAAGCGTACCGTTTGGACCTCAAAGATTTGAAGCAACAGTCTTTCAAAGTGATCTTATCAAATGAATCTGGTGACGAATTGATTATTGGTTATCGTGAAGATCAAAATGCCTATTATATTGATCGTTCTAAGTCCGGGGAAGTGTCGTTTAACGAGGAATTCCCAAAGATAGCTTCAGCACAACGCCTGCTGAATAACGGAACACTCTCTTTCAGCTTGTATGTTGATGTGAGCTCTGTGGAGCTTTTTGCAGATGGGGGACTAACGGTAATGACCAGTTTATTTTTTCCGAACAGACCGATAACCAAGGTGCGTATCGTGGGGAATAAAAAGCTGGAGTTTCAAGAGCTCGGTATTGCTGGATTTAAGAGATAGAACCCCAATTTACATGATTAAAGCGATCCTCGTTTTCACGAAGGATCGCTTTATGGTTTATACTATTCTATATTATTGGCCTGATTCAAGTATACCGGCATTAATGTCGGGAAAGTCCAGGCAAAATGATTCTTTTTGTAGATAATTGGACGGTAAATCGAGAGATACGAATCATATTCAGCCGTCTGATAAATATCCTTCATGGCTTCAAGTAGGTTGGAAGGCCAGACGCCTACCGTCATGTTGTGAATGTCTACGTCAGGATTTTTAAACCAGGGCCATGCTGTAGGATGTTGATTGTAATAATATAAGTAATCTAGGGCCTTTTTGATCGATTTCCCATCCTTCGTGGCTGCAAACAGGTTCTCGCCCGTCACCTGACGTATACACCACATGGAGGCTGTTAATGGGGCCAACGAGAAATAGGTGTACCATAAACCTTTTTCTCCTCGTTTTACTTCCTCAATGAGGTGACCATCCGCTGCGATTTTTTCAAAAAGATCGCCTTTAATCAATGATATGGTGAAGGCGAGCTCTTTTGGGTCATCAAGAAAATTGGCCGAAAGCAAATTTGCAAACCTTGCCCAATCAGCAATATTATTTGGCCTTTCACGTAAGAAATGTGTCGCTTTTTGATAGACGCTGATCGTCCAGCTTTTAAAGTGATTAAGATCGTTTTCTGCCCAGAGCGGATCGTTTTTGAGCAGCTCTGCAGCAATCATTAATCCGGCACCAGCATAAGAAAGTACAACTGGTCCGTCAAACTGGGAATATTTTTTATTGATGGTGGCCCAAGCATTCATGAAGTAAAGGGCTTTTTGGGCATATTTCTGCTCCCCGTTCAACGTATAGGCGAGGGCCGTACAATAAGCGGCAAAAGCGTCTGTGTGGAGTTTTTTTGCCATGGCACGTTGGCCTTCTTTATCGCTATAAAAGCCAGGGACGCTAAAATCTTCGACAGCATGATGATTGGTCAATAAAAGAGAATCGGCCAGCGTAATCAATTGCTTGTACGCCGTATATACCGGTTCGGATTTTTTGCTGATCTGCGATTTTACAAACTTAATCTGTGCATTCGGGTGCATAAGAGATTGGGCATGGCAGGGAGAAGAAGCCGTAAAAAAATAGATCAGAATCAAGGTTGACCCTATTTTAATACATTGAGCTGTCGAACGGCTGAGCTTCCGAAAATAATATCTAAAATTTTGCATGTTTTAAATGGATACGTTTATCAATTGATTGCGCAGCTATGGGGGGATTAGCTCCTGCAAATTAAGAAAAAAATACAATAAGTTTACTGGGCTTCAGAAATTTGATTTGAATTATTGCAGCGAAGTAATTAACTTCATGCCTAGAATAATCAATTATGGACATCGATCAAAATCTGCCTGAGAAGGAACTCTTGTGCCAACTTCACTATGGAGATATCCAGGCCTTTGATATTTTGTACCATCGCTATAGCCAGATTATTTACGCCAATATTCTTAGGTTTTTGAAAGATGAAACTATCGCTGAAGATTTACTTCAGGATGTTTTTCTACGTATTTGGGAAAATAGAACAAAAATAAATCCTGAACAATCTTTCGCCGCATTTCTGTTTACCTGTTCACGTAATATTACGTTTAATTTCAAACGAAGGTTGAAATTGGAAATGGAATCCGAGATCCAGCTCGCCTATGGGGTAGTGGAATCCGAGAATACCATTGATAAAGTGCTGGATTCAAAGGAAGCCTTGGTCCTGGTCGAGGAATTACTGAGCAAATTGCCCAAACAACGCCAAAAAATATTTAGGCTGTCTAAGCTGGAGGGTAAAAGTTATCAAGAGATCGCCGAAGAAATGGGGATTTCCATTGCGACAGTTCGCGACCATATTGTCAAAGCAAATAAGTTTATCCGAAGTGGCGCATTGCAGGATAGTGGATTTTCATCATTGTTATTGGCATTGCTTCTCTATTCGGCTAAATAAAAAAATTTTTTCTAGAGCAGACCTTTATTTCATGCTGTGTGTATTTACTTTAAAATACAGCTCAGTGGAGACCAATAAATCTAAAATAGACCAATTACTTCAAAAATATCAAGAAGGGAACTGTTCGCTTGAGGAGATCGAATGGCTACAGCAAGCGCTTTCTACTACTGACACCAGTGAGCAGGATGCGATCGATCAGGCGCTAGTCGCTAGTTTACTACGGCCTTCGTCTGTTGGTAAAATGGAGGAATCGAGATTGAAAATAATACTCGAAACCATCAAAAAACAAATCCAGCAAGGAAAAGAAGATAACGATAACTTATTGGAAAAAGGAGGGGAAGATCGTATGCCGATCCAGAAGAAAACTATTATCTCCATACGATGGCCCTATTGGGCTGCAGCGGCCTGTCTATTGCTCTTTGTTTTTTCAGTAATATTTTGGCAACAGCAGACGAGTCATACCCTGGCGGACAGGAATCTCGCTGGACTGGAAGATACAAAGGATGATGCTGTACAGCCTGGCGGAAACAGTGCCACTCTTCGCTTGGCAGATGGTACAGTTTTGGAACTCGATAAGCAGGCTTCGGGGATTGTCATGGGGGAAAATATCACCTACGAAAATGGGCAATCTATCGCCGATGCCTTAAGTAAACAAGGCCAGCAAATGGATCCAAGCAAGGCGATGTTGGAGTTGACCACACCGATGGGGGGGATGTATCAAATTACTTTACCTGATGGAACAAAAGTATGGCTTAATGCGGCCTCTTCGCTAAAATATCCGATGGCCTTTGCCAAAAATGAACGAAAAGTTATCCTGTTGGGAGAGGCCTTTTTCGAGGTGACCAAAGATAGCTCGAGACCTTTCAAAATACACAGTAAAGGGCAGGAAATTGAGGTGCTTGGGACAACATTCAATGTGAATGCTTATCCGGAAAATACGGCTATTAAGACAACTTTAATCACAGGGAAGGTCAAATTATCAAACGATAATCGCGCTTCACAGGCAATATACCTTCAACCCGGTCAGCAATCGACTAATACTAATAATGGAAATATACAAGTTGCAAATGTAGATACAGCGCCGTTCACTGCCTGGAAAGATGGCTTGTTTTATTTTGACGAAACACCGGTGTCGGATGCATTGCAGCAGATTGGTCGCTGGTATAATGTAGAAGTGAGGTACAAGGGCGAAGCGCCACAAACGCATTTCTATGGTCGTATCAAACGAAACAAGTCACTCCGCGACGTACTCGATGTATTGGAAGAAGGTGGGTTGCATTTTGAGTTGAGTAAAGGTCAGGAAAAAAATATCTTATTGGTGACACCATTGCAATAAAACCTTAAATATTGATGAAAAAAGAAATGACTATAGACTCTTCTTGAGCTGGAGAAAGGTATAAGCAACACAAAAAGGGCAGTGCTGGGGGGCACTGCCTTAAATTGGATGCATATACTTACAAGTGTTGCCCAAAGGCAAATTTTTGATAACCATTTATAAATAACATACAAACCGTACAAACATATGATTTTTTATCCATTTGTTAGGCTACACCCGTGGAGTTTAACTTTACGAAGTATACTGATTATGAAATTAATCGTACTCATTTCTTTACTGACTGCAATGCAGCTGTTTGCAGAAGGAAATGCGCAAACCATAAACTTAACCGCTAAGCACGTCACCTTAAATCAGGTGATGCGCGATCTCCAAAAGCAGAGTGGCGTCAATTTTTTCTTAAATGGCAAGTCGCTGGCACAGACTCGCTTGTCAGTCAATATACAGCATGCCAAATTGGAAGATGCATTAAATGCTATCGTAGCACCTCTGGATCTGGAATGGATCAAAAAAGATGAGGTGATCGTGATAAAACCCAAAAGAAATCCATTAATTCCCGAACACAAAGAAGTCCTGCAGCGGGGCATTGCCGGTAAAGTCGTTAATGGCAAAGGACAGGCCCTGGTAGGAACGACCGTTACCGTGAAAGGAACCAATATCTCCACGGTGACAGATCAAGATGGGAAATTTACCATCCAGTTACCAACTACCAATGCAACCTTGGTAGTTTCAAACGTCGGTTACCAAGGTCTAGAAAAGAGTGTCACCGGCAATGAAGAATTGAGTATTGTGCTTCAAGAGCTTGTCAGTGGTCTAGACGAGGTGGTTGTTGTCGGGTACGGAAGTCAGAAACGCGCAAATGTGATTGGTGCTGTATCGACCGTGAACGGAAGTTCGGTGGAAAACAGATCAACGGCTACACTTAGCTCTTCTCTGGCCGGACTCGCGGCGGGGGTTAACGTACAGACCACAACCGGAAAACCGGGGGCAGATGGCGCTAATATCCTGATCCGGGGAAAGGGAACTTTAAACAATACCTCACCCTTGGTGGTGATCGATGGTATTGTCGGATCCATGGATGCTGTCAATCCCAATGATGTAGAATCGATTTCCATTTTGAAAGATGCGGCAACAGCGGCAATTTATGGATCATTGGGTTCAAATGGAGTTATTTTAATTACGACAAAAAAAGGATCAAAGGGAAAAAATAATGTATCCTATTCGGGAATGGTTTCGATGCTACGGCCCAATAATGTACCCGAATTTATTACCGACTACGCGCAGCATATGCGCCTTGTGAATGAAGGGTTCAAGAATCTGGGGCAGGCGGCCGTATATACGGATGCAACAATCAATCTCTGGGAAGAAGCGAAGAAAAATCCGAATGGATTGACCGAATTTGGGATTCCCAATGAAGTTGCGTATCCCAATACCAATTGGGGAGATGTGCTTTTTGGACAACGCAAACTCTTACAAAATCACAATCTATCCTTAAATGGTGGGAGTGAGAACACGCAATACCTCTTTTCAGTAGGTTATTTCAACAACCCGGGGACCATGCCCGAAACTGGAGCCGACAAGATACGCATGCGTATTAATCTACAATCGAAAGTTGCCAAGTTTTTAACGGTGGGTACCCAGACCTTTGGCGATATGCAGAATTTGAGTGTGGCCGATGTAGTAACTGCATATTCTTACCTGACACAGACTGTGCCCGGAGTTTATCCTTATTACAATGGCGCTTATGGTTTTCCGGCTGCCGCCGAAGAATCGGCAACCGCAAACAATGCCCTAGCTTTTCTAAATGGAATGGGAGGGAAGAACCAGGTCAACCGATTCAACACCACAATATTTGCAAAGTTAAATTTAATGAAGGGGTTGGAGTTTGAATCTAAGGTAAATTACAATTATGCGTATACCGAAACCAACTCCCATCAGGTGCCTTATGAAAAATGGAATTTTGCAACCAACAAATTGAGTACAGCTGCGCTTTCGTCGGGACAAATTACAACCCAATATGGCCTTATCAAGAGCTACAATGTGATTATTGATAATGTATTACGTTATTCAGGATCTTTTGGTAAACACGACGTTGGCGGTATCTTGGGCTATAACGAACAGTATTTTAACCAATATAATATAGGGGCGGCTAAACTGGGACTTGTACACCCCGACTTGACGACATTTAATTCGGCAACAACAATGAGTTCTATCACAGGTGATGAGCTCGACTACGGTTTACGTTCCTTTTTTGGTCGCGCCAATTATGCTTACGATAATAAATACCTGGCCGAAGCGGTGTTACGGTACGATGGATCATCACGCTTTGGAACCGCCAAGCGCTGGGGCTTCTTTCCGGCCTTCTCCGCAGGATGGCGTATTTCGGAGGAATCGTTTATGCGTCCACTTAAGTCTTTTCTGAATGATTTGCGGATAAGGGCCTCCTGGGGGAAAACCGGAAATAATGCATCCCCGGGTAATTATGATCATCTGCCCTCGTACGGTACTGTAAACTATTCATTCAATAACCAGGCTGTTCGTGGTTTGGCGCAGACTAAACTAGGAAATGACCTGTTGCATTGGGAAACCACCACTACGACAAATGTAGGCTTTACTGCGACAGCATGGAGAAATAAATTGACCGTCGAATTTGATGCCTATCGCGCTTACACGGATGGAATTCTATACGTCCCGACTATTCCGGCGACCACAGGTACCGCTACAGCAGCGACGATGAACATTGCCGAAGTGAGCAAACGAGGGATTGAATTGACGCTGGGATACCAAGATAAAATCAACGATTTTAAATATGGCGTATCAGCCAACTTCGCCTATAATACCAATCGTGTCGAAAAATATAAAGGCGCATTGTCGGAGGGGTATGTCACTGATGCCGCCGGTAATCGGGTTTACCAGTCCAATATCGGTATGGTTTCTAATGGAGTAAACCAACGGATTCTGGAAGGCCACGAAATCAATGAATTCTATTTATACAACGTATACCGTGGCTCAGGAAGCCACTTCTTAGCGGATGGCTCCGTTGATAAAAATGGTGGACCTCGCGACGGAATGATCCGGACAGAACAGGATATGGAATGGTTGAAGGCTATGGTCGCTGCAGGCTATTCATTTCAGCCCGCCGACGGGATAGATCCTACCAAGATCTGGTATGGCGACTTGATTTATTCGGATATGAACGGTGACGGTGTTTATGGAAATGTCTATGACCAAAAGTTTATGCGCAAAAGGGCAACACCAGCATTCAATTATGGTCTTAGTATCAACATGGCCTATAAAGGATTTGATGCGTCCATGATCTGGTCCGCTTCTTCAGGTATGTCGTATTATTGGAATGAACTTTATCTCAATTCCTCTATCGTCGCACAGGGGAAATCAGTCCCGGCATTGGTCGCTAACAACCATTATTATTATAATGCCGCGAATCCTTCGGATCCCAACAATCGGATAGATGGCTATTATCCACGCTTAAAAGGGGTGACCGATGCACAGAATGGACGTACCAGCAATTATTATTTATATAATGCGTCTTTTGTGAAGCTGAGAAATCTTCAGTTAGGCTACACCCTTCCTGAAAGCATAGCAAAACGTTTCTCAATCGCTAAACTTCGGATTTATTTAGCTGGTGAAAACCTGTTGACATGGACCAAGTTCCCTGGACTGGATCCGGAAATTGGACCTGCGAGCAATGATCCTTCGCTGATCAACTCGTCTGTCGTCAACTACCCAACGATGCGTCAATATTCATTGGGTTTGAATCTAACCTTTTAATCTAAATGAACACCATGAAAAAGATGAAAAAATTTCTAGCGATTGTATTGCTAACAGGTATAGTAGGGTGCAAAAAAGATCTTTTGGATACCTCTCCATATTCATCGGTTTCCACGGCAACGATGTGGACAACCGACAATTTAACAGATTTGGGCGTTGCGGGAATCTATAGTTCGTTTAGGCTCCTGATGGGGCATAGTGGACTGATCTCACCCTATGAACTGTATCAGTTTGATCGTTTTTCCTATACGGGGCAGGCACGTTTTGATGAACCCTTATTGACGGGAACCATTACCGCGGGAGACCCCTTATTTTTGAACGTTTGGAAAATTCAATATGAAGGTATTCAGCGTGCAAACGACGCCTTAAAGAATATTCCCATAAAATCGCCTTCTACAGCAGAAAAGAAAGCAAAATATATTGCGGAAGCTAAATTTCTGCGCGCTTATTTTTACTTTCGACTTAACCAACTCTACAAAGGAGTACCCATTTATCTCGAGCCCTTTACAGCGGCGGAGGCCATTAAAGGACGTAGTTCGGAAGAGGAGGTTTGGAATCAAATATTGGCTGACCTGAACGATTGTATTGCTGAAAGCAATTTCCCCGATCGTTATCCCGCGGGTAATGCAAATTATGGACATGCAACTAAAGCGGCAGCCTATGCCTTACGGGGTAAAGTTTATCTTTATCGAAAGGATTGGGCAAAAGCAGCGGCTGATTTTCAAAAAGTAAAAGATGCTGGCCACACCCTGTTCGGCGATTATAAAGCTTTGTTTAAGGAGGCCAATGAGCAGTGTCCTGAGATGATTTTTTCCATTCAGCATCGCAGTGAACAGGGATATGGGAATAATATGCAGCTATTTTGCGGTTGGCCCTCGGTCTATTCGCGAGGCTGGAATTACTATATGCCTTCACCACACTTGGTTGATCTATACGAAAATAACGATGGCTCTAAGTTTGAATGGGATAAAATTATTCCAGGATACAGCAGTTTAACCGAAAATGAAAGGGAGGTCTTTTTTCTACGTAACAACTTGACAGATGCGGAGAAGGCAGCTGCGGTATTAAGAGGTGCAAAAATGAACCTTTATCTGCCCCAAGGCAATGAGGAGCGCATCAAAAAGGCCTATGAAAATCGTGATCCCCGTTTGCAGGCCAATGTCGTGACGCCTTATTCGACTTTTAGGGGTGCCTATAATTTTACGAATGTTGAAAGTCTTCAATTTATGCGCTGGCCATTTCGTGGGCAGGCACAGGTAGACGGCGATATTCAGAGTGATACGCAGATCAATTTCTTCTATTTCTATCGAAAATTTGTTGCTGAAGGAGTCAATGAGCTTGTGGATCGTAATTATGGACCTATCGATTTTCCGATTTTTCGCTATGCTGATGTTTTATTGATGTGGGCCGAGGCCTTGAATGAAGATGGTAAACTGAATGAAGCTATAGCAAAAGTTAACGAAGTTCGCCAGCGTGCGGGGCTGGCACTTTTAAATTCCAATGCTGTAACGGCTGTTGGCGGAAAAGATGATTTACGTACACGTATTCGCAACGAACGCCGTGTGGAGTTCCCGAATGAAGGGATCAATTACTTTGACGAATTGCGTTGGGGGACCTGGAAAGAGACGGTGTTTCAAGCAGGCAATGGACGTAAGCAGGTCTGGGGGACAAATGTTGGGAATTATAGCTACAAAGGCGATTTCTTGACCGTATGGCCTATTCCGACCTCAGAAATACAGATGAACGTGAACCTGGTGCAAAACCCGGGTTGGATCGATTAGTTTTTCATTTTTTAATTAAAGCCGAGGGGGATATAGACCGCATTCCCCTCGGCCGCCTGTAACATAAACTTAAAGATGATAGTTTTCAGATATCGCTTATATATCATTTATTTTTTGATTTTTTTTTATCCCTTTTATCTCCGTGCTGATACAACTGATTTTGTAACAAACGGATTTGATTTAGCAGAGCAACAGTATGCTTTACTGTATAAAGCGCATAAGGATCTAACGAAGTATCCGAGATCTGGAGATCCCAGTGGAAAAACAACGTTTACGGATATCCGAGATTGGACTGGTGGCTTTTGGCCGGGCTGTCTTTGGTATGTTTTTGAGTATACAGGCGATGATCAATGGCGGGACGCCGCATTAAAATGGACGAATTCATTACGTCAAAATCAATTTAATACGCATCACCACGATATTGGTTTCGTAATGAACTGCAGTTATGGCAATGCCTATCGGTTGACGGGTGACACCACCTTCAAATCGATCTTGATCCAGAGTGCCAAATCTTTATTGACACGTTTCAATCCAAAGGTTGGAGCGATCAAGTCTTGGAATACATTTTCTTCTTGGGACAGTAAGCATAAATATGAATTCCCAGTCATTATCGACAATATGATGAATTTGGAACTTCTTTTTTTGGCTTCCAAATTATCTGGCGATTCTGTTTATCGGAATGCCGCTATTCGACATGCAGAAACGACGTTGAAAAATCAATACCGACCGGATTACAGTTCTTACCATGTGGTTACCTATGATCCCAATACGGGTGCTGTATTGAGCAGGGAGACTGCTCAGGGCTTTTCGGACAATTCCGCCTGGGCTAGAGGGCAAGCTTGGGGATTGTATGGATTTGTTGTGATGTATCGTGAAACGAAGGATCCTAAGTTTTTACAGGCTGCTCTAAAAATGGCAGACTTTTATGCACAGCACCCGCGCTTGCCTGATGATGGAGTTCCCTTGTGGGACTTTGATGTCGATCAAGCGGGGTTTATTCCAAACTGGGACTATCGAAAAGAAGATTTTGGCACTACCCCGCGGGATGCATCCGCTGCTGCTGTCACTGCATCGGCACTTCTGGAATTGGTTGAATATATGGAGCCGGGACAACAGCAGGATTATTTGGATCTGGCTGAAAAGATTTTGCGATCATTGGGCTCGCCAAAGTACGCTAGTGAAGTTGGAGGAAATGGTCTGTTTATCTTAAAACATAGTGTAGGCAGTATTCCACATAAAGGAGAGATTGATGTGCCTTTGGTGTATGCAGACTATTATTATTTAGAAGCCTTGACGCGATGGAACAAGCGAAGACATCGACTTGCACAGCTAATGAAGGAATGGCAGGAGATGAATAAACAGAAAGCACGGGCACTCCAAGATTTTCAGCAACAAAAGTTTGGTCTATTTATCCATTGGGGACTGTATGCGATCCCAGCAGGTATATGGAACGGTCAGAGAATAGAAGATTTAGGGAGTCCTAGTGTCGCCGAATGGATTCAATTGGTCGCAAAAATTCCACGGTCAACCTATGCCAGGTTAGCAAACCAATTTTCGCCTCAATCTTTTGATGCCGATAACATTGTTAAAATGGCCAAGGATGCTGGGATGAAATATCTTGTTGTGACAAGTAAACATCACGATGGATTTGCGCTATATGGTTCAAAGGTCAGTTCATTCAATAGTAAACAGGCTACACCCTTTAAACGCGATATCATTCAGGAACTGTATGATGCCTGTCTTCGGCATAAACTCGATTTTGGTGTCTATTATTCACAGAATATCGATTGGAGGGATGGTAGCGACGCGCAATATAAGGTAACGAAGGCACAGCATGATCTTGCCCATACCAAAACCGATGCTTTTGGTGCCAATCTTTGGGATCCCAGTAAAAATTCCTTTGCTTCGTATCTCAACGAAAAAGCAATTCCTCAGGTAAAGGAAATTTTGACGCGGTTCAAACAGCTGAAATATATCTGGTTTGATATGCCGGGACTGATGACTGCAGAACAAAGCTTTCGGTTCTATAAAACCGTTTATGATTGCAATCCACATGTTATTGTCTCAGAACGGATTGGCAATGGCATGGGCGATTATGCCATTCCAGGAGATAATCGGATTCCAGATCCTTCGGAACATTTTAACCAACCTTGGGAAGCCATCGGGACATTCAATCATTCCTGGGGCTATAAATCCTACGATCATGATTGGAAAAATGTAGACGAATTGCGCTATTGGCTTTTGGAAATTGTCAGTAAAGGTGGTAACTATATGCTCAATATTGGACCCGATGCGCAGGGGAATGTCCCTGTGCCGGTAAAGAAAAATCTTGCTATATTAGGGAAATGGTTGCGACTCAATGGTGAAGCGATTTATGGGACATCCCCATGGACCACTGCACATGAGGGGCCTACAGCAATTCGAATAACGGATACCGAACAACGGGAGAGAGAAGGATTTAAGGCATCTTTTACCGCTTCGGATTTTTGGTTTACCCAAAAGAATGATTTTGTATATGCGATGGCTCTTGTAGTACCTAAGGGTGGAATCGTCAATGTAAAGTCCCTGAACCAAAGTAAGGCTAAAGTGAAATCAGTGGAAATCTTAGGGTTTGGTCAGGTCGATTTCCAGCAGGATGACCATGGATTGCAATTGAAATTACCCAAGAAGATAGAAAACAACAGCTTGGGCTATGCGCTAAAAATAAAACTAGGCTAATTCGAATATTGACTGTATCAATTATAACGATGTTGAATCAATTATTAACTACAAAAAAAATGCGTGCTTTGTCGCTGCTCTTCTGCTTAAGTTTATGGTATATACAAGCTGTTGGGCAAAAACAGGTAAATCAGTTTGCCTGGAACGAAGGACAGAAAATTCTTTTTCTGGGAAATAGCATTACCTATGCCGGGCAATATGTCGCCATGACCGAAAGTTTGTTCCTGAGCAGTCATCCGAAAAAGAAACCCCAGTTTATTAACTCGGGGCTACCAAGTGAGACCGTATCTGGACTTAGTGAGCCG
This sequence comes from Sphingobacterium sp. 40-24, assembly GCF_001899705.1. Classification (NCBI taxonomy): domain Bacteria; kingdom Pseudomonadati; phylum Bacteroidota; class Sphingobacteriia; order Sphingobacteriales; family Sphingobacteriaceae; genus Sphingobacterium; species Sphingobacterium sp. 40-24. The sequence continues at coordinate 117,494 of NZ_MKWH01000023.1, read as the reverse complement.
AATCACGCCGATGGAAAGTTTCCGCGACCTTGTTTATTTGACCGTTTGGATAATGTACTCGATAAAATCAATCCTGAGGTTGTCTTCGTCTGTTATGGCATGAATGACGGTATTTACCTACCATTTGATTCGGCTCGTTTTGAAGCCTATAAAAACGGAATTATACACCTGCAAAAACGACTTGCAGATCAAGGCGTCAAACGTATCATATGGATGACTCCACCGGTGCATGATGATCCACAGCTTCGGCTCAATGGGTATAATACCGTATTGGATCGCTATGCCCAATGGCTTTTCAGCTATGCCAAAAAGCAATCCTGGGAAATCATTGACCTCCATTTCCCCATGCGTCGATATTTGGAGACCGGCATCAAGAAAGATCATCAGTTTAGGCTAGCGGCAGATGGTGTTCATCCTGGCGAGTTGGGCCACTGGCTCATAGCAAGGGAAATTGTTAAACACCTGATGCCTAATTTCCCGATCGAAAGCACATGGGATGATAATTTGCGCGATAAACCAAAACTTCGCCAGTTATATACCCTTGTTTTGAAAAGACAGACGATCATGAAAGACACATGGTTGACTTTTACAGGCCATAAACGACCCGGACTATCAAAAGGAATTCCATTGGAGGATGCGCGAAAGACTTATGATACCATGCAGGAGGAAATAAACAACTTGGGTTTCTGATGCCCACTGTTTAATGATTATAATCCATGAACTTTATGTATAAAACTATATTACGATGAAAATCAATTTTTTAAAGTGGAAGTGTGCAGCAGCAGTGGGAATGTTGCTATGCATGACCGATGTTGCTAATTCACAGACCAAATCATTACCCTATGAAGGCGTAGCTGGCTGGCAGGAGACACAAGATAAACGCATGGAATGGTTTAAAGAAGCTCGTTTTGGGTTATTTATCCATTGGGGATTGTATAGTGCAGCGGGAGGTTCTTTTGAAGGAAAAAAATACCCACAGCATTATGCAGAATGGATACAAACTTGGGGGAAAATTCCCAGTAAGCAGTATGCTGAAGTGCTGAAACCAAAATTTACATTGCGTTCTTTCGATCCAAAATCCTGGGCTCACCTTGCAAAAAAAACGGGAATGAAGTATATGGTGCTGACCTCCCGACACCACGAAGGCTTTAGCTTATTCAATAGCCAACAGCCTTACGCGGTTAAAAACGATTTAACAGGTACGGCAAATTTATCGCCAAAAGGGAGAGATCTTTACCGCGAAATTATGGAAGCTTTCCGCCAGGAGGGAATGAAAGTAGGCGCCTATTATTCGCTGCTGGATTGGCAGCATCCCGATTCCTATGAGGCTTTTCAGTTAAACCCGAATATTGATAATCATCAACCTGATCATGAACGGTATAAGGCCTATCTCTACGGCCAAATTAAGGAACTTGCCCAAAATTACGGGCGATTGGATATGCTGTGGCCCGATTTCAGTAGCAAACAGCACGAAGGTGAAGCCTGGGGAACCAAACATATTTTAACAGACCTGATCAAATGGCAACCCAACATTATTATCAATAATCGATTTTGGAATGGACTCGAAAATAAAAACGGTGATATTGGAACGCCTGAAAAATATATTCCACCAACAGGCTTGCCTGGTATGTATTGGGAGGTAAGCCATACCATGAATGAAAGTTATGGTTATAGCGCCCATGATCAAAATTGGAAAAGCTTCTCCAAGATCATGCAATTATTTGTGGAAACAGTAAGTAAGGGCGGCAATTTCCTGTTAAATGTCGGACCCGATGGTGATGGCGGCATTCCCGAACCTGCGGTGCGTATTATGGAGCAGATCGGGGACTGGATGAAGATCAATAGCGAAGCTATTTACGGGACTACGGCGAGCCCTTTCCAAGCGTTGGATTGGGGTTATTGTACGCAAAAAAATGGGAAACTCTATCTGCATGTTTTTGACCGTCCAGCCGATGGGAAAATAAATCTGCCAATCAAAAATAAAGTGACGGCTGTCTATGCCCTGGCTTCACCGAAAATGAAGTTAAAATCTACGCTGGAAAATGGTAGACCAGCAATTCCTGTTGATGTCTTCGACAGCAATAAAGGGCCTAAGGTTATCGTGGTGGAGATCCAGGGAAAACCAATTGTTGAGGAAAGCCTAACACAAACACAGGCGGATGGTCGCATCGTGATGAACGCAAATAATGCAAAACTGCAGGAAGGAAAGGGACTGAAAATTATTGGCGCACATACCCATGATCCAAATCGCCCGAATGCCATAGGTCAATGGAAGGATCTTGCCGATCAAGTAATTTGGGATATTAAAATTCAGAAACCGGGTAAATACCGAGTACTCATCAATTATCTACCTAATCCTAAACATCAGGGCAAAATTTTGCTAACCGCTCTTGGACAAAAGATTCCTTTCGCCTTTATAAATGAAAATGGAACTGCATTTAAGGAAGCGGTCATGGGAACAATAGAAGTATCACAGCAAGTGATCGGAGAGCCAAGTACAAAAGTGCTGCTGCAGGCTACGGCAATTGATGGCGATGCATTACCTGAGATTGCGTCAATTACACTGGTTCCGGTTCAAGAATAAACTATTTTTGAGAAAACCTAGACAAATCATCCATACATAAACCATTTTGCCGCCGAGGACCGAATAAGTGTCTATAAAGACGAGCAGAAAAATAAACTATCAGTAAAAAATGAAAAGAAGAGAATTTATAGCCAAGGGGATTGTATCCTCTTTGGCTTTCACAATTGTCCCGCGCGTTGTGTTAGGCGGAAATGGATTTCTTGCACCAAGTGATCGTATCAATCTTGGATTTATCGGTGTCGGAAAACAATCCTATACTTTGATGAACGGTCTAAATCGCTGCAAGGAAATCGCAAGTCTGGCGGCCTGCGATGTGGACCGTAAGAAGTTGGCCGCATTTATTGCTGCGACAGGGAAAAAGCAAACGGAATTGTCAAAAGCACAGACTGAGATCAAGGCCTACCACCATTATCGCGAACTATTGGATCGGAAAGATATTGATGCTGTTGTTATTGCAACACCAGATCACTGGCATGCGCAGGTTGCTGTTGATGCAGCTAAAGCCGGCAAAGATATTTATTGTGAGAAACCCCTGGCGCTTACCATTGCCGAGGGGAGAGCAATGGTTGATGCAACCCGCAAATATAAGCGTGTCTTTCAGACGGGTAGCATGCAGCGTTCTTCCTATAATTTTAGACAAGCCGCAGAACTGGTTCTCAATGGCTATATCGGCAAAATAAAAGAAATTAATGTATCTGTGGGCGAACCGGTCAAACAATGCGACCTACCAGCTATGCCAGCACCGGATTATCTGGATTGGGATATGTGGGTAGGACCTTCACCTTACCGCGGTTATAACCCGATTTTAAGCCCACCGCTTGAGGATGATAAATGGGCTTGGTGGCGTGGTTACCGTGATTTCGGCGGTGGTTATATTACCGATTGGGGAGCACATATGTTTGATATTGTGCAATGGGCATTGGGCATGGACGAATCTGGCCCGGTGCAATTCAATCCACCTAAAGCAGCAAATAGCAATAGCGGGCTTTCCTTTAACTATGCCAATGGAGTTCGGGTAAACCATGTGCAATGGGGCGTACATAATGCGATTCAATTTATTGGTGAAAAAGGTAAGATTGAGGTAAGCCGCGAATTTATCCGTTCGAATCCCGAGAATTTGGCCAATCTTAAATTGAGCTCCACAGATCGTCGCCTGTATTACAGTGATAACCACTATCAGGATTGGGTAGACGCGATCAAAAAAAGAAGTAAGCCGATCTGTGATGTTGAAATAGGGCATCGGACGAGCTCTGTTTGCAATGCCATCAACATAGCGTATGAACTTCAAAAGGATTTAAAATGGAATCCACAAAAGGAACAGTTCGACAATGATTATGCTAACCTCATGCGTAGCCGCCCTTATCGCGGAGAATGGGATTTTAGAAAGTTCTAATCAAGAAAATGGTCGACTAATGATAAAAACAGGCTTAGCATATTTGCTAAGCCTGTTTTGTTTATAGATCAATATTTCTACAACAATGTAGACTTGTATTTAAAATAAAGAGGACAAAAAGAAAATTTGCTATTCTGGATAGATAATTGCTTTATTTGTATCCAACAATTATTACATTCGAACAGCGAAGGGAATCTTGATATGTCGCAATTAACAATAGTAGATCTGGCCAAAAAACTCGGCTTGTCAAAATCGACCGTTTCCCGTGCATTTCGGGATAACGAGGATATTAATCCGGCGACAAAAGCCCGTATTTTGGCCATGGCCGAAGAAATCGGTTTTTCGCCGAATGTCTATGCGAGTAGTCTGAAAGCGAATAAAAGTCTGACGATTGCGATTATTATTCCCGAATTTGGTAATAAATTTTTCTCGCAGGCCATCAAAGGAATCGAGGCAGTGGCACGCTCTAAGGGCTATCATACCTTGATTTACGTGACGGATCATCAGGTACAAAATGAAGCTTCCATCGTGCGCTCGCTGGCTAATGGACGAGTGGATGGCGTGATCATTTCGGCTTCGGGTGAGGGAAAAGACCATTCGCATTTGCAGCTGTTGGCGGAAAGGGGAATACCGGTCATGTTCTTTGACCGTGCATACGACGATTGGAAGGGGGGATATATTACGGGGAATGACTTTGATTCGGCTTACCAGGCTACGAAGCACTTGATTGATAATGCCTGTCAACGGATTGCTTATCTCGCCATCAATCCTCATGTTTCGATTGGTAAGGTGCGTAAAGACGGGTATGAAAAAGCTTTGCGGGAGGCGGGAATACCGATTAGGCCCGAGCTTATTTTGGATACCGTCAATGATGCCGATCAGAATATGAAAGATATCGCCAGCTTGATCGAAAAGGAAAAACCCGATGCCATTTTTGCTTCAGTAGAACGTCTCGCTATTTCGAGTATACGGGTCGCCAAGCAGCTCGCAATTCGTATTCCTGAAGACCTCAAAATCATTTGTTTTTCTTGTTTGGATATCGCCGATCTGATCGACCCAGCACTGAGCGTAGTGAAACAACCTGCCTACGAAATGGGCCAATTGGTAACAAAATACCTGTTAGATAAAATGGATGATCCAACAAATGATAAGTTTGCTAATTCGGTTTACCTTGATTCCCAGCTTATTTTTCAAAAATCTAGCCTCAAATAAGAAAAAAAATATTTGTTTTTTGTAATCCCATTATTTAGCTTTGATTACTTTCGGGAACATTCCCGAAAATATTTAAATAATCAATTTGTATAAAATATTGGATAGGGAAATCCAGCAAATCGCAACAGGCGATTTCTTTTTACCTTGATTTCGGGAACGTTCCCAATATCAGATTCCAAGTAAAGCTAATTATCGATGGAGAAGCATATCTCTCGTTTAATAGGGTATCTCTGGGTGATTGTCCTATTATCATCATGTGCAAATAAGAAAGATATCGTGGATGTCGAGCAACCACCTGTTATTGAACAGCAGGGGACTGGTTTGGTGAATCTTTCTGCTCCATTTATCTTTTGGGATAAGGAAATCACGTTGCAATTTGATCTTTCGAAAGGAAATGCAGCGTTAAAAGGTAGCACCGCCGACCTGTATCTACACGCGGGGTTGATCCCTGTCCATGGGGGGAGCTGGCAGCATGTAGCGACAGACTGGTCAAAGAATGACAACGCTTATAAACTTAAATTTGTTTCTGCTGGTTTATATACATTTACATTTACGCCTTCCACATTCTTTAATCTGTCAAATGCTTTGGAATTTGGTCAGTTGGCACTTTTAGTGCGCAATGGTGATGGATCGCTCGTCCAACGAAATAAAAATAATTCAGATTTATTTTTGCCTTTCGTGGCGAGTAACATGCAAGCGATTCGTTTTGTGTCGCCTACGCTGCAACCTACAGATCCAATGACCACTGAGCAAATGTACACCGTTGGCGATAACCTGAAGCTAAAATTACAGGCAACGCAGTCCGGAAAAATCAGTGTCTGGGACAATGGTATATTGCTGGCTGAATCTTCTGCTGCACTGTCTTTAGAAAAATCTGTTAGTCTACAAAGCAATGGCCTGCATGAGCTCGAAGCCCGCTTGGAAGCTGATGGCAAGGTATATTCCAGTAAAGTGGAGCTATTTGTAGAATCAAAACCTACCATTGCTGCCCTCCCGATAGGTATCAATCCAAACGGAACAACCATAAACAGGGAAAAAGGGGAGGTCAGTTTTGCGCTCACAGCACCACTGAAAAAAAGTGTATATCTGTTAGGTGGTTTTAACAACTATAAAGCATTACCAGCCTATGCGATGAGCCAGACTCCAGATGGCAAAACCTGGTGGGTAACGGTGTCGAATCTGGATTTCTCCAAAAAACAGACTTATCAGTTTTTGGTGGATGGCCAATTGGCTATCGCTGATCCCTATGCTGAGCTGATTCTTGATCCGCAGAATGATGCTGCACTTGGGCTTACAGCAGCGGCTGTACCCGCTTATCCCGCAGCTGCGCATGGTATTGTCGGCGTATTGGATCTTTCCACAAAGGCTTATACCTGGAAAACAACTGCTTTTAATAGACCTGCTCAAGGTGATTTGGTGATCTATGAACTGTTGGTTCGCGATTTTGTCAGACAGCATCAATATACTACACTCAAGGATTCTTTGTCTTATTTAAAAAGGCTGGGTGTAAATGCCGTTGAGCTAATGCCTGTACAGGAATCGGAAGGGAATTCGACTTGGGGATACAATCCTTCATTCCACCGGGCATTGGATAAATATTACGGCTTGAAAAATGACCTGAAAGCCTATGTCGATGCCTGTCACGAAAATGGTATTGCCGTGATTTTGGACGTTGTTTTTAATCACGCATTTGGTCAGTCGCCGCTTGTACAGCTTTATATGGAGCAGGGCAACGTCGCTGGCAATAGTCCTTGGTTCAATACGGTTGCCAAGCATCCGTTTAATGTTGGATTCGACTTTAACCACGAAAGTAGTTATACGCAGACTTTCGTTAAAGATGTCTTGACCTATTGGATGCAAGAATACAAGATCGATGGCTTCCGCTTTGACTTGTCTAAAGGTTTTACCCAGAAAAATTCAGGCACTTCAGAAAGTGATTTAAGCGCTTGGAATCCCTATGATGCTTCCCGTGTGGCGATCTTAAAGCAATACCAGCAGCATATTCGGAGTATAGATCCTTCTTGTTATATCATTCTCGAGCATCTTGGCGGTGATCAGGAAGAAATGGAGCTGGCGCAATCGGGTATGTTGCTCTGGAATAATATGAATCATGTCTTCAACGAAGCGGCGATGGGATGGAATGCCAATAATGGCTCGGATCTCGGTCGTTTGTTTGCCTCAAATCATGGGATGGTGCAACCTTCTTTTGTGTCCTATATGGAAAGTCACGACGAACAGAGACTCTTGTTCAAATGCCTCAATTATGGAAATTCATCCGGTAACTATAATATCAAGAATCTCGGTACAGCATTAAAACGCTTGGAACAAGCGGCGGTATTTTTATTGGCTTCGCCTGGACCTAAGATGATCTGGCAGTTTGGTGAATATGGCTATGATGTGTCTATCGATGAAAATGGACGGACAGGTGAAAAACCATTATTATGGAGTTATCTGCAGCAAGATGATCGCAAAAAACTTTTTGAGACCTATGCGAAACTCACCCGTTTCAAAACCAAAAATAGCATTTTCCAAAACGGGACGATTGTTACATCGGCTATGAAAGATGCCGTTAAATATTTCGTGCTGGAAAAGGATGGACAACAAGTAGGGGTACTTGGCAATTTTGGAGTAGAAAGTGTGGAATTTACATTGCCACAAGCACTGCAGGGACAGTGGGTGGACAATTTTACGGGAAAAGAGCTCAACTGGCTCAGTCAGTCAAAATTGAGCCTTTTGCCTGGACAATACCAATTGATAAGCAAAACAAAACTAAATAAATAAACAGTTATTTTATGAACAAACAGCTATCACGTCCATTTTGGGCTCTGAGCATGCTACTCGGCGTAAGTGCTTCGGCATTTGCCCAACAGGCAACGCTAAAGGGGCGAGTAATGGACCAGAAGGGGAGTTCCTTGGTCGGTGCTACACTGCGCTTCGAGGATATTCAAAAATCACTGTCTACCAATGCGAATGGGGATTTTAGCTTGGATAGACTACAAACGGGGAAATTACGCCTGCGAGTCAGCATGGTCGGATACGCGAGCCTGGACACCTTAATCCAAATCAGTGATGGGCAGAATCCGTTAAACCTCTACCTTAAATCCAATACGAGCGCGCTGGATGAGGTTGTTGTGATTGGTTATGGTACACAAAAGAAAAGTGACCTGACGGGGTCAATCAGCACGGTGAGTTCTAAGGATTTTCAAAAAGGACAGATCTCCTCTCCCGAGCAACTCATTATGGGGAAAGTTCCGGGCGTACAGATTACAACAAGTGGGGGGGCAGCCAGGCGCAGGAAGTACAATCCGGATCCGTTCCGGCGCTTCACTGAATGCCAGTAACGATCCATTGATCGTCGTGGATGGGATTCCTTTGGCTGGTGGCTCGGTATCCGGCGTAGCGAATCCATTAAGTTTGATTAACCCAAATGATATCGAGACATTTACCATCTTGAAAGATGCCAATGCAACGGCAATTTATGGATCGCGTGCATCGAATGGTGTCATCTTAATCACCACCAAAAAAGGCAGCCGCTCAGGAACACAGATCAACTTCTCTACACAGAACTCCTTGGCGACTGTGGCCAATAAAGTAAAACTGCTTAACGCGGATCAAATCCGCGATTATGTCAATGCCAATGGCAGTGATGCCATGAAAAAATTGTTGGGAACAGCAAATACCGATTGGCAGGATGTGATTTATGGCAATGCCTTTACTACGGACAATAATGTTAACATTGCTTCCAGAGCTGGCAATATGCCTTACCGTATTTCTGCTGGTTATATGAATCAGGACGGTGTGCTGAAAAATGATAACTTAAAACGGACCACCGCGGCATTGGCCTTGACACCGAAATTTCTGGACAATCACCTTTCGCTGGATGTGAATGTACGTGGTACCTGGTCGAAATCGAAATTTGCTACGCAAGATGCGATCGGGTCAGCGATTCAGTTCGATCCCACCCAACCTGTTTATGTCGATGATAAGGATAGTTTTGGCGGATATTATGAGTGGGTTCAGGGCGGGAAACCCAATCCAAATGCACCTCGAAATCCTTTGGCCTTATTGGATCTGCGCAAAGATAATGGCGATGTTTTCAGAAGCATTGGAAATGCAAAAGTGGATTATAGTTTCCATTTCCTTCCCGAGTTACACGCCAACTTAAACGTCGGCTACGATCTGGCGCGTTCAAAAGGGAATACATTTACGCCGGCTATTGCTGCACGTAATTTCAATGAAGGTGGTGAAAGAACGCAATATAAAACCGATATCAACAATAAAACACTCGAGTTTTATCTAAAGTATGATAAAGAATTACCTACGATCAAAAGTACGATAGACGCGACACTAGGCTATGGTTACTATAAAAATAGTAGTAAAGTATACAATTTTAACCGTACAAATGCCGAAGGTGATAAGATCTTAAATGAACCAACGCGACCTTTTGATAAACCCGAAAACCTGTTGATTTCCTATTACGGACGTTTGATCTATACCTACGACAACCGTTATGTCCTTTCTGGAACCTTGCGGACAGATGGTTCTTCCCGTTTTAGCCCGGATAACCGCTGGGGATATTTCCCTTCTGTCGGTTTTACCTGGCGCGCGAAAAATGAAGGCTTTTTAAAAGAAATAGCTGCGGTTTCGGAGTTGAAACTTCGTTTAAGTTATGGAAAGACCGGTCAGCAAGACGGTATTGCCAACTATTCTTATTTGCCTAATTACACCATCAGTGGTAATGAATCCATGTATCGATTTGGTAATGAGTATTATTACCTGAATTCGCCGGTCGCCTACGATCAAGATATCCGCTGGGAGAGTACAACGACCTACAATGCTGGAGTTGATTTTGGTTTCGCTAACAATCTATTCTATGGTAGCATAGACTACTATTCGAAGAAGACCAAGGACCTGCTCAGTACCATTCCAGTTCCTGTAGGATCAAACTTTAGCAACTTTTTGTTGACGAATGTCGGTAATATGGAGAATCAGGGTCTGGAGTTTAACCTGCATTACGTTCCGGTAAAAACAGAAAATTCGTCGTTGGATCTTGGTTTCAATGTGACTTATAATAGAAGCAAAGTGACCAACCTGACGCAGAGCGATGATCCAAACTTTATCGTGGAGACCGGTAGTATTCGTGGTGGAACAGGGGGGAATATCCAGGCACATAAGGTGAATTTCATGCCCAATAGTTTCAATGTGTTCCAGCAGGTATATGATGAACAGGGGCATCCTGTAGAAGGGGTCTATGTTGACCGCAATGGCGACGGCGTGATCAGCGATAACGACCGTTACCTATACAAATCACCTTTACCGAAATACCTTTTGGGTTTTACGGCGGCATACAGTTACAAAAAATGGTCGGCAAGCACCGTATTGCGCGCAAGTTTGGATAATTATGTGTACGACAATGTTTCATCCAACCTAGGCAGTGGCGCGAACATCAACGATCAGGCGGTTTTGGTGATCAACAATGCCCCGGTGGATTTTTTGAATACCAATTTTCTACTCAAGCAGTTACGAAGTGATTATTACATCAAAAATGCGTCATTCTTGAAAATGGATAATGTTAATCTGAGTTATAACCTCGGAAAATTTATTCGGAACAGCAAAGCTTCGATGTCTATTTCTGCCACTGTACAAAATGTATTTACCATCACCAAGTACAAAGGAGTTGATCCAGAAATATCCAATGGTATAGACGACCGTTTCTATCCAAGACCAAGAACTTATGTATTGGGTGTAAATGTGAGTTTTTAAATGATATAACAATGAAAAAATTAAATAAATATATAGGCGCTTGCCTGCTCGCCATCGCATTGAGCAGCTGCCACAAGGATTTGGATTTAAAGCCGACTAATGATGTCACCGCAGATATTGCTTATAAAGATTTTAAAGGTTATACCTCATCATTTGCAAGGTTGTATGGATCATTGACTTTAACGAGCACATCGGGGCCGAATAATACAGACTTAGGTGGTTTAGATGCCGGAACATCGGATTTTTTACGTCTTTTTTGGAATGCGCAAGAACTTACTACCGATGAAGCTGCTTGCGCCTGGCTTAATGACCCGGGAATTAGTGGTTTGGATTACCTCAATTTTGACGATAGCAATCCCATGCTCCGCGGTCTTTACACGCGTTGTGTCTACAGTGCTACCCTTGTCAATGAATTTTTAAGAGAGAGCACGGATGCTAAATTGGCCGAACGCGGTATTTCAGATGCCGACAAAAAAGAGATCGCTTATTATCGTGCCGAAGCAAGATTCTTACGTGCTTACAACTATTGGGTTCTACTTGATCTATTCGGAAATCCACCTTTTGTAACCGAAGAAACTTCAGTAGGCAAAGTATCACCGCCACAGATCAAACGACCTGAGCTTTTCGCGTATGTGGAGAAAGAACTGCTGGAGGTTGCTGGTCAGCTCAAAGGTGCCAAACAGAATGTTTATGGTCGTGTGGACCAAGTAGCGGCATGGGGGCTATTGGCTCGTTTATACCTCAACGCTGAAGTCTACCTGGGGGCCGGTAATAAGAAATATACCGAAGCCATCACGTATTCAGAAAAGGTATTGAACTCGGGCTATAGCTTGGGGACAAATTACCGGGAGCTCTTCTATGCAGATAATGATGTGAACAACCCCGAATTTATTTTTTATCTGCCTTACGATGGAACCAAAACACAGAGCAAGGGGGGAACGACTTATCTGATCAATGCAGCTATCGACGCGACCATGAATCCCACTTCTTTTGGTGTGCCTGGCGGCGGTTGGGCCGGAAATCGGACGCGTGACAATATCGCAACCATTTTCGGTGACTACTCCGGAGCAACGGACAAAAGGGCAATGTTTCACTTAAATACAAGCGTAAAAATAGAAGATATCGCTGTCTATAAGCAGGGCTTGGCAGTTACTAAATTCCGGAATGTGAACAAAGACGGAAAAACTGCTCCTCCAGCAGCTGAAGGTTTTGTAGCATCGGTGGACTTTCCATTAATTCGATTGGCAGAGATGAACCTGATTTACGCCGAAGCAACTTTACGAGGTGGCTCCGGTGGTAACGTGGCTAAAGCATTGGATTACGTCAACAAGTTGCGTGTGCGTGCCTATGGCAACAACAGTGGGAATTTGGCAAACCTCTCGCTGGACGATGTACTCAACGAGCGTGTGAAAGAGCTGTATTGGGAAGGGTTTAGACGTTCAGATTTAATTCGTTATGGCAAATTTACGGGCGATAATTACCTCTGGCCTTTTAAAGGAGGTGTGCTAGCCGGTCAAGCTGTGCCAGCCTATAGAACACTGTTCCCGCTTCCGGCTTCAGATATAATCGCGAACTCCAATCTTGTACAGAATCCCGGCTATAATTAATCAGCATCGGAAAAGGAGAATTTATTCCAATGAAAGACGAATCTACAACTCCTGATTGAGTTTGGATGCGGTAAGCTTCTTCTGATCGATGTGGCATACCTGTACTAAGAAAATTGTTGACAGATGAAACCGAGCAATGCATATTGGTCGGCGCACAGGACGGTGAATATTTGCCTGAGCTTTCATCAGCTATTGAAAACAAAATTAAACAGATGAAAACTAGACACTATATCGGAATCATGCTGCTGTTTATAGCGCTATTCCAAAGTTGTAAAAAAGACGAAACGCGGGCCATATTGGCTAGTGATGAAGGTATAAAGCCAGCGACTTTAAGCCTTGATAAAAATAATGTAACTCTGTCTAAAGATAATGCAAAGGACACGGTACTGCACTTAACTATGATTCAGCCTGACTTTGGTTTTCAGGCGGCAGTAACCAACGTACTCCAGTTTGGACTTAAGGGAGACAATTTTAAAACAGTAAAAGAAGTTGTTATTCCGAGTGGTAGGACAACAGTTGGTTTTACAGGTTATGAATTGAATAGCTACTTACTTTCTCTTGGTGTTCCGACAGGAACGGCTTCTGACTTTGATATACGTCTGAAGTCAAGTATCAATGCTAAAATTACGGTCGTGTTTTCGGCTTTGGCAAGCCTGAAAGCAGTTCCCTTTGCTTCAACCAGCTATCTGTATGTTCCAGGCGCTTATCAGGGATGGGATCCAGCCACAGCTGAGTCGTTAGTTTCCCCAACAAGTAACGGTATCTATACAGGCATTATCTTATTTCCGGAAGTGAATTCAGAATTTAAGATTACAACTGAACGCAATTGGGCGAATTCTTATGGACAAACTGCAGATGGTAAAATCGCATTTAATGGCGGTGGAAATATAAAAGCACCGCGTGCAGGTAATCTGGAAATCGAGGTCAACACAACTGCCAATACCATTTCATTTAAAGATCACAACTGGGGCATTATTGGTAGTGCCACGCCGAAGGGTTGGGATGCCGATACAGATATGAAGTTTGACAATGCCAACCAGGTATGGAAGCTCACAGTGAGCTTGACGGCAGGAGAGATCAAATTCCGTAAAAATCACGATTGGGGAACCAATTTTGGCGGGGCAAATGGAACTTTAGCGGCTGGCGGTGCCAATATCGCGGTCGCCAGTGCCGGTACCTATGCTATTGTCGTGGATTTCAATGCAAATACCTATACGCTGACAAAGAAATAGCAAATGATGTTTAAAATAAATAAAAATATTACCACAGTAATCGTGGCGCTAACAGTGCTTGGATGGAGCCCCTTATTGGGGCAATCCATTCAACGTGTAGAACCTTTAAACTGGTGGGTAGGAATGGAAAATCCAACCTTGCAGCTCGTTGTCTATGGACCCCAGATCGGGAAAAGTGAGGTGCAAGTGGAGGATAAAGGAATAGAATTGGTAAAAATCAATCGGGTGGAAAATCCCAATTACCTGTTTTTGGATGTCAAGGTGGCTGCTTCGGCCCAACCGGGATGGTCAACTTTTACCTTTCGTCAAGGAAAGAAAAAACTGACTTATCGTTATGAGTTGAAGCAAAGAGATCAAAAAGTAAAAGCGCAAGGAGTAAACAGTGCCGATTTGATCTATCTGATTATGCCTGATCGTTTTGCCAATGGAAATAAGGCAAATGATCAAGTGAAAGGTATGTTGGATATGAGCTTGAACCGGGATTCAATGTACTTGCGTCATGGTGGTGATTTGGAAGGTATTATCGGGAAACTGGATTACCTGCAAGATCTTGGTGTTACATCCTTGTGGCTGACTCCCGTGTTGACCAATGACATGCCACAGGCCTCGTACCATGGTTATGCCAATACCGAAACATATCATATAGACCCTCGCTTTGGTAGCAATGACACTTATGTGCAATTAGGCGAACAGCTCCACCGGCGTCAGATGAAATTGATTTTTGATGTGGTGCCCAACCATATTGGAAGTTATCATTGGACGGTGAAAGACAAACCGATGGCAGACTGGCTCAATGAATGGCCTTCCTATACGCAGACATCCTATAAAGATCAGGCTGTTTTTGATCCTTATGCCTCGGCAGATGACAAAAAGAAAATGGTCAAAGGTTGGTTTGTTCCCACCATGCCCGATATGAACCAACAGAATCCATACGTTCAAAATTACCTGACCCAAAGCCATATCTGGTGGATAGAGACCGCAGCAATAGACGGATTCCGAATAGATACCTATCCGTACAATGATCTGGATTTTATGGCTAAATGGACCGATCGCATTTTGCAGGAGTATCCAAAGTTTACCTTTTTTGGGGAGACATGGGTACACGGGGTTGCCAATCAGGCTTATTTTCTGGGCGGAAAACGAGTTGGTCAGGACGTGGATTCCAAGCTGATGGGCGTAACCGATTTTCAGCTTAATTATGCCATAGGTGATGCGCTCAACCAAAAGACAGAATGGACTGCCGGAGCCAATAAATTATATTCGACCCTGGCCTCAGATTTTCTATATCCACATCCAGCGCAAAATGTGCTTTTTTTGGATAACCACGATAAGGATCGTTTTTTCTCCGTTGTAGGCGAAAACGTGCAGAAATATAAATCAGCAATGGCTTGGCTTATGACAACAAGGGGTATCCCACAGTTGTACTATGGAGCTGAAATTCTGATGAAGAATTTCTCTAATCCCGACGGCTTGCTAAGGGAAGACTTTCAGGGTGGTTTTATAGGTGACAAATCGAATAAATTTACAGCTGACGGAAGAACGAAAGCCGAGCAGGATATGTGGAACTATGTGCAGACCTTAGCCAATTATCGAAAACAACATACCGTTCTGCAAACAGGTAAAACGATGCAATATGTGCCCGAAGATGGCGTATATGTTTATTTCCGTTACAACGAAAAGCAAACTGTTATGGTCGTGATGAATTGCAATGATGTCGCGAAGGAACTTAAACTCGATCGCTTTAGGGAACGAAATAACCAGGTGAAGTCCTATTTCGATATTATTCAAAAGCAAGAGACCAATCCAGTTGACCATAGCTTGAAGTTGGACGCTTACGAGACTAAAGTGTTCGAGCTTAAGTTTTAACACAATTTAAAATTCTATAGAATTCATTTTTCGATGATTAATTATAAAACTGTAAAAGCCGTAATATTTGATTTGGACGGTGTGTTGGTGGATACGGCGGTCTACCATTTTCAAGCCTGGCATAGATTGGCAGAAGGCTTGGGTTATTCGTTTTCTCTTGTTGATAACGAACAGCTGAAAGGGGTCAGTCGCATTGAATCCCTCGAGCTTATTTTAAAATGGGCGGGGACGAAAATATCCGATGCTGAAAAAGCGGATTTGCTGTCACTTAAAAACAAATGGTACTTGGAGCTGATTGAACAACTCAGCCCTGACCACTTGCTTTCAGGTAGTTTAGATCTATTAGAAAAACTCCGGAAAAAGGGGATTAAGATTGCATTGGGGTCAGCCAGCAAGAACGCGATGGGTATCCTTGAAAAAACGGGGATTATCAGCTATTTCGACGCATTGATTGATGGAAATGTGGTTCAACTGTCTAAACCTAATCCAGCAGTTTTCCTGAAGGGAGCTGAGGCTTTGGGAATTGAACCGGCATGCTGTCTCGTGCTGGAAGATGCCCAAGCCGGAATAGATGCGGCAAGGGCAGCCGGCATGCAGGTGATAGGGATTGGGCGGGCTGAACATCTTAACGGAGCAGATTTAGTGGTAGCCGATTTAAGAGCCTTAGTCGATAAATTTTAAATTTTAGGAGCAATTCAAGTGATGGAGGCAAGGCGTAGATCATATTGGCAAAGAAGACCAGAATGATTGAGGCAGAGTATCCGTCGCGCATTGAAAAAAATATAAAGATGAAAACATATATCAAACATAACCCTTGGCAAATTATCGAAGACACCTTTCGTCCCGAACATAATGAATTTTCGGAAAGTATCTTCGCTATTGGTAATGGTCGGATGGGGCAGAGGGCTAATTTTGAAGAAGAATTCAGCGGGAAATCGTTACAGGGATCGTACCTAGCGGGTATTTATTATCCTGACAAAACACGCGTGGGCTGGTGGAAAAATGGGTATCCCGAATATTTTGCCAAGGTCATCAATTCCATCGATTGGATAGGCCTGCATATTCTAGTGAATGGGCAGGTTCTCGACCTAAACAAAGTTGCGGTCAAATCTTTTGAACGTCGCCTGGATATGCAAAATGGGGTTTTATACCGCAGTTTTATCGTGGAAATGCTTGATGGGGCACAGTTGAAGGTTGAAGCAAGCCGGATGTATCATCTGTTTGCTTCGGAAACAGCTTCATTACAGTACAACATACAGGCACTTTCCGGTCCGATTGCTTTGGAGGTCCGTTCGCATTTAAATGCTGAAGTTGTCAATCGAGACAGTAACTACGACGAGCAATTTTGGGAAAGCACAGCGCAGGGAAGAGATGGTGAAAATACCTTTGTGGCGGCGCGTACCAAGAAAACTGGCTTTGAGGTGTACGCGCTGCTTACAACTACCGTGACAGGACCTACAGCCGTTGTCGAAGTGCAAGACACGGTGACAAGTCGAGGCTGTATGGCAGAAATTTATAAGACCGAGCTAAGCGAATCTCAAATTTGTCGCGTTGAAAAGCGAGTTTCCATTGTTACATCACAGAACCATGTGTCGGCAGAGCTAGAAGTGGCTGCTTCGGTCAATTTACATAAGCTAGATGCACTGAGCTATGAGCAACTAAAGGAGAAACAAGCAGCAGCTTGGCAAGCGATCTGGGCAGAAAGTGACATTGAAATCAGTGGTGATGTTGCTGCGCAGCAGGCTATACGCTATAATATATTTCAGCTCAACCAGACCTATACCGGCGAAGATGAGCGACTCAATATTGGTCCGAAAGGTTTTACCGGAGAAAAATATGGCGGTGTCACCTATTGGGATACTGAAGCTTATTGTATTCCTTTTTACCTCGCAACACAATCTCCAAATATTGCGCGTAACTTGTTGATTTATCGTCATCAGCAATTGGATAAAGCCATTGAAAATGCCGCTAAGCTTGGCTTTACCAATGGAGCTGCACTTTATCCCATGGTGACGATTAATGGTGAGGAATGCCATAATGAATGGGAAATTACGTTTGAGGAAATTCATCGCAATGGAGCTATTGCATTCGCGATTTATAACTATGTCCGTTACACCGGTGATCAGGACTACATCTGGTCACACGGCTTGGAAGTCTTGATTGCGATAAGCCGATTCTGGGCACAGCGCGTTAATTGGAGCGCTGAGCGCCAGCAATATGTCATGTTGGGGGTGACGGGACCAAACGAGTATGAAAACAACGTGAACAACAACTGGTATACCAATCGGATTGCTTCCTGGTGCCTAGAATATACACTGGACTGTTTAAACAAGCTGGCGCAGCTGAACTCCGACATTGCTGACGCATTAAAAACGAAGTTAGCCATAGGAGCGGAGGAACAGGAAAAATGGCAGCATATTATCGATAACATGTATTATCCTTTTGATGCGCAGCGCGGGGTGTTTCTGCAACAGGATGGTTTCCTCGACAAAGAGTTAATTCCTGTGGCCGAACTTGATCCGGCTCAACGACCGATCAACCAGCGTTGGAGCTGGGATAGGATTCTACGTTCCTGTTACATCAAACAGGCCGATGTGCTGCAGGGCTTTTACTTTCTCGAAGACCAGTTTGATCTTGAAGCCTTAAGGCGACATTATGAATTCTATGAGCCGTTTACGGTACATGAAAGCTCGCTTTCTCCTTGTGTCCATGCGATATTGGCTGCTAAGTTGAATAAACCAGAAAAAGCCTATGAATTCTATCTGCGGACCTCTCGTTTGGATCTGGATGATTATAATAACGATACCGAAGACGGTTTACATATCACTTCCATGGCGGGTACCTGGATGACAATCGTAGAGGGCTTTGCAGGAATGCGGATTAAGGACGGAAAACTGTATTTAAATCCAATGTTGCCTAAAGAGTGGGAAGGGTATAAATTCCGTGTCTTATTTCGCGGTGCGACCTTGTTGATTGCGGTACGGTCGGATGGATTTACGATCGAAAATGACAGTGACACTGCGGCCCATATCCAGACGGAGGCAGAAGCTTTCATTCTGGCTGCACAAAGCAAAAAGCAGGTGTTTCAGGTTCGGTAAGCCCCTGTTTTCAGCAGCGTAAGAACCAATCTTATGCTGCTGAAAATAGGGATTAAGTGATAATTAAATTGTATTTTGTCTTAAATTTTGATAGCCTATTATGGGAAATAAACCTGAATTAAGCATTAGCCAGGTCATCAATATGAGTTTTGGGTTTTTGGGCATACAAATGGGGTTTGCCTTACAAAACGGCAATGCTTCCCGTATTCTACAGACATTTGGTGCTGATGTAGAACACCTGTCGCTGTTTTGGCTTGCGGCTCCGATTACGGGGATGATTGTGCAGCCAATTATCGGGCATTATAGCGATCGAACCTGGAATAAATTGGGGCGTCGTCGGCCTTATATTTTGGTGGGTGCACTGTTGACCACCATAACCCTGTTTTTGATGCCGAATGCAGCGGTATTTACCACATTGCTAGCACCACTTTGGGTAGGAGCAGGACTATTAATGTTTATGGATGCTTCTATCAATGTGACAATGGAGCCCTTTAGAGCCTTAATTGGCGATAATCTACCGAGCAACCAACGTAGTCTTGGATTCTCTGTACAAACCTTTCTGATCGGTATTGGAGCCGTATTGGGATCGTTACTTCCCTTTATACTGACAAAATATTTTCATGTACAGGGAACTTCCGAAGCCGGTCAGGTGCCAAACAATGTGATATATTCTTTTTACTTTGGTGGTTTTGTACTGCTTCTAACGGTGTTGTGGTCGGTGTTTAAAACGAAGGAATATACGCCACAGGAATTACGGTCATTTTCCGATACCCTGGTGGTTGAACAGGAGACAGCGCCAAAATTTGGTTTGCGCGCTATCGTCAGCGATATTGGTAAGATGCCATTGATCATGCGCAAACTCGGTTGGGTTCAATTCTTTTCCTGGTTTGCCCTTTTTATGATGTGGGTATATACAACTCCTGCGATTGCAGATTCGGTTTTTTACCTGCGGGAAGGAAATCGGCAGGATCTTTATATGGAGGCGGCCAATTGGGTGGGCGTGCTTTTTGGTATTTACAATGGGGTATCGGCTCTATATGCTTTGTTTATTCCGCGGATAGCCAAACAGCTCGGGCGTGGAAAAACGCATGCGCTTGGGCTTTCCATTGGAGGACTCTCGTTGATTTCACTGTTTCTGATTAAAGATGCTAATCTGCTGATTCTTCCCATGATCGGTATTGGTATTGCTTGGGGAAGTATTTTAGCGATGCCTTATGCCATTTTGAGCGATCACCTGCCTGCAGGGAAAATGGGGGTTTATATGGGTCTTTTCAATTTCTTCATTACCTTACCACAGATTGTATGTGGATTTTTTGGAGGAATGATTATCAAATATTTTTTTCATAGCCAATCCATTTATGGCTTGTTGTTGGCCGGTGTATTTATGCTGCTGGCTGCATTCTTTGTTCCCAAGAGTAAACGCTAAGATCATTATCGTAGACGTAGTAAATAGAGGAGCTTACGTCTACGATTTTCTGCTCACTTGGCCAAGCTCCTGCAATTGGATTTTCATCATCCCCTTAAGTATACTAATTTGCTTTAGTTAGCACGGCTCGCTTTTACACAGCGGGATAATTTCGTTCGATTTACTAAAACTTGTGCGTATCATCTGCTGAAAAATGCGCCATCATTGGCTGAACACGTACATGTTATTTACTGTTTTCAAGAATATAGTTGCTCGGCGACATACCATAATGTTTATGGAAGTCCCTGGAAAAATTGGATTGCACGGTGTAACCGACCATCGTTGATACTTGGGTAATGTTGTATTCTTTCTTGGTAAGCAGTTCTGCCGCTTTTTTTAATCGTGAAATATTGATCAATTCATTGGGTGTTAGGTCGGAGAGTCCTTTGATTTTACGGTAAAGGGTCGGACGACTCATATGCATCAGTTTGGCCAGTTCATCCACATTAAGGTCTATCGCTGAAATATTCTCATAAATAACCGTATTGAGCTGACTGATGAAATCTTTGTCAGGACCCGAAACGTTGATATCTATTAAGTTGGAGCTGGGTGCGTTAGTGAAGTAATTCTTGATAATTTTTCGGTTCTTGAGAATATTGCGTATTTGTACCATGAGGAATTCAAGCGAAAAAGGTTTTTCGATATAAGCATCGGCACCATTTTTTAATCCCTGAATTTTGGAATCCAATGCATTTTTTGCGGTCAGAAAGATCACAGGAATATGACTATAGAGAATATCTGTTTTGATACGTCTGCATAAAGCCAGGCCATCCATAATAGGCATCATGATGTCTGTCAGTACCAGTTGTACATTTTCTTGGTCTAATATTTCGAGCGCTTCGGCACCATTGCCGGCTCGTAGGATTATATAGCTGGTTTTTAATTCTTTATTGAGGTAGGCAAGAATTTCTTTATTGTCTTCGACGAGTAGAATCACCGGTTTTTCTTCCTCCTGATCGTCTGGTTTATCATTTAATACATGATCGTCATTATCTTCCTGAAAAGATTTGATGTCCAGTGATTGTTCTTGAAAAATCGGTACAGACAGCAGGAATATATTGCGGTTTTCTTCCAGATAGACAAGTGACAAGGTTCCTTGGTGCAATTCGACCAAGGAGCGGGATAGGGGAAGGCCAATACCTGTCCCCGTATCTTTATCGGATTCGTTCAATCGATAAAATGGTTCAAATATTTTTTCTCTTTTTTCATAAGGAATAAGCTCACCATCATTCTTAAATTCGATATTGAACATAATATCATCGCTATTAAAAGGGAGGAGCCGGACATAGACTTCTTCATCTGCATATTTGATGGCGTTGTGAATAAGATTAGTAAAGATTTTTCGGAGAGCTTCCTCATCCACATAAGCAGCGAGACTGATACGTGGCAGGCTAAGCTCATAATGCAACTGTTTATCTTTTGCAAGATAATTTAGGTCGTGGAATACTTCGGATAGGAGTGTGTTGATGTCCGTTTTAGTAAAAATAAGGCTCATATTGTTGGTTTCTGCTTTTCTAAAATCCAGTAGTTGGTTGGTCAGGCGAATTAAACGCGCTGTATTCTTTTCAATTAATGCGAGATCCTTGGCTGTGTCGCTATCGGTAAATTTTTGTTGGTTTATTATTTTCTCAAGGGGCATTTTGATCAGGGTGAGTGGCGTACGAATTTCGTGGGCCAGATTGGTAAAGAACTCCAGTTTGAGGTTATAAATTTCCTGTTCTTTTTTTCGTTCATAGCTATCCATCTTTTGAGCATTATTGGCCTTTATAAGTAGAAAATAATACCGTAATACGAGCAGTATAATCGTACCAAGGCTCACAAAATAAAGTAAGTACGCCCAGCTTGATTGCCACCAGGGGGGCGAAACAATGATGAGCAGTTTTTTTTCTGTCGGATTCCAGACGCTGTTGTTATTTGCACCCCTGAACTTAAACGTATACGTACCTGGTGGAAGTTTATTGTAATATATTTTTTGATTTCCCGTAATATCGGTCCAGCCTTTATCATAACCTTCCATGATATAACGATAGGGATTGCTCTTTGGGGAAACAAAGCTCAAGGCTGCTATATGGAAGCTGATATTGGAATTGTCGTAGGTTAAGTGTATCTCTTTTGATAGGGAGATGGATTCTTTGAGTATGCCATTTTCACGAACCGGCACACTGACATTGTTGATCTGAATGCCGCTGATGAATATGGGTGGAATAAAACTGTTCTTAATGGATTTTGTGGGGTTGAAGCTTACCATTCCTTTGATAGTCCCGAAATATAAAGTTCCGTCGCTATCTTTAAAAGCCGAATTATAATTAAACTGATCTGCGGGAAGCCCATCTCTGGAGGTATAGATGACCCTTCGAGGGACACCCTCGTCCAGCCGGACCAGTCCACCGCCGGTCGATATCCAGATGCTGTTGTTGTCGTCTTCCAAGACCTTGAATACTTGATTAGAAGGTAAACCGGATTCGGTGAGGTAGTTGGTGAAACGTCCATCACGGCGGTATTTCGAAAGGCCGCTTTCGGTGCAAAACCATAAATTCTTTTTGCTGTCTTCAAATAGGCCGTTGACGTAATTATTGACGAGTGTATTTTGTTTACCTTGTTCGGACAGCAAATGCTGTATTTCTCCCGAGCTGCGGTTATACTGGAAGATCCCACTGCCATAGGTATTGATCCAGAGTATACCATATTCATCTTCATAAATGCCTTGTATCCATGCTTGAATAGGAAGGAGATCAAAACTGTCCTTATTTTTGTTGTAGGCGTATAAAGCGCGGTCTGTGCCAACAAACATCGTATTGTCTTTGGACTTATAAATGCATACGGCGAAGCTACTTTGTAAGGGACCTTGGCCGATGCGGTCATAGTGCTTTTTTAATTTTCCAGTCTTTACGTCGAGAATGTCAAGTCCATGTGTGGTGGATCCTACCCAAAGATCGTCGCCGATTGTTGCCAAGCCATGGACATTGTTATGCGCAATACTGCCTTTTTTTCCGTTGGCAAGGAAATGCTGGATTTGTTGTGTTTGGGCATCTATTTTGTTCAATCCGCCATCTTCTGTTCCGATCCAGAAATTTCCATAGCGATCTTTTTTGATATCGTGTACAATATTACCTGATAGGGCTGATTTTCCAAATCCGGACAAATACTTCTTGAAATTGTCGAATTGGTTGCTGTATTGGTTAAAGCCACCGAAAAATGTTCCAAACCAGATATTGTCTTCACGGTCCCGATAGAAATTCAGGACAGCATTGTCAGAAATGGCAAATGGATTGAGCAGGTCTTTTTTGATGTGTTGGCTCTGGCCTGTGTGAATATCATAGGTGTATATTCCGGTTTCAGTTCCAATCCAGTATGTCGACTCTGTTTGTTGAATAATACAGTTTGCCTGAATGACTTTGTTGGGGTAATGACTTGCAAATAGATTTTTTAATGTGCCATTTTTGAAATCAAACAAATAAGCCGAATTGATTGTTCCGACCATTAGCAATGAATCGTTGATCGCATATACGGTTTTGGTATTCGCTAGTGTTTGTCGATCGATCTTTTTAAGATCAACAGGGAAAAATTTACCCGTATTAACCTGATACCGTAGTATTGTACTGTTATTGTCTGTTACCCACAACCCACCTTTCTTACTGCTGGTGATCGCTACTAGGGTATTTTTGTTGAGATCAAATGGGAATATTTCTCCTGTATAAGAATTGTAACGGTACAGTTTTCCATTGGAAAGCAACCATATAAAGCCTGCGTATTCGTGTATGGCATTTACTTCACCGATGGGTATGAGCTTGAATGGTTTGAAATCTTCTTTTATGGGATCGTAACGATAGGCACCCCGTGTGGTACCCACCCATAGGACACCTTTGCTATCTGTGAGGAGGCTTAAAATAGATGAACTTCCGATACTTGTCGAATCTGAAGCATTGTGTCGAAATATTTTAAATTGATTACCGTCAAAACGATTAAGGCCATTCCTCGTTCCTAGCCACAGAAAACCCTGAATATCTTGTGTAATACATTTGACCGTACTATTGGAAAGGCCATCGTGGGTCTGATAGTTTTTAAAATAGATCGATTGTGCCTGCAGGTTGATAACTGCCAGCAAGATATACAAAAGGAGTATGGTGGTTATTCTTTTCAAAACTGATTACGTTGAACTAAAAATAGTCAATTAAAAGATAAAAAAGAGTTTTACTGATACGCTTTGATATAAAATTGAGACGCTCTGATTGGACGAGATACAAGGATTTGCGCATTTTTATAAAACAATAATAACCAAATATAAACGTATGTTTCGCCCTAGAATTATGACAGGTATATCCTGTGTCTTTGTTTTTCAGTTTGTTAGGTTTTTGTTTTTACAGGTGCGGCAATATCTTCACGATGATTTGGTATTCCATTTGGGCGTTAACGATTTTCATACTGATCGTTACGTATTTGCAATAATTGGGAAAGACCATACTCATTTCAAATGAGTTTTAGGACTAAAAATAAACCATTAAAAATCACTTATTATCAGCTGTGTATCTATTGCACACGATAAAAAATCAATTAAACCACCAATCAAAAAGCGTATGAAAAATAAACTACTTGCACAATGCGTAATGACGCTCACATTTCTGCTTGTATCTTTTATTGTAGTTGCCCAGACGAAAGTCTTGAAGGGGAAGGTTGTAGATGAGACTCAAAGTCCATTGGCAGGAGCTACAATCAAAGTAAAAGGGGGTACCGCGGCTACCACAACAGACACGGAAGGTTCCTTTACATTGACTATTCCCAGTGAAGCTAAAACGCTGGAAGTATCCTTTATCGGATATACTTTAAAAGAAGTACCTATTGTGGGGAGCGATATCACGGTAGCGCTTGAACCTAGTGCCGGTCAGGGCTTAGATGAAGTCGTTGTGATCGGTTATGGTACGGCCCGTAAAAAAGATCTAACGGGGTCTATGGTCACTATTGGAGCGAAAAACTTTAATAAGGGGATCATGACCAGTCCCGACCAACTCATACAAGGAAAGACACCAGGGGTGATGGTGATTAACAATACGGGGCAACCTGGAGGGGCAACGACCGTACGTATTCGTGGGAATTCATCGATCCGCGCCAGTAACAACCCGTTATTTGTGCTGGATGGCGTGCCTATGTCGGGTAATTCGCCTCTGCCCGAAGGAAGAGGAGGTTTTTCTTCCGACAGAGGAAATCCTTTAACTTACTTAAATCCGGGTGACATTGCTAGTATGGACATCCTTAAAGATGCTTCGGCTACGGCAATTTATGGATCACGTGGGGCAAATGGTGTAGTCATTATTTCCACGAAAAGAGGTAAAGTAGGACAGCCCGAGGTTTCTGTGGGAGCCTCTGCAGGTGTTTCTACCATGCGGGAATATCCTGATGTATTGGATGCAGCGCGATTCAGAGAGGCGTTGAAATATTATACACCATCTGAAGTGGCAAATGCTGATTTTGGTGGTAATGAGGATGCTTTTAAAGCAATCACAAGAAAAGCCATCACGCAAAATTACTATGCTGACGTGGCGGGTGGAACCGAACATGGTAAATACCGTCTTTCGGGTGGGTATTTAAACCAAAATGGTATTATTCGTGGCTCACAACTGAAGAAATATACAGCCAATTTTAACGGGAATTTCCGTTTTTTGGAAAACAAACGATTGGGATTGGATTTTGCAGTCTTTTTGACGCAAATGGATAATAAATACGCGCCGATCAATGCGATGGTAGGTTCTGAAGGAAATGTGATTTCCCAAGCACTGCAATGGAATCCAACGCGACCATTACGCGATGAGCAAGGTAATTTGACCTTTGTGAGTTCAACCACACGAAATCCATTGACAAGCATTGAAGCCTTTAAGGACTTGGCGACAACCAATACAATGGTGGTCAATTTGGCGCCATATTATAAAATTACAGATGATTTAGAGTATCGCTTTATTTATAGTGCGATGCGACAAACAGGAAACCGCGAGGGTATGTACCGCGCCGGGCTTATTGATCCTTCTGCTGTGAACAATGAGCAGGCTTTTATCTCCAATAACGGGGAAACCAACTTGCAAATGACGCATATGCTCTCTTACAATAAACAAATCAATTCAGATTGGAGTGTCAATGCAGTAGCAGGCTACGAGTATTTGGATTATAATTATAATAATAACATTTCCTTTGGCGGTGGATTTCGCTACCTGGGGTTAGATTATTTTGACTATCTACAATATACGCCTGTTTCCACGCGTGAAATATCGTCGTATAGAAGTCCAACAAACCAATTGCAATCGCTTTTTTTACGGGGCGGCTTCAATTACTTAGACCGTTATTTATTCACTGCAACAGTGCGAAGGGATGGTTCAACGAAATTTGGTTCAAACAACAAATACGCCATGTTCCCTTCGTTGGCCGTAGCCTGGAATGTTAATCAGGAAGAGTTTTTAAAGTCTTCCGGTATCTTTGACCAATTGAAAGTGCGATTGGGTTGGGGAAAAACAGGTAACCAAGAATTCCCTTCTGGTGCCTCATTGAATAGATTGGTCTTCGGTAATCAGAGTGTAAGCCAGGCTAACTATGGAAATCCTGACTTGAAATGGGAAACTTCGACGACGATCAATGCGGGTATAGATTTCGGAATCTGGGGCAACCGTCTATATGGATCCATTGATTATTTTAATAAAAAGACCACAGATGCGCTATTTGAGCAAACGCTTGCACAGCCAGCTCCTGCGGGACGTATTTGGGTAAATTTGGACGGTGAGATTGTCAATAAAGGGGTAGAGGTCGCGTTGACAGGTACAATTATTAAAAATGACAATTGGACTTGGGATTTGACAGGTAATGCAACATTTCTTAAGAATAGTGTAAGTGGCCTTGTTGGTTATTATGAGACAGGAGCACTCCGCGGCCAAGGTTTTTCTGGTGTATTGGGACAACGAATGGTCAATGGCCAGCCATTGAATGTATGGTATTTGGCCGATTACCAAGGTATCGACCCGCAAACCGGAATGAGCATGTACCGTGGACAGGATGGTAGTATCAGTACGGCCAACGATCCTGCAATTAATAAGTTTTATATGAACAGTCCAAATCCAACCACATTATTGGGTATCTCCACCAATGTAAATTATAAACAGTTTTCTTTGGCTGCCAATATGAATGGCGCTTTTGGACATTATCTATTCAATAATACGGCAGCGACGACTTTGGGATTGAGCAATTTGTCATCACGGAATATCGGTTCAGCATTCTTTAATACAGCTGTAAAAGAGTCTACTTCCAATTCGGCTGCGCCTTCGACGCGATTCCTTGAAAAAGGTGATTATCTAAAAATGGCTAATCTTACTTTAAGCTATCGTGTTGGAAATGTAGGCAGAACACTGAAGAATTTAAATGTATCCCTTACTGGACAGAATCTTTTCATCATCACGAAGTATACAGGGTTTGATCCTGAGGTGAATACAGATGGTGCAACAAATGGTATTCCTTCGTTGGGTATCGAATATTTACCATATCCACCGGCAAGAAATATCCTATTGGGGGTTAACTTCTCACTTTAAGCGTATACTGTAGATCATTAGATAATAAAAAGAGGAGAGTATCAAGATTGATTTAAACATATTCATATTAGTGAATGAATAAATCTGATCGCCTCATTACGAATGAAACACTAAAGGCAGTATAAATGCCTTACAGTCAAAATGGATGAATAAATAATCAAATTTAGACGGATGAAAAAGATGAAATTAAGAACTTTATTATATATCGGAATAATTGGCTCCATTGTAACAAGTACATTTTCTTGTACTAAACTAAAGGAGGAATTTAAAGGAGAATTGGAAGAGGGGACATCCAATGTGGATCCTGGAAGCTTGTTGATCACAGCTTATAATTCATTGAATACCCCTTATCAGCAGGAACAGCGCTGGGTGATGCAGGAAATATCCACAGATGCTGCTATGGCTCCTACACGGGGAGGTGACTGGGATGATAATGGGATGCATCGTGCGATCCATTTACATACCTGGAATGCTGATAATGGTTATATGAACAATACATTTGTAAGTCTTGGTACAGCCATCTATAATGCGGGTAATGTGTTGCGGTATAATCCGAGTGCACAGCAAGGTGCTGAGGCGAAGTTTATTCGTGCGTTGGTCATGTTTGATATGTTGGATCTCTATGGCGTAGTACCCGTCCGGGAAGGAGCCTCTTTTGAAGATTTTAGAATCGCACCAGAGGTGTTACAGCCACAGGCGGCTATTGATTATATCGTGAAGGATCTCAACGAAATTATAGCGAGTTTGCCTGCAAACGGTCCGAAAGCAGCCTATGTAGCCAATAAAAATGCGGCAAAAGCATTGCTGATGAAGATTTATTTGAATAAAGGAACATTTTTAAACAGACAAGCTCCTTCTTTTGCTGCCGAAGATATGAATAAGGTGGTGACCTTAGCCAAGGAAATTACGGCTTCGGGATCCTATACTGTTTCTGCAAAGGGCAAGTACTTTGATAATTTTGCGCCCGATAACGACGAAAAGTCTACCGAAAATATTTTCACTTTATATAATAAAAATGGCGATAGAGGTGGAAATGTGGATCGCACCTGGAATACTATTGCGCACTATAATATGAGACCTGGGGGCTGGAACGGTTGGTGTACTTTATCAGATTATTACGATAAATTTTCGGATGCCGATGAAAGAAGAGGAATTTACTATAATTATCCGGCTGATACGACTTCTAACAGAACAAAAGAATTCAAACGTCAAAATGTAGGTTTTTTTGCAGGACAGCAATACAATTGGAGTACAAACAAACCATTGATGGCGCGAAATCCAGCGAATGCACCTTTGGTCTTCACGCGTGAAGTGACCATCCGGACCTCTGGAGCTACATTGGAAACAGCGGGTATCCGTCCAATGAAGTATGCCTTTGATTATGCTGTCACTGGTCAACGAAATAACGACTGGGTAGTCTTCCGTTATGCCGATGTATTGTTGATGCAAGCAGAGGCTATATTAAGAGGCGGAACCGGAACTGCAACAGAGGCACTTGGATTAGTTAACACTATTCGGACAAACCGTGGTGTGAATAACTTGACAGCGTTGACGCTTGATAATATATTAGACGAGCGTGCGCGTGAGTTGTATTGGGAAGGTTGGAGAAGACAGGATTTGATCCGTTTTGGTAAGTTTTTATTAGCCTGGCAGGAAAAAGCTGCGGATTCCAGCCCGAAAACATTGGTTTATCCAATTCCGAGTCAACAGCTTGCTGTCAATCCAAATTTAAAACAAAATCCAGGATACTAGATTTTATTGATATCCATAAAACAAGCAGTTTCACGGTGTTTGTTTTAGTGCGAAGGTATTTAGATGACAAGTGATTTTTCTTATCATCTAAATACCTTCTTTTTTCTATATAGTGATTAAAACTAATCTATCTTAATACCAACTTATACCTCTTCACAATTTTTAATCAATTTTTAGACAGTAATCAGTCATTGTTTATTCAGTTTACACTGAGCAATCACTGAACAATCACTGAACGAGCACTGTTAAAAGGGATAATTTGGTCACGAGTTGAAACGAACTTGCTGCGCCTAAAAAATACAAGAGAAGAAAACAGGACCCATAAGTTGCCTATCGGCAAAGTAGCTTTTATGAAAGAAAGCGCTTAAAATGGAGATTGAGGCGATGGCCTTATCGAAAATATTATCTTGTTTTTTTGATAAAAAATAATCACTTTAGAGGTGGATAACTAGCCAAAAAGCATGGGTCATTTTGATGGATCAAATTGAAATTCTGTCAGATACCAATTTCGATATTCTTTGGAAAGAGGATAACAGCATTGAAACAAGACTATCTAAATGTAGATTATGATGGATAAAATCCTACAGCGGGCACCGACTAACGAAAAGGAGTTTTTTTTAGCTTATCGTTATTGGTATAGGAAATTGTACTATTTTCTGTATCAGAAGACCCAATGTTCGAATCTGGCCGAAGATGTCGTCCAGCAGACTTTTCTAATTGTTTGGGAACGCAAGAATCATGCGAATCAGCAAATCCAATTCAGTACCCAGCTCTTTCAGATTGCACGAACAAAATTAATTGATGAGTTGCGGCGGCGTGCTTTGAATAGAAATTATGTAGAGTTTGAGAAACCTTTTGTACTGACCCAATATGAAGATCTTGAACGACAAATTGCCTATAAAGGAGAGTTAGAATACGTAAAAGAGCTGATTACACAAATGCCTTTTATGCGGCAACAGGTCTTTTATCTCCATAAAATTGAGGAATTGAGTTATAAAGAAATTGCCGTCAAATTGTCTATCTCCCCGAAGACGGTAGAAAACCACGTTAGCATTGGTCTGAAATTTATTAAAAAGTTTTTTAAGTTGTCTTAGGGGACAAGCCCATCACTATTCGTATAACAGTTATATACCTATCCCGCTAAAAGGATAGAAACTGTTATGAATCGCAAATCCTTATTAAATAAATTCCTGGCGAATGAATGTTCTGCTGAGGAAGCGAAACTTGTCTTCAAATGGCTGAATGATGATCCGACCTTATTGGATGATCTCATTTCAGAAGATGACTGGGTTTCCTATATCAATCAGGAAAATAAGTCAAAACGTGGTGGTGATAGCCTGTTGAGAATCATTACTGTATTCATCCTGTTTGGTTTCCTGTTCATCTTAACCAATCTTTTGAGCACATCAACTGATGAACCTTTACAAACAGCGAGTTTCATTCATGAAATTTACTACAACCCTTCTGCTCAGCCTAAAGAAATTGTTGCAGCGGACCATTCGATTTTAACCTTGGAACCCGGGGCACTGATTCAGCTGGGCATAAAACCGGATCTTGATTTTAGACGGGTTAAATTATTCAGTGGAAGGGTCAGTTTTAAAGTAGCGAAAGATCCTTCAAAACCTTTCATCGTCGAAAGCGGTACGTTGATGACCACTGCGCTGGGAACAGAATTCATCGTGGATTATAATGCGGCAGTTGAACATGTTCTGATCCGATTATTTGAGGGGAAAGTTCGCGTTGAATCTATAGATCCGTCCGTAGCCGAGACAAAGATTCTTAAGCCTGGCCAACAGATTTATTTTGGCGGGGTGAACACGATGTTTGTTTCAAATTTCAAAGGTACACCAAAAATGAGCGCGGGGGAAAATCTACCGGCCCAGCTTATGCTTTCTTCCACGGAAAAGCCGTACCGCAATCCGGCAACAATTCACCAGAGCGCCAATTGGCTCCAATTGGAAGAAACCGCTGTATCCGATATTATTCAATATATCAATCATGAGCTTGATGTTCCTATATCCTATGATTCATTAATCGTTAAAAACTATCGGATAAAGGGGCGGTTTAGCAAGAATCCGACCATGGACCTGAAGGACAAAACGGATCTTGCGGCGTCTATTTTGCAGTTGATTGTTGAGGTGAATCCGTTTATTCTTGAAAAACAACATAATACATATATACTCAAAACTAAAAAATAGAATCATGGTAAATTTCAACTTAACCAAGAAACCATTTTTTGTTTTTATTGCCTTGACACTGTTATCTTTTCAATGTCTAGCGGGAACAATAAATGGCGTAATCAAAAACTCGTCGGGGCAACGGCTGGCAGGGGTAAGTATAATTTTGAAAAATCCCGGCAGCAGTTTTTCGACAGCAGCTTCCAGTGCGAGTGATGGTAGCTTTCGTTTTGCTGATGTACCGAATGGCAAAGGTTATGAACTGACTTTTTCATACATCGGGTATCAAAGCTATGTAGAACGAAATGTGCAGGTTTCAGCTGATGGAGCCACCACTCTTTCCATTATTTTGGAGGACCAGGTAAATCAGCTGGAAGATGTTGTCGTGATCGGATACGGCAAACAAAAGAAAAGCGATTTGACAGGCGCCATTGCATCGCTTTCCAGCAACGAACTAACGAAAGGAGGGGCTGTGAGCAATGTTGGTCAGGCCCTACAAGGTAAAGCTTCCGGTGTCGTTGTAACCCAGAATTCAAAGGCGCCGGGTGGAAGTACATCGATTCGGATTCGCGGAACCAATTCCATTAGTGGAAGTAATGATCCACTCTACGTGATCGATGGATTTCCAACAAATAATGGCATTAACATCAATCCCGATGATATTGCTTCCATGGATATCTTAAAGGATGCTTCGGCAACTGCGATCTACGGCTCCAGAGGTGCGAATGGTGTCATCATCATCACCACAAAACGTGGGCTTACGGATAAGAACAATATTACCTATAGTGGCTATGTGGGAACACAGAAGCCGATTGTACCATTTACCTTCCTCGATGGTAAACAGTATATGAATCTCGCTAATGCGCTTTATAAAGAAATTCAAGGTCAAGAAAATCAGGAGTATGCCGTTTACACCAAGTCACAGCTTGAATCTGATGTCAATACGGATTGGGTGAAGGAAACCATGCGGAACGGTATTTTGCAGAACCATAATTTACAATTTTCTGGTGGTGGTGAGAAAACAAAAGTGTTGACGAGCATAGGCTATTTTGATCAAAAAGGTGTTTTAAAAACAACAGACTTTAATCGAATTTCGGGACGGATCAACGTGGATCAAAAGGTAAATGATTATATCCGCACTGGAGCGAGTCTATCCGCGCAACGGGAAAAATCGAATATGCAGGTGTATGATGGAAATATCCTCAATTCAAATGTATTATACAGCATATTGACCTATGACCCAACAGTACCTGTTTATAATGCAGATGGTAGTTTTGGAAGACCTCCGGGAGGGCAGGGGGATAACCCTTTGGCCAACCTGATGTCGCGGATCAATGATGTGCAAAGGGACAAGTTGAATGGAAATATTTTTCTTGAGGTCAATCCGATCAAGGAACTGACGTTGCGCATAGATGCTGGAACTGAAATTACACATGATCAATTGGGCAGTTATCTGACCAGAGATTCTTATCAGGGTGGGATAGATGATGGTGTCGCAAGTCAGGCCGATTACAATGAAACACATAACCTGATTGATTTTTATGCTACTTACGCGAAAGTCTTTAATGAGAAACACAATTTGAGTGTGATGGGGGGCTATTCGTATGAGAAATATGTGCGCAATAATAAGGGAATCAATGTGAAAGGTTTTTCAACAGATCTGCTGGAATATAATAACCTGGGCATGGCCTCAAGCATTACAGGAGTAAACTCTGCTAAAGCTGAGAATCTGGTTATTTCGTTTTTCGGACGGGTAAATTATTCCTACGCTGATAAATATCTGTTGACGGCGACTTTACGTCGTGATGGATCATCGCGTTTTAGTCCGAACCATCGTTGGGGAACTTTTCCTTCAGCAGCTTTTGCATGGAAAGTCAACAATGAAGATTTCATGAAAGAGCAGCAGCTATTTTCGGACCTAAAATTTAGGTTGGGTTATGGCCAGACCGGTAATGATCGTGTAGCGGATTATGCCTCTTATGGATTGATGGACAATGGACATTATACGTTTGATGGCGTGACCAATTCGGGTGGGGTTAAACAAAACCCAACTTATCCCGAGAACGATAAACTTAAATGGGAATCCACAACGCAATATAACGTCGGTCTTGATTTTTCATTTTTTAAAAACCGGTTAGCCTTTACTTTGGATGCCTATTATAAGAAAACAAATGATCTTCTGATCAAGAGTATACTGCCTTATTACACGGGATATACCTCCGGACAGCGAAACCTAGGTACGATGAATAATAAGGGACTGGAGTTTTCTGTAACAAGTAAGAATATGACCGGAGCGTTTACCTGGGAAACAAAATTGAATTTAACGATGAACCGAAATAAGGTCTCAAGTCTCGGTGGAGAGCCCGAGCAATTGTTGACTTCGTCTAAACCAATGGGGAATGTTTCTGAAGAAGCTTATTCGGTCATTCGGGTTGGGGAGTCGCTGGGCTCGTTATTCGGTTATAGATACCTGGGTGTTATCCAACAAGGAGAAAACTATGCGCCACAGCCAAATTCTAAACCCGGCGATCCTAAATTTGCCGATGTAAATGGCGACGGAACGATAAATTCGGCAGATCGTACGATAATCGGCCGTGGTTATCCGAAGTTTAACTTTGGTATGACCAATACATTTGCCTATAAAAACTTTGATTTGACTGCATTCATCTATGGCAATGTTGGAAACGATCTACTCAATATGACACGTATGAATCTGGAGTGGAAACGTACCACAGAAGCTTTAAATCGATGGACACCGACCAATACCAATACGGAAATTCCGAGAAATGGATTTTATTACATGAACTATGGTGGTTATATCAATGACCATTTCATTGAGAATGCTTCCTTTTTGCGTTTGCGTAATTTGACGCTGGGATATACCATCCCGTTGAAAACCAAAGCTGTTCAGTCGATAAGAGTATAC
The DNA here is from genome assembly GCF_001899705.1 of Sphingobacterium sp. 40-24. Taxonomy (NCBI): domain Bacteria; kingdom Pseudomonadati; phylum Bacteroidota; class Sphingobacteriia; order Sphingobacteriales; family Sphingobacteriaceae; genus Sphingobacterium; species Sphingobacterium sp. 40-24. The sequence continues at coordinate 82,860 of NZ_MKWH01000023.1, read as the reverse complement.
GGTATGGCGGAAAACTTATTTACCATCAGCAATTATTCTGGATGGGATCCTGAGGTGGATACCAAGGGATATGAAAATGATGCGCTGGTAAAAAATAGAGCCGGAAATAATCAGAGCGCTAATGCGGGGGTAGGTCTCGATTTTAATTCATATCCTTCGATGCGCTCCTTTACCTTTGGTGTAAGTGCAACATTCTAATCGCTAATACTAAATCAGAAATGACATGAAGACGTTTAAAAATAACATTAAATATATTTTAGGGATAGCGGGTTTATCGGCCGTGTTGAGCTTAAGCTTAAATAGCTGTACCAAGCTGGATCCAAAATTATACAGCGATCTGACAACCAAAAATGCTTATTCAACAGAAAGCGACATCAACGCCGCTTTAACGGGAGTCTATACAAGTTTATCGCCTTATCCCGGAGATGCATATCTGTATTACGCGGGATATCTGGTAATGATAACGGACTATGCCACGGATATGGGCTTTTCTACCGCCGCAGGGGATCCTACACGAATGAGCAACTTTACATACGATGATAATAATCGATATTTTAAATTCAATTATCAGAATATGTATCAGGTCATCAGCAATGCCAATATGCTGATTGACCGTATCGAGCGTGTCACTATTCCCGACGATCGCAAGAAGAAAATTATCGCACAGGCCAGGTTCTTACGGTCACTATCGTATATGGATCTTACCGATGCCTGGGGACCGGTGCCATTGATAACAACGGTCAAGAATCCAACGGAAAGCTACCACGAGCCCTTGGCTGCTGTCGACAAGATCGATGCCCAAATTGCTGAAGATTGTCAGTATGCAATCGATAATTTACCGGAGAAATGGTCGGACGAACTGGGTATTGGCCGGGCCACGAAAGGTGCCGCGCTGACCCTAATGGGAAAGATGTATATGCGTTCGCACAATTATGAAAAGGCAAAAACTTACATTGATCAGGTTCTCGCCCTACGTGATAAAGGTGTGTATACGTTGAATCCGGATTTTAAGAAAGAATGGTCCGACAATAATAAAATGGATATGGGACTAATCTTTGGCATCTTGCATGAACCAACATTAAACGGGGGCGAGATCACCAATCACTTTGGACCGACGGACAATCCGGAAGTACCGGATAGATGGCAGTATTATGGTGTTTCCCTTGATTTCTGGCGAAAATATAGTGATCTGGATCCGCGTAAGAAGTTTTTCTATTATAATTACACCGGAAAGGCGGTACGGGATAAAAACACAAAATATGGGTTCTTTTATATGTTACCAGCCAAAGGACAGACTACTCCGCCAAGTGATACGGTAAAATTCCTGCAAAATGTAGCGACGAAAAAGTATTCGTATGATATGGTCAATAATTCCTATCTGGATGGCCGGACGATTCAGGTCTTTCGATTGGCGGATGTTATCTTGTGCAAGGCTGAAATTGAAAATGCATTGAACGGGCCTGCAGCAGCATTACCTTTCATCAATGAAGTCCGGAAAAGAGCTGGAGCACCAGAATATGGTAAGCATCCAGATTTTCCAAGTCCCGCAAGTAAGGAAAGTATGATCGATGCGCTTGTTGATGAACGTGGTTTTGAACTTGTATTTGAATACAAAAGGCGTCAGGACCTGATCCGCTTGGGACGTTATGAAAAAGTAAGTAATGCTTATTTGAAGGGCCGGGGACTGAAAGAAAATGTGACCGAAGCAATGCGCTATTTCCCTTATCCATTGGAAGAAGCTCGCTTGCATCAAGAAATGACAACGGCCAATCCAGCACGATTGCCTAAATAAACGTGATAAAGCAAATCCTATCAAGCGCATTATTTCTTGTAGTGCGCTTCATTTTAAAGACCAATGGCATTGAAATTATTTACAGATGAAACCAATTAAAGTAATTATTGCACTGATTGTGGTGGCAATAGTGGCGTTTGCCGCTTACTATTTTTATGCGCATCAAGTTGATATTGAGGATATTGAAGTGAGTTCGCCTAATAATCTGCCGCTCAATGCTGCTATTCAGGTGAAACTAAATAAAGCAGAAGCCCTGTATGTAGAGTATTGGAAGGAGGGAGAACGCCAGTCTTATAAGACGACAGTTTCAAGTGCGGCTGCTCAGCATAACATACAGTTAATGACGCTTGAACCTAATACAAGTTATAAGTTTCGGGTTATTATAGATCGGATTATTCCCATAAAATCAAGTGAACAATCCTTTAAAACAAGACCACAATCACCATGGATGGTACACGACTGGATCAAGGCGGATCATCCACACGATGAAAAAGCCCTAGGTAACGGCATGGTGTTATTATGCTATCGTGGATTCCCGGGGTATATGGCCATGGTTGATGGTAAAGGAACCATCCGATGGTATTGGCAGGACGAAAAGTTAGGGGTACGCCTTGCTTCACTGACTCCAAGGGGTACGATCCTAGCCTTATTGGCTCCGGCGAGTAAAGATGAATTCAACAAGCCCAATCAGCCCAGCAAGAAATCAACCAATGCAAGTTATTATTTGAGAAGCGGCCGTATCGGATTTGTCGGTGGAACAGTACTTGTTGAAATTGATCTAACAGGAAAGGAAATTGCTCGTATAGATCTCGATAAAAAAGGGATTATCATGCACCATGATGTGCAGATGGATGGCAACAATAATATTGTAGGCATTGTGCGGGATTTCAGAATTGACGACCGTCCCAACCATCCAAAAGATACGCTTTGGGGGGATGCTATCCTGACGATGGATACACAAGGCAATATCTTAAAGAAATGGTCACCTTGGGAAAAATGGGATATTCAAAAAGATAAAAAATTGGATAGCCTTAAGCATGACCGATTCCATTTGAATACCATTTCCTTCGATCGTGACAATAATTATCTAACTTCTTCGCCCATTGAAAATCAGGTTTGGAAGATTGATGCCAAAACCGGTGATATTCTTTGGAAATTGGGTAAAGGTGGCGATTACAAATTAAAAGATGAGGAACTGTTTTATTTCCAGCATGCGCCGCATATTACAAAAACAGGTGAGCTGTTACTTTTTGACAACGGCGATTTTTCTCCGCGCGATAGTACGACAGCCAATAAACAATCACGAGCAATTGCTTTTAATCTTGATCAAAAGAATAAAACGGCAACGCTTGCGTATGCGGCTCCAATTCCGAAAAAGCAGTTTACAGCAAGAATGGGGAGTGCCTATGAATTGGATAATGGTAATTTGCTGCAGACAAGCTCGAAAACAGGCAGTGTACTGGTGACGGAAGACAGGGAAGGTGCTTTGGGAATTAAACGCTTATTTTATTCCTTATCGCGCTATTTATGTACCCGAGGAAACCTGGCGCAAATACAGACAAAACTAGGTGAAGATGTTAGGAATAAAACTTAATTTTAAACCTCTTATTGACCAATAAAAGTAGCTGCACTACGGACCCATTTTGGGGAAGCGGTACCGCTTATAAATCGTATCAGGCTTATCGGAAAACCTGGTAAAAGACAAAATATATTGAATAAATACTATTCACATGAAAAAAAGAACAGCCTCTTATAAGCTGGCAATTATCCTTGCCGTATCCTTATGTGCAAATTCGGCCCGAGCGCAATTGACCTATCCTCCGGAAACACAAAAGTGGGATGCAGACCAGCTGGGTAACCATCGTGCAGTGCTTCAGGTAAACACCGATCAGAAAGAGGTGCAAGTGACTATTCCCTGGCGAAATCGCTGGGTTGAAGCGAACCAGCAAATTATTATCGTCGACAGTGCCAGTAATAAGCAGATTGCCCCCAGTTCTTATCTTTGGATGAACACGGAATCTGGTGGATTACGGTTTAAGCCAGTTTCAGGAAAGGGCGTTTACTATGTCTATTATTTACCCTATCAGATGGGGGGGCGCAGCCGCAATTATCCGGATGCAATTTATCTTAAAAATGCCGTTTCGGCTCCAGCGAAAGTTGTGCAGCAGGAGGCTGGAAACTCCAAAGGAGTTACTGTTGCACGTTTTGATGCCGTCGATAAATACAATAGCAATGATCCGATGGAAATGATCGGTACAGTGGCAGAAGTCAATAGCTTTGTGCGCAGAAATGGAAATACGGATTATTATCTTTTTCCAGAATTAAGAGAATTTCCGATTAAAATGGAAAGCAACCTTCCACAACGCTGGCTTATGAAAGGTAAATCCACGAGTAAGTTGGAAGGAAAGGGCCAGAAAGGTGAATTTTATGCCTTTCAACTTGGCTTATGGTCTCCAAAACAGGAACTCCATGACATCCAAATTTCTTTCTCGGATTTTAAAACAAATGATGGGGCGATGATTTCGGCGAATAACCTGAATTGTATCAATACCCAAGGTACTGACTATACTGGAAAGTCAATGACATTACAGGTTGACGTACCGAAGGATAAGGTTCAGGCATTGTGGTGTGGTATTCAGATACCGGAGAACATAGCAGCAGGAACTTACCATGGTGTAGTCACGGTGAAACCTAAAAATGCAGCAGCGAAACAGGTTAATGTGGAAATACAGGTTTCAAATGCTTCAGGAGAGGTATCCAGTGTTGATCAACCTTGGAAAATGACGCGGCTACCCTGGCTCAACTCAACATTAGCGCAAAAAAATACGGTAGTTGCACCTTATACAGCGATTGAATTAAAAGCGGATTCCACCTTACACATTTTAGGGCGCGAAGTGAAACTTCATGCGAGTGGTTTTCCAAAACAGATCAGCACGTTCTTTACGCCCGAATTGACCGAAATATCGTCCAAGGCGAATAAGCTCTTATTTGAACCACTCCATTTTCATTTCTATAACGCTTCAGATGGCAAGGAAATTCAACTTAAAGCAAGTGGGATCCAATTTCAGACGAAAAGCGAAGGTGAATATCGCTGGACGGCCAAAAACGAATCTTCCGATCTAACGATGGAAGTCGAGGGTACATTGGAATTTGATGGTTACATGCATTATGTGGTCAAGCTGACGGCGCTGAAGGATCTGTCTTTAAAAGATGCCACGATGCATATTCCCATGATGCCCGATAGGACGGATTATTTTATGGGACTAGGGCAAAAAGGAGGAAAGAGACCTGATCAGCTTTCCTGGAAATGGGATGTAGCACATAAAAATCAAGATGGAGGTTGGATAGGTGCTGTGGATGCAGGGCTACAGTTTTCACTGCGCGATGAGCATTATTCGCGGCCGCTCAATACGAATTTTTATCTTCAAAAGCCTCTTGTGCTGCCGCAGTCCTGGGGTAATGAAAATAAAGGGGGGATCGATATCGGTCTGAAAGGAAAATCCGTTTTGGTCAATAGTTATAGTGGAGCCCGTGAACTGAAAAAAGGCGATGTGCTCTATTACAATTTTAATTTATTGATTACGCCTTTTCATCCGATCAATACGGAAGCACAGTGGAATGAACGGTATTATCATGCCTACAAGCCCGTTGATTCTGTTGTTGCGAGTGGTTCCAATGTGATCAATATTCACCATGGAAATGAAATAAATCCTTACATCAATTATCCATTTATTGCGACAAAAGAAATGAAGCAATATATCGACCAGGCGCATGATAAGGGGTTAAAAGTGAAGATCTATAATACAGTGCGTGAGGTATCAAATCGGGTTTATGAGCTCTATCCATTGCGTAGTCTGGGCACTGAAGTGTTTTCACCTGGAAAAGGAGGCGGATATTCCTGGTTACAAGAGCATGTGGGTAAAAATTATATCGCAGCATGGTATGTTCCCCAATTTAAAGACGCGGCGATTATCAATAGTGGAATGAATAGGTGGCACAACTATTACGTCGAAGGCATGAATTGGTTGGTAGACCATATTGGTATTGACGGGATTTATCTGGATGATGTTGCCTTCGATCGAGTCACCATGAAAAGAATAAAGCGTGTGCTGACAAAAAATGGAAAACCAGGGCTGATCGATTTGCATTCGGCAAATCAATATAATAAAAGCGATGGGTTCAATAATAGTGCAAATTTGTATCTGGAGCATTTTCCGTATATCAATAGGCTGTGGTTTGGTGAATACTTTGACTACGAGAATAACAAACCTGATTTTTTCCTTACCGAAGTGAGTGGCATTCCGTTTGGTTTAATGGGCGAAATGTTACAGGATGGAGGAAATCCGTGGCGGGGTATGCTTTATGGAATGACCAATAGGATGCCTTATCAGAAATTGACGCCCGCTGACTTATGGAAGGCCTGGGACCAATTTGGCATCAAAGGAAGTAAAATGATCGGGTATTGGTCGCCAAATATTCCGGTTAAAACCGATAATGATAAGGTTCTGACAACCGTCTATAGCCGTGCCGGTAAAGCTATGGTAGCTATTGCCAGCTGGGCAGAGCGTGATGTTGCGGTAAAATTGGCTATAGATTGGGAAAAATTGGGCATTGACCCCGGAAAAGCGAAACTATCTGCACCACTCATTCCTAATTTTCAAAATGGAGCACAGTATAAACCAGGGGATACAATTGCGGTAGAAAAAAATAAGGGTATTTTGTTAATTATTGAATAGCAGCAATGTACTCCGATAGTGAAAATTCTATCATAGGGTCTTTGTCAATGCAAACAAATAGCCTATGGTAGATTCATTCACGTTGATTTGAAAGGACCTGACGCAATGTCTGTATTGCGGATTGCATTCGTTGGCAGATGGATATTGTATCAGGGATACTTTTGAAATTATGAAATTTTTAATTAAAACACGAATGAAAAAGTGGATTATGCTCTGGGCCATGGGCAATTGCGTGCTTGGTGTTTTTGCGCAGCATCCGGCAAGGGTGTCAGAAGTTAAGAAGCGTTATACAACCTATCCATTTACGGATCCGGATCCAATAGCCTCAGCCCAAAAATTGTACCCTTATTTCCGTTTCGACGGTTTTACGAATACCGCGGTTGAAAAGGATTGGAATACCGTGATTTTGGAAAACGATTACATTCGGGTACAGGTGATGCCCGAGATCGGTGGGAAGATTTGGTCAGCTTATGATAAAGTGAATAAACGGGACTATATTTACAACAATGGCGTTGTAAAATTTCGGGATATTGCGATGCGGGGTCCGTGGACAAGCGGTGGTATCGAAGCTAATTATGGGATTATAGGACATACGCCCAACACCTCTACACCGGTCGATTATCTTACACGGGAGAACGGGGATGGAAGCGTAAGTTGCTTTATCCACGCTTATGATATGTTGAGCCGCAGTAACTGGACTTTAGAAATTAGACTGGAAAAGGACAAAGGTTATTTTTCAACACGTTCTTTCTGGTCTAACGCCAATGCAGTCGAACAACCTTATTATACCTGGATGAATCTGGGCGTCGCAGCAGGACAAGATCTGAAGTTTTTGTATCCTGGAAACCACTATATAGGGCATGACGGTGATGCACATGCCTGGCCTATTGATAACCAGGGCAGAGACCTATCTAATTATAAGGAAAATGCTTTCGGTAGTTCTAAATCGTACCATGTATTGGGTGCACACAGTAATGCTTTTGGGGTTTACTATAATGATCATAACTATGGCATGGCCCGTTATGCGCTCCGTGAAGATAAATTAGGGAAGAAGATATTTCTTTGGTCTCAGGCTGGAGATGGGAAGATTTGGGAGAATTTATTGACCGATGAGAGTGGGCAATATGTGGAAATCCAAAGTGGGCGCCTGTTCAATCAAAATGTTCCTTCGAGTAGCTCGACTCCGTTCAAGCAACTTGGTTTTGCTCCCTACCAAAGTGACAGCTGGACGGAATACTGGATGCCATTTTCAGGAATAGGCAAACCGAACGATATTCAACTATCGGCAGCGATCCGGATGAAACAGGAAAACGATCAGATTCTATTGGATATTGATCCGAAGCGACCTTTGAACGATAGTATCTATGTGCTTGATAGCGTAGGTGTCGTATTAAATAGAAGTTTTATTGTGGCTAAATTGGGTGAACCTACAAAATTCTCTTTGCAGGTAGCTGCTGTATCAAAACCGAGTTATCTTAAATTGGGACAGGATTATTTTAATCTCAGAACGGATGAATCTTGGTCAAAATTGAATAGACCCACTGTCATTTCAGCGGAAGTAAGCTCAGATACCAGTCAGACCAAATTATTGGAGATACGTGACCTTATTCGCTTTAGGCAATATACACTAGCGGAAGTCAAATTACAAGAATTGGCTCAGCAAGCGCCTAGTTCGCAGGCCTATCTTGAAATGGCCAAGCTGGCCTGGTTTAAAATGAATTATCAGCAATGCTATACCTATGCCCGGCAGGCATTGGCTATGGATGCTTATGATGCTCAGGCAAATTATTACTATGGTCTAGCTGCGATCAAACTAAAAAAAGAGAATGATGCCTTAGATGGTTTTGAAGTCGCTTCATTAACCCCGGCTTGGCGAAGTGCTTCGTATGTACAAATGGCCAAATACTATTATCGGATCAAGCAATATGATCGTACGGAGAATTATAGCGCAAAAGCTTTGATTGCCAATCCGCTCAACATCGACGCTTTGCAGATGAGCTTGTTGGTACAACGCAAAAAAGGGGGCATCATAGATACTCTTTCCCGTCGGACCATTCTCCAATATGATCCGTTTAATGCCTTTCTCCAATTTGAAGAAAAGAAGGCCGTTTCGTCCAGGCAGGAGTTTGCGTCCGAAAAACGGATGGAGCTGGCGATATGGTATGCGGACCTTGGCGAGTTTGAGTCTGCGGCCGATCTGCTCAGTTCGGGGCAGAAGAATACGGAAGCCTTACTTTGGCTAGCTTGGCTGACACGATCGAACAAGTCGATCAGTCAGGGCTGGTTGACGCAGGCAGAACAAAGTAAACCCAATTTTGTCTTTCCTTTTCGAGAAGAAAGTAATGGTGTATTTGAATGGGCAAAGGATAACAGCAAAAGCTGGACTATCGATTACCTGTCGGCATTATTGTACCGTTTCAGAAATCAAGCCCAAAAAGCAGAAGAACTCCTGTCAAGCGTGGAGCAGGAGCCAACAGATTTCGCGGCCTATTATGCATTGAAATCAAGCTTGCAAGATACAAGCCGTAATGACCTGGCTGTACAAATGATGGAGCAGGCAACACGAGTAGATCCACAAGAATGGCGATATGGACTACATTTGGTGGAGCTCCTAAATAATAGTAAGTCTTATGAAGAGGCACTTCGGGTAAGTGCGGCATATCATCGCAAATTTCCAAAAAATTATATACTAACACTGGCACATGTACGTACTTTATTGTTAGCTAAAGCTTATGCGCGCTGAGGAAGAATTAGGGGATGTGACCATACTTCCCTTTGAAGGAGCGACAGAAGGCCATCGGTATTATGTGCAGACCAAATTAATGTTGGCTTACCAATTTATCTTGGAGAAGAACTATAAAAAGGCAAAGTTGAAGATTGCGGAATCGAGGTTATGGCCGATAAATTTGGGCGTTGGTGAGCCTTATGCCGAGGAAAAAAATGAACTATTGGCTGACTGGCTTGAGCAGCAGGTGCAGCAAAAAGATAAGCAAGGGAATAGTGATCTTCTGAAAAAAATTGTCCACAGTAAACCATCAAAAAACAGGTATGAGCTGATGCTTCGTCAACGTGCAGAAGAGCAGTTAAAGCTGTCGAACGGGGAGGAAGCTGTGAAGCGGGATGATTTAAAAGGAATGAGTCTGTCGGATCATGACCTTGTAAGTCAGATTAAGGCGGGGGACCTTGCAGGCTATTGGCCTATATTGATCCGAAAAATATATTTTGAACAAGATCAACGGTTGTTCTGATGACTGTAAGGGGAATGAGATGGATGAGTTGTCATAAAAGTAAAAAGTCGGGATGGCCGGATTTGAACCGACGACCTCCAGCACCCCATGCTGGCGCGATACCGGGCTACGCTACATCCCGTTTATTCTGATCGAACGGCCGCTATGAATAGGACCATGATTAAGAATAATTTTTGGTAGCGCTAAAATAATAATTATTGACAAAAAATAAAATATAATTACGAAAAAGCGCCATTCGATTTTTAGAATGGCGCTTTGTGTACTACGAGATGCTGCTTAGAACTTATAACCGACCATAATGCCGATTGTTTTATTTTTTGCATCTAAGGTTTTGTCTACACTCGTAAAACCGTGGCTATAATAAGCATCTAAGGTGAGGTGACTGATGTCTACACCAATACCCACACGACCATCAAATGAAAATTTCTTATAATCGGTATTTGCACTCGACTTGACTGTTTTAACATCATAGTTTAACTGAGGGCCCAATAGTCCCCGGAGGTTGAAGTCGCCATTTTCCAAAAATTTATACCCTACTTGAAGGGGAAGATTGATCTGATAAAATTTAGGCGTTTTCTGTCCGTTTTCGAAGTTATATGCTTTGCGTAAAAGACTGGCACCGATTCCAGGCTGAAAGAATACACGATCTCCAATACGTGCAAATCCTGCAACTGATACGCCAACTTTGCCGTTATTATCTTTGACAGACTTATTGCCAAAGGAACTCATATGATAATTGCTTCCGACTTGCAGCCCATAAGTGATGTCCTGTGCCTGTGTAGTACCTGTTAATCCCAATAATGTCAATCCCAGCAGGGCTACTTTGAATGTTGTTTTCATTGTCAAATTATTTTTGTTATCAATTGTATATTGTTCTTTCCTTTATGACAACGGAAAAACTGTATACCCTTAGAAAAAAAATATTTTATAAAATAGATGACTTACCTTTAGTGATAAAAATAGCTTTTCTATACTTCTTCTCGGGTGAATCCCATTTTTCAGATGGGAAATGGACTGTCCTTGTTGTCGTATTGATATGAAAAGATTTCAGAATAGGTTCGACTTAGGGATTTGCGATCACCTGATTCAGGTCATTGAAGCTGATAAAAAAATGAAAAATTTGTAAGGGTAACAATCTATTAGGATGTCTTACTAATAGAGCGGATTATTTAAACAATAGAATTGATCAATGTCGGAAAATAAAGAAAAGAATTTTGAGCAGCTTTTTCGCACACATTACAAGGAGTTACATCGTTATGCCTATCGATATCTAGGTGATAGTGATGTGGCGGAAGAGGTTGTGCAACAGGTGTTTTTGCGGCTTTGGGAACGCGATTGGGAGGAGCAGATACATACTTCATTAAAAGCTTATTTATATCGGGCTATTTATAATGAAAGTATGAATGTGTTAAAAAAGGAGCAACGAAAGCTAAAATATCAATCACATGAGCAGCATAGACAGGATTTTGCGCCTGCAGTTGATGAAAGTACACGGGATTTGGACGAAAGGCTCCAGATTGCCTTGGCGGAATTACCCGAAAAAAGTCGGACGGTTTTTGAGTTAAGCCGTTTTCAGGAAATGAAGTATAAGGATATCGCAGTAACCTTGGATCTGTCGATAAAGACTGTTGAGGGACATATGAGTAAGGCGCTGCGACATTTGCGTATTGAACTTGTGGATTATTTAACATTGATTATTTGCTTTCTTATCTATAGGCTATGAATAAGGAACTGTTAGAAAAATATATCGTTGGTGAGACCAACGAGGTAGAGAATACCATGATAAAAAATTGGTTGGAAGAAGATGCCAACAATAAGGAGGAATACATAAAAATGAAAAAAATGTGGGATAGTTTGCCGAAACCCCTAGATGTTCCTGATGTGGATGTGGATAAGGCTTGGGCTGACTTCAAAGTGGTACGAGATAAAAGAGCGTCAGAAGCTGCGTCGTTACCCCAAAAAATGACTCCTGTGAAGCAATGGAGCTGGTGGCTCGCCGCGAGTATCTTGATACTCTGTGCAGTAGGATTCTATGTATTTGATCAGTCGCATCGTGAAGAAATGTTTCTTTCGAGCAGGGATCAAGTGCGCCAAGATTCCCTTCCTGATGGCTCGGTTGTTACACTAAATAAAAATACATCGCTGGCTTATTCAAGTCGTTGGACCAATAAAAATAGAAACGTGACCCTGGAAAGAGGGGAAGTGTTTTTCCAGGTTCACAAGGATAAAAAGCACCCCTTTGTCATTGAAACAGGTAAAACCAAAATCACGGTATTGGGCACAAGTTTTAATGTGCGACGGATACCCGATGCGACGGAAGTTATTGTTGCTACAGGATTGGTCAAAGTGGGGTATGCAAATAAGGAAGTCTTTTTGCGGCCACAACAAATGATTACGATCCGGGACAGGGATACGATAAAAGTAGGAAAGGAACCTGTCAAAGATCAGTTTTATAAATACTATGTGGATCGTGTGTTTGATTTTCAGAATACCCCATTGAAACGTGTTGTCGAGGTGCTCAATCAAGCTTATGATTATACGATTATTGTAGATCATTCTCCTGATCAGAAATTGTTATTGACAGCAAAATTCGAACAAAATAGTTTAACTGAAATTTTGAAAGTCATTTCTAGCACATTTGGATTAAAAGTCCATGTGAAAGATAGGGAGATTCATCTGACGAGATGAGCCAACAAATAGATATATTTTCGGAACAAAATTGTATATAAAAACAACATGATACTATTTTTTATAAAAAGGATAGAGCTTTACCTCTTCATTTTAATGCTGTGTTCGTTCCATTCGGGACGAGCACAGCAAAAGCTTGCTGTAGAGATTCAGATGCCTGCTTTTGCGGAGACCACAGTAGGTGAAATCTTTCAGCTTTTGAAAGAGAAGGAAGATGTATTGTTCTCTTTCAATGGAAATATTTTACAGACAGACAGTGTTATTCATACCAAGCCTTTTAAAGGAAATTTGTACGATTATCTAGATGGGATTTTGGGAAAGGAATATTCTTTTAAAGAACTGGGCAGACATATTATCATTCAATATACACCACAACGGATGTCGGTAGATTTTGAAGTACAAACACCCACTAAGAATAAAGTGGTTATAACAGGTTATATCAAGAATATTCGAACCAACCGCCCGATTTCCAATGCGAGTATCTTTGATCGAAATGCTTTACTGTCTACATTGACGGATCAAAATGGCTACTTTGAACTAGATGTAAAGAAAAGAAGTAATCTCATTGCTGTGAATGTGAGTAAGGAAGCTTTTCGGGATACCAGTGTTATGGTGATTTTTCCGATAGAAGCGAAAATTGGAGATAAGAAGACGCGTGATTATGGCTATTTTGAGGGTTATGAAGAAGATCATGGTCTTTATCGATCGTTTTGGGGGCGGGTGTTTCTCTCGCCTGCCCAGAAGATCCAAAGTATGAATTTAGGAGGAATGTTTTTGTATAGTCCATACCAAATTTCGATGACACCGGGATTAAGTACGCATGGTTTTATACGCTCGCAAATTGTGAATAAATTTTCCATCAATATCATTGGTGGATCTACGGCGGGCGTAAAAGGTATGGAACTCGGTGGCGTATTTAATATCAATCAATACGATATGCAGGGTATGCAGATGGCTGGGGTGTTCAATGCGGTGGGCGGAAATGTGCGTGGAGTGCAGCTCGCTGGTGTAGGGAACCGTGATTTCGGAGGAATGACGGGGCTACAAATGGCAGGCGTTTTCAATGGCGTAGGTGGAAATGCAAGTGGGGTACAGATCGCTGGCGTGGGAAACCATGTTGTCGGGCATGTAAAAGGTCTGCAAATCGCGGGTGTTTTCAACAAAGCAGATACGGTGAGAGGAGTTCAGATTGCCGGAGTTGTAAATTTGACGAAAGAAGCGTCGGGAACGACACAGCTTGCCAGTATACTTAATCATAGCGAATCGACTGTTGGAAATCAAATTGCAGGCCTCGCCAATAAAGCAAAAAAAGTAAAAGGAATTCAATTGGCCGGTATCGTCAATATCGCGGATAGCAGCGATTATCCCATTGGTCTGCTCAATTTTATTAAAAATGGCGAGAAAAGTCTTTCAGTAGCAATTAATGAAGATAGCTACCTCGGACTGCAATTTCGTTCAGGTGGTCGTGTACTTTATAGCCTATTATCGATCAATGTGGCACCTGAAGGTAATCGACCTGATAAATATGCCTTTGAAGCTGGGTTAGGAGCTGTAGTGCTCAATGGGGCTAAATTCAGTCTCCGCACTGAAATAACAGCGCGTAATCTTCTGACCGAGAAATTTAAAATGCTGGATAACCATCAGTCCTCGCTGCGGGTAATTCCGGCCTTTAAACTAAGTGAGCGCATGTCTATATTTGTCGCTCCCAGCCTTAACTATGCAGAAAGAGATGAGAATTCAATTTATGGTGGCAGTACGGTGTGGAAAGCTTGGCGAAGAGACCGTACACGAAATACATTTTATGGCGGTGGAATGGCAGGTCTGATGTTAAAATTATAAAACTGAAAACTATTTGTTAATAGTGTTGTTCTATAGATAGCTTTTAAACATTTAACATTTTACGTAAACGCCCAATATCAATTTGATAGCGGGCGTTTATCTTTGTATAGCTGATTGGAGAACATTGTTTAAGCGACTGTCGCAGTCTTTAATACATTACGGTAAGGATAAGAATGGAAGATGTGTCTGCGGGCAAATCGACCTAAAGAATCTGCGTTGACAAATTTAATATAGTCATTCCGCTGAACACCAAAATATTCATATTGACTACCATCGTGAAAAGTGACTGTCAATATTTGTCCTTTCCAGTCAATATCCTGAATACCCGAATTGGTAATTGTCTCCGTGTAGATTGGTAACTGTTGCTCTAATGTTTCCGGACAAATGCTTACCAGAAAATGGTATGCTTCTATCATTTCAACACTTTTTTGCTCTGCAGCCAAACGACCTTCTTCATCATTGACAAATTTATCGGGATGACATTCTTTCATGATTGTCCGGTAAGTAGATTTTAGGGTTTTAAGATCCACAGATTTATCTACATTAAGTAACTTCCGGTAGTCGGCAATTTTTTTCATGGCGGCAAAGATATGCTTAATAATCAGATTATTCGCTATGAAATAAGAAATTTTCTTATTTCTTCAACAAGGTTTTTACATAGAGTTGCTCGACCTTCTCTCTTGCCCAAGGTGTTTTCCTTAAGAAAGTTAGGGATGATTTGACGCTCGGATTTTCATTGAAGCAACGGATGGATATGCGTTGTCCCAACTCTTCCCAGCCATAATACTCCACTAAATATTCAATAATGGTGTCGAGTCTTTTTCCGTGTAATGGATTATTAATTTGTTCTTGCATGTCGTAAAGATAATAATCTTCAAATTATGGATTATGCTAATTTCTATGGTTTGAATGAAAATGGAACAGAACTTAGTGTGTATTAATATTCATTAAGTTGTGTGGCCAGCTTTTCTAGATCTAAATTGAGCTGTTCGTCCCAAATTGCTCCCGTAGCATCCAGCTTTCCTTTGACTCCTTGTATGAGTAGATTTCTTTTTTCGTCAATTTGAGCTCCTAATCCCTGCAGGATACGCTGTAGTTCGACATGCGCTGTTTCGCCTTGCGCAGCAGCAGTAATGATACTAACGGGCTTATCGGTGAAAACCGTCGTTGCGGCGCACCATTCAAGTAGATTTTTTAATCCACTGGGTACACTGAAAATATATTCAGGGCTGCTGATCAATACTAAATCGGCGTCATTGATTACCTGGCGAAGTGCAATAATTTCAATAGGTGGATGAGATTGGCTCTCCTCTGGATCAAAATGAGGCAGTTCTTTAAGACGATCAAATAGGGTGAAATGGATATCGGCATTGATCTCCTGTTGGAGGTGATTTACAATATGATGATTGGATGAATGTGCACTGGCGCTACCAACAATGGCAAAAATAGTTTTCATGTGAGTTTAAATCTAATCAACGGCTGTATACTGCTGCTGAGTTTTTACTTTTTATATTCTTAATTTAGGAACTAAATTACACTATTCAATTCAAACGATTGACTTTGTTCTTCGCTTCAATGTAATTTTTCGTTTCTTTCTCCTTTTACCGATTAAGTTTATACTTTTGGAACTGAGGACTTATATTAGCCTTTTTTCGGATTATATGCTTTATTATGAGAAATAAAATGGGGTACCGCTTATTGTGGGAACGTATTCGTACTGGAGACGAAACGGCTTTCTTTGACCTATATGCGGCACTCTATCAAGAGCTTGTCAATTTTGGAATACGTACATGTGGCGATAATGACCTGGCAAGTGAAGCAACCGATCAGGTATTTGTGAAAATTTGGGAAAAACGAGAACAGCTTGACCGGGTCGAAAATGTACAGTCCTATCTCATTACTTTTTTAAAAAGACGTATTCTGCGTTTGCTGGAGAAACAACATAAAATAAATACAGCCCTTCAACATGTAAAAGCTGAAGATGATTGGGTGGAGATGCCCTATGAGGAGTTTGTCATCAAAGTACAGACGAATGAAATCATACAGATCCGTTTGAAAGAAGCACTGGAGAAGTTATCATTTCGTCAAAAACAGCTGGTGAATCTCAAGTTCTTTGAGGGATATTCGTATGAAAAAATCTCAGAAATTACACAAATGTCTGTAAAGACAGCCTATAATACGCTTTACGATGCTTTGAAAATCCTACGGGAAGAGTTAAAAGATATTTAAGTTTAACCTGTTGTGGTTCCTTTGCAGATCCAATAATCGTTTAGCATGCGCTGAAAACTATTACAGAATGCTATTCTTGTATTCTTTATTTAAAATAAAAATCTGAATTTCAGTGTTTTATGAAATATTTTAAATTTTCTTTAGGCAAAAGAACGTCTTTTGGGCACTATAGAGTAAATACCCAAAAGAATGAGCCAAAAAGATTATAAACAGTTAGAAGATTTTTTGATTGACGATACTTTTCAAAAGTATTGTTCGGGAGAAGATAAAAACTGTATTCTGTACTGGCAACAATATAGCCTGAACCATCCAGAACAAGCGGAGACGATTCTGAAAGCCAAACGCCTCTATCAACTCTTGGTTGGCAATCGTCGACCTGTGAATGAGCAATTGGAAAAATTGAAGACAGATCTGCAGAATGTTCCAGTGGAGCATCAGGCATCCTTTCGGTTTAACTGGCCCAAATGGGCAGCCATTGCCGCTGTACTTGTTGCATTGGTATCGGGCGGAGTTTGGTATTATGCTCAACCCGGTAAAGTTGATTCCTCATTGCCAATAAGCGCAATCGGCCAAGTGTATCAAACAAAAAATGGGGAGAAAAAGACCTTCGAATTAAGTGATGGAAGTACAGTAACGCTAAATTCTGCGAGTAAATTAGAGTTGTCCGCAGATTTCAATCAGGAATTGCGTGTGGTGCGGCTTGCTGGTGAAGGCTATTTTCAGGTAGCAAAGAATAAGGAGAAACCTTTTGTGGTACAGGCAGCTGATTTTGATATCAAGGTACTGGGGACAACATTCAATGTAAAGAGTTATTCTGATGAACCTACAGCAGAAGCATTGCTAGTGGAAGGCTCTATTGAGATGACGAGCAAAGGGCAGCGTGAAAATTCTGTTGTCATAAAACCGAATCAAAAAATCACGATCTTTAAGAATCAAACTGAAGTAGCAATCGCTCGTAAAACCAATAAACCAAACGCGAGCAAATTACCGATTAAGGAAATTGCCATAGAGAATATCCCTACAATAGAATCCAATACAGCTGAAATACCAGACATTGCGTGGCGTGAAAATAGATTAGAAATCGTGGACCAAGATTTTGAATCACTTCGTAGAACACTGGAACGTTGGTATGATGTGGATATACAAATCCAAAATGATCAATTAAAACAATATCGCTTTACGGCAACCTTCAGCAAGGAAGGTATTGTTCAGGTATTAAGTGCTTTACAGGAAGTTGAACCTTTTAAATTTAATGTATATGGGAAAAAAATAACTATATCAGAAAAGTAAAAAGGATGGTGGACCAACACCATCCTTCATTGAAAAAATGATTAACCAAAAGCAGCAACATTGGGGCGTGCTGCTTAATATTAATTTTAACCAACACTAAAATATGATTAAAAATTGCTTATTGCAAATGCGCAATGGATATATTGTGCATTTTAGATTCATTATCCGGATGAAACTAGCCTTAATTATGACTACGTGTGCTGTTATGAATGTTTCGGCAAATGTATTTTCCCAACAAAAAGTCTCCTTGGATGTCCAAAAAACAAAACTGAGCAAGGTACTTAAAATGATCGAAGAGCAAAGTGATTATTACTTTGTCTATAATTCGACGAACGAAAATTTAAATAAAGAAGTGTCAGTCAATGCGAATAATACCAAGGTATTGGATGTATTGGCTAAGCTTTTCAATAAAAGTGGATTGGTTTACTCCGTTTCTAAGGAAGGTCTTGTGGTTGTCAGTCAACAACAGCAGGTAGCTGTCGCAGGTGTCGTCACGGACGATAAGGGCAATCCCTTAGCTGGTGCCACGGTACGTGTTAAGGGAACCGCGGTGGGGCGGGCAACAGATATCAATGGACGTTTTACGATCGATGCGGCAACTGGAAACACCTTGATTATTTCTTTCGCAGGTTATACTTCGCAAGAAGTCGCCGTCACCAAAGAGGGGGATCTGAAAATTGTTTTATTGGAAGACAATCGGATGCTCAATGAGGTTGTTGTGACGGCATTGGGTATGAAGAAAGAGAAACGCTCGTTGGGGTACTCTGTTACGCAGGTTGCCGGTGAATCACTAACCACAGCCCGTGAAAATAATGTGATGAATTCACTTGTCGGAAAGGTGGCCGGATTGGATATCAGTTCTACATCTGGTGGGGCTGGAGCTGCGTCCAATGTGACCATCCGTGGGGTATCAAGTTTGAACCAGACAAATCAGCCATTATACGTAATCAATGGTATCCCCATGGAAAGTAAACCAGTAGGAATTGGAAATGCTAATTCCAAGGGAAACTCAGGAAGCCAATGGGATAATGCACCCGATCTTGGTGATGCGATCGGCAATATCAACCCAGACGATATTGAAAGTATTTCGGTTCTAAAAGGTGCGGCAGCATCAGCATTATATGGCTCAAGAGCGAAAGCTGGTGTTATCCTCATTACGACAAAATCAGGTAAAGGTAATTCGATCGATTTCAATAGTAACCTTGTTGCCGAGCAGATCATTGACAACACCAATTGGCAAACAGTGTATGGTCAGGGGGCGAACGGTGAGAAGCCAACAACCCAAGCAGGAGCGGCCCAAGTGGGCGGATCGAGCTGGGGAGCTAAATTGGACGGTTCTCCCGTAGTCCAATTTGACGGTGTATCAAGACCATATTCATTACAAAAAGGGAATTTAGATAGGTTTTATCGTACGGGTTCAACATGGACAAATACGCTGGCATTAAATAAATCATTTGATGGCGGCTCTATCCGTCTGTCGGGAACAGATGTCAATAACAGATCTGTTGTTCCAAATTCGGGACTGAAAAGACAGTCGTTTAATTTGGTCGGACTTTTTGAACCACTCAAAGGTTTGACGATTGATGCGCGTTACAACATGATTTTGGAGCAGGTCAAAAATCGTCCAATGGTTTCTGACGGTGCAGGAAACGCCAATTACAACGTTATGTTTTTGCCAACGAGCATTAATGTCAATGATTTGAAGCCATGGAAGGATGGCAATGGAAAAGAGATACTCTATAATTCAGGCAATGTGTATGCGACCAACCCTTGGTTTGCTGCAAATGAGTTTATCAATAACACCAATCGTGACCGCTCCATAGCCTCTGTTACGGCTAAATATACGATGGGCAACGGTTTGTTTGTTCAAGGAAGAGCGGGACGGGATGGCTATACTGATCATTATAAAAATGTATTGCCTTCTGGTACGGGTTATTATGAAAATGGTAAAATCGCTGAACAAGAAACCAAATTTGCGGATATTAATGCGGATGTTTTGGTTGGTAAGTCATTCACTTTCGGTGATTACACCCTGACGCCTAATCTCGGAGCGAGTTACAGAAATACTAAAATCAGACAAACGACAAATTTGGGTACCGACTTCGCGATATTCGGTGTTTACAATATTTTGAATGCAAAAAATAAATCGGTAGCGTATCTCGAAAGCGAATCGGAGACACAGTCTACTTACGGTACCTTAGAATTTGCTTATAAAGATGTCGCCTATCTGACAGGTAGTTTGCGCTCTGACTGGTTTTCTACGCTAGCAACTCCGGGCGTGGATAATAAATTGAACTCGGTTTATCCAGCAGTTTCGGGATCATTTATCTTTTCAGAATATCTAAAGCCATCGTGGTTGAGTTTTGGAAAGTTGAGGGCAGGTTTTGCTCAGGTAGGGCAGGCAACAGATCCTTATCAAACCTTGCTAACCTATAATTTTAGAAGCGAGGTACTCAACGGTCAACCGTTAGGGGTTATTAACAATGTGAATATCCCGAACTCTTCCTTGAAAGCTTCTACAGCAACAGAGTTGGAAATTGGAACGGAGTTGCGTCTTTTTAATGATCGTGTAAACTTGGATCTAACCTGGTATAACAAGAAGTCGAAAGATGAGATTTCTTTTATCACAACCCCTTCAGCAAGCGGGTACGCCGGTGCCGTACTCAATGCCGGAAAGATGCAAAATAAGGGATTTGAAGCGTTGATTTCTGCTACTGTTGTTAAAACCGAAGATTTTAAATGGGTGTCTTCATTGAATGGTTCTTACAACGACAATAAAGTGATTTCATTGGCTGAAGGAATGGACGAACAGACGGTAGCAACGTCCCGTTCGGGTGTAGGTTACTTAATGAATAAAGTTGGTATGCCTGCTTTTCAGATCATGGCTTTCGATTATAAGTATGATAGCAATGGCGAGATCGTAAAATTGGCTGACGGTTCTCCTGACCGGGGTGAGTTAAAGTCTTATGGTTCAGCTATGAATAAATGGTTTGCAGGTTGGAACAATGAATTTAACTACAAAAGGTTTAATTTCTCTTTCTTGATTGATGGAAAGTGGGGTGGAAAGCTTTTCTCAGGAACAGACTACTACGGTTACATTTTTGGATTGCATCAGGAAACTGTGGCAGATCGTGAAAGCTTGGGTAGAACAGCCTCTACTTATTATACCAATACAGCGAATAATGTATCCAAGATATTTGTAAACAGCGCTGATTTTGTAAAGTTGAGACAGGTCGTTATGGGGTATACTTTCCCTTCCAACTTATTCAATAACAAAGTTAAGTCAATTACGGTAAGTGCTGTAGCGCGCAATCTCTGGACGATCATGAAGAAAACAAATAACATTGATCCAGAATCGAGCTATAATGCAACTTTCCCGGGTTTAGAACTCGGCGGTGTTCCAGCAGTGCGTACTTACGGTGTTAATTTAAGTGTTAAATTCTAATTGCAAACAATCATGAAAAGATATATTAAACCGGTATTTGTTAGTTTAATGGCGGCTACATTATTTATGGAAAGTAGCTGTACCAAAGATTTTGATAAGATAAATACAGATCCAGTTGCTTACGGAAAAGAAAATTGGGATCCAAATTATACATTGAGCTCAGCACAGTTGTTTTACACCGGAAGTTTTGATTTTGCATACGATACATGGCGTGGAAATCTGATTTATTCTTCCACAATGATGCAAGGTTTATCGACCGTAGTGAGTTATTGGGCTGGGGACAAATATATGCTGAATGAAAGTTATACCGCGGCTTATTGGGGGACGGGTACAGTAGGGGCCTATATTGAGCAGGTTCGTAATATTGTGGATGTGGTTGAGTTTACAAAAGACAAACCAAAATATGCAAATCTCCACAATGTCGCCCGTATTTGGAAAGCTTTAATTTTCGCACGCTTAACTGATTTGTATGGCGATGTTCCCTATTCGGAGGCGGGACTGGGTTTTTATACCAAAGTTTATAAACCGAAGTATGACAAGCAGCAGGATATCTATACTGATTTGCTGAAGGAACTGGAAGCGGCTACTGCAGCGTTAAAGGATGATGGTGATAAAGTCACTGGGGATGTTATTTATAAAGGTGATATTGCCAAATGGCGTAAATTTGGTAATTCTCTACTGCTTCGCACAGCGATGCGTTTGGTTAAAGTAGACGAAGCTAAAGCGAAAGAGTATGTGCAGAAGGCTGCGGGCAAGACAATGGACAGTAATGCTGACAATGCATTTATTTTACATGATGAGTCTGGATCTCGGGTAACGCAAAATAGAAATAGCCAAGTTTTATTGGGTGATGGTGGTCAAGAGAATTATTATGTCAAATGGTCTAAAACATTTATTGACTATCTAAAAAGCAATAATGATCCGAGGTTACAAAAGGTAGCTGTCACAAAACTGTATTTATCGGAAAAGGATAAAGGACAGAACGGGAGTTTTATCACAGACCCAACCAAGCAAAAGGGGATGCCTAACGGTAAGGATTTGGGCTCAAATGCGCAGTATAACATCAGTAGCGATCCAAGTTACACGACCTTTGCGGAATATTCTTCGCCCAATCCTAATATGATCAAGCGGACTGGCGCGACATTTATTTTGACCTACGGTGAATCCGAATTGCTTTTAGCAGAGGCTGCCCAACGTTGGGGCATCGGTGGTAGTGCGAGCGACCATTATAAAAAAGGGGTGAAGGCAAGCATTACGTATCTGAATCAATATGATGGTTCCTTGGCAATAAGTGATGCAGATGCCGAGACTTACTTGGCAGCAAATCCATTTAATGCTGCTGATGCCTTAAAGCAGATTAATACTCAATACTGGGCACATACCATAACGATGATGGACTTTTATGAAACTTGGAGCAACTGGCGTAGAAGTGGCTATCCAGCGTTAACTCCTGTGAATTATCCAGGCAATGCAACGTCGGGGACTATTCCAAGAAGATTCCCTTATCCTTCTACTGAAGCGGCTATCAATGGCGAAAACTACAGAGCAGCTTCGGCCGCAGTACCTGGCGGAGACAAGTTGTCTGGTCGAGTTTGGTGGGATAAATAATTACAATGGTTTGTTTTTGATTGAGGCTGAACTTTCGTAGTTTGGCCTCTTTAAACCTTTTATAAAATATGATAAACCTAAAAAATCAATTGCTGTTTGCGATCGCGACTTCCTGTCTTGTTTTTTCATGTAAAAATAATACTGAAAAAAAAGAAGTTGATGCGGTAAAATCAACTTCTTTGTCCGGTACCTATAAGCTTATTGAAAGCAAGACAATTAAAGGGAAGGATACGGTGACCGCTTTTACGGATACCAGTAAAACAGAGATGTTTAAAATGTTCAATGATGACCATTTTTCTTTCTTTAACCACGATAAGGAAAAAGGTAAAGGGAAAGAACCGCTATTTGTAGCCGGTGGCGGTACCTATTCTTTTGATGGTGTCAACTATCAAGAAAGACTACAATATTGTTCAATGCGGGATTGGGAAAGCAATAAGTTTGATTTTAAACTTACTTTAAAAGGAGATACCTTGATTCAAACCGGTGAGGAAAATTTACCTGAATTGGGGGTTAAACATACCATTGTGGAAACCTATTTAAAAGTCAAATAATCAATATTCTTATACCTGGAATTTTAACATCCCTCTTAAGTTTATTTTATTAATGCAGGCACTCAAGATTTCTTGAGTGTTTTTTTTGTTTGCTGGGAGGCCCTTTAAAAGGCTTTTATGCGATAATAGCATTATTTTAGAAAAAAAATAAAATTATATTGCAACATTTTCAACAGGGGCCCGACTACATAGTAGAAACATAAGAATTAACAGTATTAATTTTAGAACGTGCAAAATCAGCTTAGCGATAAGGAATTATTAGCGATGTGCCAAACGGGCAACGAGTCTGGCTTTGCGCAGCTCTATCATCGGTATGCAAAAAAGATTTTTAATTCTATTTATCGGGTTTTGTCGAATCAGGAAGAAAGTGAAGATATTTTACAGGAAACCTTTGTTGATTTTTTTGCAAGATCAGATAAATGGCATTTAGTGCTCAGTGTGGAGGCCTGGTTGAGAAGAATGGGGGTGAATAAGGCAATCTCATTATTACGGAAGAATAAGCAATATTTTACGCCGGTGGATGATCTGGAAATTCAGGATGATGGCGAAGACGAATTGCTGGAAAAAGAGTGGCGTGAATGTCGTTTGACAGATTTGGAAAATGTGATCGATCAACTGACCGGTGTACCTAAGATGGTGGTCAATCTTTATCTGTTTGAAAATATGAGCCATGATGAAGTTGCGGAAACATTGGGGATGACAGCAGTTGCTGTACGTAGCCAATACCACCGTGCTAAAAAGAAAATTTACGAACAATTGAAGGAAAGGTATAATTATGCGGGATAATTTAAAAGATTTTGTGAACGCTAATCGGGAGGCATTTGATCAGAGAGAACCTTCGGCTGACTTATGGAATAAAATTAGGCCACAAGTAGTCCCCACTGTTCAGGAAAGAAAGATTAAGCCTTTATGGAAATGGGCAAGTATTGCGGCAGCAGCATTGTTAGTTGGGACAGCAACCTTTATTGCTTTTGACCAACATCATGAATTAGCGGTAGAAAAACCTGTGGCTGCAGTACATCCGGTTACTGTTCAGAAAAGTACTGGAGATACAAATGTGGATCATGCTGGCCTGATGGATATTGTTTCTGATAGCCAAAAGAATTCAGCTCGGGTTAACGCAATAGCGGGTATCGAAGGCAAAAGAAAACAATTGGCAAAAGTAAGCGTATCCGAAGCTGCTCATCGCGAAAAGGAAGAGAAGATGGATTATGTTCAGATGCTTCAAGATTCCAGTTCTGCGAGTACACGGTTAAGTGCTGTCTTGGCGATGAAAGATGGGGGAAGCTTAGATGGGAATAGTAGGGGAGCTTTAGAAAAGACTGCTGTATCAGATCAAAGCAGTAATGTACGCATGGCTGCAATTGAAACGATATTAAATGGACTTAGTCCGGAAGAACGTCAACAAAAGGTTCAGGACTTTTTTGTGGAGCAAAATGATCCCACTTTACAAATGGAACTGATGCAAATGATGGCCCAACAGGCGGATCCGACGATGAAGGCGACGACAAAGGAAAAGTTAAATGAAATTGTCGAAGATCCCTTTACCCTGAAATTTGTGAAGGAGCAGGCTTATGCGGTATTATTAAATCAATAACGGAATATATTAAGGTGGAAGTCGGATTGTGTATGTTAATCAATGAAAAAGCTTAAAATGCATTATTTGACACATAATAAAGTAAAACTAAAACGAAATGAAAAAGATAAGGATAATGATGATTGGGGTCGCACTGATCTTTGCAAGTGCATTGCAGGCCCAGGTAAATGAAAATGTTGAAGGAGTTGCTGCGCCAAAACCTCCTAATCCTCCTAAAAAGGCTAGAGCGGTGTCAGGAGTTGTTGTCAGTAATAATCATAATTTTACCTACAGTTCTGCTGGATTCGGCCGTTCCAATGGGCCGAAAAGCTGGAAAGAAATTAAAGTGCCCAACTTGGGGAATAAGCTCCTATTAAAATTGGATAATGTTTATATCGAAGGGTATAAGGGAAAAGACGTGCTGATTACGGCCAAAGTGGAGGAAAGTGAAGAAAATGACCGCGCCAAAGGCCTACGTGTGATCAATGGCTCGGGCTTATCGGATAATTCAGGGCTTGGTATGAATATCAAAACAGAAGGTGGGGTGACTGAAATAAGTATGGTAGGGATGCCCTTAGAAGATTCTATTCGTATCAGGATACCGATGGATCTGCCTGTGACGATCAAAGGCGGTCGTGGAGCGATGTTTAATGCTGGGGAAATCGAATTAAAAGATATCCGGGCTGAGGTCGAAGTTGCTAGTACAATGGGGAATGTGAATTTATTGAACGTGACGGGGCCGATCAATGTCAAGGTTGCACAGGGAGATGTAACGGCCAAATTTGTTCAACCTGTTAAAGGACCGATTTCTTTGGTCGCAGCAATGGGGGCCGTAGATGTGGCCTTTCCAAAGAATTTTGGTGCTAATGTGGATGTGAAATCAGCCATGGGGAACATCTATGCAGCAGACGAGTTTCAGTTTGAGAAACAGTCTGAAGAGCCGAAGTCAACGCCAATGGGAAATGCGGTGAAAGGCAAAATGAATGGTGGTGGACAGGATGTTATCTTAAAAACATCCATGGGAGATATTTACATAAGAACACAGAAATAAAAAAAATAGCCTGTTAGAATAACAGGCTATTTTTTTAGTTCCATGCGGACGAGGTATTGATCATTCTCATCTTCATACAAAATTTGGACAACCCAGCCCAGTTCGTGCGAAATTTTAATCAACAAATCCTGATCTAAGTAGAGCCATTTGAACAGGTTTCCTTTTTTGCCTTTGTATTCGTATTGATATTGAATTTCCCCAAAATAATGCGCTGGTTTTTTGATGTTATAATCTTTGTACAGATAACTGATGTCTGAAGAGTCAAAAATCAGTTGGCCATTTTCAGTCAATAATTCTTTGCTATGCTGTAATAGTTTTCGAAAGCCATCTACGTCGCCAGCAAGGCCTATTCCGTTCATCAAAAGCAAAAGTGTATCGTATTTTTGGCCTTCGAATTTATAGAAATCTTCGCAGATAATATGTTGTACCCCGCGTTGTTGCATAATATGGCAGGCGGTCTGCGAGAGTTCCAGTGCATCTACTTCAAAACCTTTTTCTTGTAGATAAAGGCTATGGCTGCCAACTCCAGCTCCAACATCCAGTACACGTCCATCACATAAGGATAGACCAATAAATTCCAGTTCAGGGAAATCATCAGGTTCACGAAAGAAAATCTCGACCGGCATTTCGTCTCGGTCGCCATAACTCGTGTGGAGTACTAAAGGAAATTTTTCTTCTTGATGTACGAAATAATCATCTAAAGCTTCACCGTATACGTCTCTATGCATTGTCATCATCAATCATTAGTACTTTTTTTGCTATATATATGGAGTCTTCATCTCCCGTATGTTTCATGGGTTCGTCAGATAGTTTGATGACCGGGGTCCATTGATCATCTTCTGGCAAAGCGTCGGTCATCTTAATGACGATATTCATGGGTTTAAGACCGACATCATTGGTGAAATTGGTGCCAACGCCAAAGGAATGCAAGATTTTTCCCTCACAGTAGCTCGCGATTCTTTCGACTTTCTCATAGTCCAGTCCATCCGAGAATATAATTGTTTTGGAGAGGGGATCGATTCCATTCTTCTTATAATGTGCGATGACCTTATCTGTAAATTCAAGTGGATCTCCACTGTCGTGTCGGACTCCATCAAATAATTTGGTTAATTTTTTGTCAAACTGCTGAAAGAAGACTTCCGTCGTATAGGTGTCCGATAGTGCTATTCCGAGGTCACCCCGGTAGACATCAGACCAATGTTCAAGGCCAAGGAGATTCGCCATTTTATATCCGTATTTGGCAGCGTGGAACATAAACCATTCATGGGCATGTGTGCCGATTGGTTTCGTCTCATATTTCATTGCTAAATGTACATTGCTGGTGCCTATAAATGTTTTTTCGCCGTATTGCTTCAGTGTGCGAACGACCAAATCGTGGACTTCATAAGAATGACGTCTGCGCGTGCCAAAATCAGCAATTGTGATATTGAGTTTTTTATATTTTTCGATTTTATCTTTGGCGGTGGCGATCACAGCTGCATCCGAGGCACGTTGTAGACCTTGGGATTCATAAAAAAGTTCACAGATAAGCGACATTAATGGGACTTCCCAAAGAATAGTACGGTACCAATACCCTTCGATAATGACTTCAAGGTCGGGGCCATCCTGAAATATTTTGATTTCCTCGGGATCGTAGCGATAACCTTGAAGAAAATCGAAATAGGTTGGGTCTATATAAGGACATGTCTTGGCAAAGAAAGCCTTTTCTGCTTTTGTTAACTTCAAATTAGCCATCTCATGGACGGCCTCCCTCAGGAGTACATCAAAACCATCGGGAAATTTATGATGTCCCCGATTAATAAAATGATAACGTGCCTTGGCCTTTGGAAACAACTTGACCACGGCATGCTGCATGGTGAATTTGTAAAAGTCATTATCTAATATAGAGGTAAATGAAGCCATCTTTATCGATCTGTTTTTTGTTTGAAGCGGTAAATTTACTAATTAACGTGAAAATGTATGGATTGTTCATGATAAATATAAAAAGACATGCATATAAAAGGCGGGTAAAATTTTTCATTTTACCCGCCAGATGTGAATTATTATTTTATTCGGCTGTCATTATCTTGTTCTAGATCTTTCTGATCCTTGCGAAGAACGTCCAGAGTTACGTTCGCCTGAGCTTTCTGAAGACCTTGATCGAGATACTGAGGATGAATTGTCTGTATTTGATCTACTTCTTGTGTTTTCGTAGCTCCGATTTTGAGTTGGTTGTGCTACAGGTTGCGACACAGGTTGGCTCGAACGAGTTCTGTTGCCATCATAATTTCCATTTCGTTGCGGCGTTGTCGTAGGTTGCGCAACTCTTGGCGGCACAGCCTGATCGGAACCGTTCGCACTAGACCGCGAGCGTGAATTATAATCTGTGTTTCTATTGTAGTCTGTACTTCTGCCGTTGGCTACACCATTATTGTCAACGGAGCGATTTTGCCTATCCCTAGTGGTAGATGTAGGGTTGTTATTGTTTGAAGCATCCGACTGGCGACTTGATCGCGTTCTAAAATCATAGTTATTCGAATTAGGTTGTGTACCATTCGTATTTCTATTTATAGTACCATTGTCTCCGGTTCGAGTATTATTAATTGAACTACGGCTTGAACCACCGCTGTTGGCATCATTACGAGACCTTACAGAAGCATTTCCACTGTTGTCAATATATAACTCACGATTTCCTGATCTCGAGTCGATGTTATCTCTGTTGGTTATGACACGATTGGTTCGATCTGAAATCTCACTATTGTTATTTCGTGTTCGGGTAGAAGCATCTACGACATTCGTGGGGCGTGCAGAGGATCTTGTATTATGGTCTACATTCGGACGGTACATACTGATTTCATTACTGCGGTTGCTGCTACTGCGAACAGACCCAGGTCTATCGACACTTGCGATTCTATTCACTGTTACGCTTCTTCCTGTCGAACGTTCAATATCGGATCTTCGCGGACCGCCAACATAATAGTTGTTGTTAATTATCGTGGTATTATTGATAATGGTGGTTCTGTTGTAGATATTATTGTAATTTCTTCTATTAACATAATATCTATCCATGTCTCGCCGCATAAAGTGATTGACTCCCACAAATGTCCAAAAGTTCATTGGAATATTAACAGATACATTAATATTCATGCCTGGGCCCAGAGGAGCCCAACCGTAGTAGTCATTACTTTGACGCCAATTTACCCATGCTGGTCCCCATTCATAGTCAGGAACCCATCCCCAGCCATAACGGTCATTGTAGTTCCAGCGACCATAGTGGAAAGGGGCCCAACCCCAGTCATAATTGGATACCCAGGTATTTCCAAAGTCAGTCATTGTCCAATAACCATTGGTTGCATAGGGCTGGAAGTTCGGACCAACGTCCGGGATCCAAACATAGCCATAATTGGGATCATTAACCCATTGTCCATAAGGTGAAAGCTGATCATAGAATAGCTGGAACGAAACTCCATCATTGTTATAATTGTTATAACCAGTATTGTTATAACCATTATTATATCCACCCCGTTGGGCCATTGAAGTAGCGCAACTTGAAAAAGAAGCGATACCGATAAAACCAAGTACCCAATATTTTATGTTGCCTAAATTTTTCATTTCTGTAATATTTAAAAGTGTGACAAACTCTATGCTATTGTCTTTGTTATTATGACAGCATAACGTATAAAATGGTTTAATCGGTACATTAGAAATCTGATTTTTTATATATAAAAGTCAAATTGATGATCTTTTTACATAAACGACAATTTTAGATACATATTTTTATTTACCTTTACCGCTCGAATTGCTACGTGTTTGTTCAGCATAAGACGTGTTTTAAAACACATTAATTTGAAATAGACATCATTTAAATGGCTAAAAAACTTCAGACTTTTTTTCTAGAATTTGCAAACATTCACCGTTTTTTGCTACGGTTTTGGCGTGAATTGGTAACTCCACCCTATGAATTTAAAGAGATTGTCCGTCAGTGCTATGAAATAGGCTATAAATCGTTGCCTTTGATCAGTTTAACGGGATTTATTGTTGGATTTGTTTTTACAAAACAGTCACGTCCTTCTTTGGAGGAATTTGGAGCGACTTCGATGTTGCCTTCGCTTATTTCGATCGCTATTGTTCGTGCATTAGCACCATTGGTGACGGCTTTAATAGCTTCGGGTAAAGTGGGCTCGCAAATTGGGGCAGAACTAAGTTCGATGAATGTCACGGAGCAAATCGATGCGATGGAAGTTTCGGGGACTAATCCATATAAGTTTCTTATTGTAAGTAGAATATTAGCTACAACTATTGGAATTCCAGTACTGTGTTTTTATGTGGCAGGTATAGGCCTTTTAGGTGGTTACCTAAGTATGATGAGTAAAGATGACTTAAGTTTTTTGAGTTTTTTTACGCAAGTATTTGAAACGATAGCATTTAAGGATTTAGGCGCTATGGTGTTGCGGGCAGTTATATTTGGTTTTACCATTGGAGCTGTAAGTTGTTATTGCGGTTATTTTTCTTCAAAGGGAACTGAAGGTGTTGGAAAGGCAGCGAATGCGGCCGTTGTAGCTTCGATGTTCCTTGTCTTTATTGAGGAAATAATTATTGTTCAAGTTTTATCGTTCTTTGGATAGTGAGCTATGGAAAAGATTAAGTCAACCATCGACCATTCGAAGCCGGTCATTGAAATTAGGGATGTTAGTAAATCTTTCGGTGATAATCACGTCCTACGTGGTGTCAATCTGGATTTATATAAAGAAGAAAATCTCGTTGTGCTTGGGCGTTCTGGAACAGGGAAATCGGTGTTGATCAAATTGATTTCGGGCTTATTAAGACCGGATGAGGGGACGATCAATGTTTTGGGAGAGTCAGTTCTTGAATTAAATGATCGTGAATTGCGTGAATTACGTTTGAAAATAGGGTTTTCTTTTCAGAATAGCGCACTTTATGACAGTATGACTGTGCGCGAAAATTTGGAATTTCCATTGGTTCGAAATAAACGCAACTTAACACGTTCGGAGATCAATCAAGCTGTAGAAGAGGTGTTGGATGGTGTAGGGCTTTCGCAAGCGATCAATCAGATGCCTTCAGAGTTGTCTGGTGGACAGCGGAAGCGAATTGGTATTGCGCGTACCCTGATTCTTAGACCTGAAATCATGATGTACGATGAGCCAACAGCAGGGCTCGATCCGATTACTTGTTTGGAGATTAATGGATTGATTAACGAGGTTCAGGAGAGGTATAAAACAGCATCAATTATTATCACGCACGATTTGGCTTGTGCGAAAGAAGTGGGAGACCGGATTGTGATGTTGTTGGATGGTAAGTTTGAAAGACAGGGGTCTTTTGAAGAAATTTTTGATACAGATGACGCACGAGTAAGAGCGTTTTATAATTATAATTTTATTCTATAATATTCATGAGTAAGGCAGAAAATAAAAGAGCAATCATTGTCGGTATTTTTGTTTTTTTAGGCGTATTGATTCTTTTAGCGGGTATTTTTATTTTGGGTAGCCAGCAAAAGAAATTTACTAGAAATATTGAAATTACGACTTCATTTCCCGATGTCGCTGGATTGAAGGTGGGGAGTAATGTCTGGTTTTCTGGGGTTAAGGTCGGGATCATTAAGAATATACATTTTAAAAGCGTGCAGGATGTTGAGGTGGTATTGACCATTGAGGAGAAATCTGCTGAGTATATTCGTAAAGATGCCGTAACAAAATTGGGCTCGGATGGTTTGATCGGTAACAAGATCGTAGTGATTTCTGGAGGATCGCAAAACGCGCCCACTGTGGAGACAGGTGATTTCTTGCGTTCGGCGAAGACTGCGGACATGGAAGCGATGATGGAAACATTGCAGGTAAATAATGAAAACTTAGCAAAGATTACCACTGACTTTGTAGAAATATCACGTGGATTGGCGGATGGAAAAGGAATGGTTGGCGCGATGTTGACCGATACGTCCATGGTAAATACATTGCGTGCGACGTTATTATCGATCAGTGCTGCAATGAATAATGCAAACAAAGCTTCTGCTAATTTGGTCACCTTGACAAACTCTTTAAATAGCAATAAGGGCTTGATTCATGATTTAACGACCGATACCGCTATATTCTCTAATCTGCGTCAGTCTGCAGCGCAGTTGCAAGGAGTTTCCCAGACAGCAAATGCATTGATAAACAATTTGAATAATGCATCTGGCCGCTTGAATGATAAAGATAATGCGGTGGGCGTTTTGTTGAATGATCCAGCATCAGCAAATCAGATTAAATCGGCAATCAATAACCTGAATTCGAGTACCGCGAAATTGGATGAAAATATGGAAGCGTTGCAACATAATTTCTTATTACGTGGTTTCTTTAAAAAGAAGATGAAAGAGGATGCTAAAAAAGCTGAGTTGCTTAAAGCGGACACGACGAAATAAGTGGATTAAAAAGAACATAATGAAAGGCTGTACGCTTGCGTAGAGCCTTTTTTAATAAATAATACCGTCAATATGGGCTCCAATTCAACAGACATTTAGCTCTGTATAGCATTTGGATACCCCCTTTTAATTTGAAAAAATGAATCATACTGAAATTACAGATAAAGACGTCATCTACGAAGACAATCATCTCATCGCTATAAATAAGAAAGCCGGGGATATTGTGCAGGTGGATGAAACAGGAGACCTATCTTTAGAGGATATGGTGAAAGTATATTTGAAAAAGAAATATGATAAGCCAAATGATGCCTTTGTTGGTGTTATTCATCGATTAGATAGACCTGTTAGTGGTATGATTTTGTTCGCCAAAACAAGCAAGGCGCTAGAGCGAATGAATAAATTTTTTCAGGATAGACATGTGAAAAAGACCTATTTGGCAATCGTCAGACAACGTCCGCGAAAAACGGAGGGGAAACTGATCAATTGGTTGGTTAGAAATAGACAAACGCGCGTAACAAAGGCTTTTCCACGGGAGGTGAAAGGTGGAAGTTATGCTGAGTTGGATTATACCTTGGTGGGTGAGTTGAATGGATTCTATTTGCTGCGAATAGAACCTTTAACAGGTCGTACACATCAAATTCGTGCGCAACTTGCAGCGATGGGCTGTCCTATTGTTGGCGATAATAAGTATGGATACCCAAGAGGTAGTTCTTTGGGCAGTATCTGTTTACATTCGCGTTCATTGGTCTTTACACATCCAATTAAAAAGGATAAGATGGAAGTGATAGCTTCACTGCCTAAAGATGGCTTTTGGGATAAATTTGAATCTTTGGCACGCTAATCGCTAAAATTTCAGTACCTTTGTGTTATGAAATGGTTTAAATATTTACTCCTAATATTTACCTTAAGCTGCTCGGCTGTATCTGTTTCTTACGGACAGTGTGCGATGTGTACATTGAACGCTGAGAATTCTACGAAGGAAGGGAATATGCAAGGAAGAGGTCTGAATGACGGTATCTTGTTTCTGTTGGTAATACCTTATCTTGCCGCGGCAGGCCTTGGTTATTTATGGTATAAGAAGTACCGTAAGAAGAGCCCTGTAACAAAGAAATTTATAAACGAAATAAAATAGATTCTTAATGCCCACATCCAAATTCCATGCAATGATACACTCCAAATGCCCAAAGTGTCATATTGGTAATGTATTTGTAGGAAAGGTCTACAGTTTACACAAGCAGCATATGAATGATACTTGCCCATATTGTGGCGTCAAGTACGAGGTTGAGCCAGGTTACTTCTACGCTGCGATGTATGTGAGTTATGCTTTGTCTGTCGCTGAGATTGTTACTGTATCTGTTGCTATCGCAATTTTGACTGGAAGCGAGTCTCCGTGGCTTTATCTGATTGGTCTAGCTGTAACCATTTTGGTCTTTGCACCTTTTAATTTTAGATATGCCCGTTTGATTTTACTTCATTTTTTAACGCCAAAAATCAGTTATGATCAACGTTATGAATTGGCAGCAGAGATAGGTGAAACGTATAATAAGAACCTTACCAAAGATAGTAACGGTATTAATGATCTAAAAAAATAAAAGAGCGCTAAAGAGCTCTTTTATTTTTTTAGATACTTCATGGTACTGTCAAAAAGGAAAACCTTGTCTTTATATACTTCTGAAATGAGTTGTTGTAATGGAATGAGATGCACTTGCTGAAAATCTGCTACAAGCTCTTCTGTAGGAAGTATGACTTGGATGCAATAGGTCATACCTTCATGCGGCGACTGGAGCATTTCCAGAAAATGCACTTGAAATTTTTGGGATTGCACGATATTATCCTGAATCCATGAAACGACCTCTTGATGGATTGTTTCTTCTGCGATAACGGAGACGTTGTATAAAAACATACACAAAAATACGCTATTTTTCTGCTATAAAAAAGAATCTAAAGAGCAGAAGGGAGATAAGTTTGAATATTACATTTAATTACTATATCTTGTAAAAATAAGGTTGCATTTAATGCAATTTCGTATTTAATTGCAATATTTGGAATAAATGATAAGGATGTAACTGGGATTATGAGGATGAAATTTTGGATAGGTTTGTTTTTTTCTGCCATGATCATGTTGGGGTGTCAACGACATAGCGTTGATCGTATTCCAATAAATCAATTTTTTTCTACACCTGAAAAATCAAATTTTAAGATTTCCCCAAATGGTCGATTTATAGCTTACATTGGCCTAGACAATCATTGCAAAAATATCTATTTGATAGATTTGGTTCATCAGGATAGTTCCAAGCAGCTTACGTATCAAAATGATATTAATGTAAAATCTTTTGCTTGGAATAATGATTCAAAAATTTCGTTTTTGACAGAGCAATCCACACAGGATAGTTTACGTTTATATGCTGTGGATATCAATACAGAGAAAATTTGGCCATTAATTAAACCGGTTCGGGGACGATTTCGGTGGGTTCATGCCCTGGTGACCGGAAGCGATAGTTTTATTGCGGGAATCAACGATCGTGATTCTTCATTTTTTGACCTTTACCGCATCTATTTAGATGGGAGACCACGGGAATTGGTTTTACAGAATCCGGGAAATATGAGTTCTTGGGTTGTGTCCAATGATGGGCAGGTAAGATTGGCGGTAGCCAATGATTCCGTACAGCAGTCTGTGCTCTATCGAAGTTCCGAGAAAGAACCTTTTAAAGAGATTATACGCTGTGATGTGGAGAGCAGTTTTACACCTTTGGGTTATCAAGATAGTTCTGATGCGATCATTTATGCCTTATCCAATATAGACCGGGATAAACTGGCATTGGTTAGCTATGATTTGGCAAACCAGAAGGAGTTAGGGGAACTTTACAGCCATAAAGATGTTGATGTGAGTCCTGGAGGGTATTTTACGGAACAAAATAAGCTATTGTTCGTAAATTACAGTACCTCTAGACAAAATAGGCATTTTTTTGATGAAGCTACCAAAAAGAAATATGATCAGTTGTCCAAGCAGATCGATGGATTTGAATTTCAGGTGCTAAATACCGACATTTCGGGTGACAAAGTAATTATCAAAACCTATACGGACGTAAATCCAGGGGGTATTTATTTTTATGACTTTTCGACGCAAAAATTAACAAAGCTAACAGATAATAATTCCGATCTAAAAGACAAAGAGCTATCGCCCAATGAGTATATCACCTATACAGCACGCGATGGTATTCAGATTTCAGGCTATCTGACTTACCCCATACATTCCAATCGCAAAGATCTTCCAATGGTTGTATTGCCTCATGATGGGCCAAATGGGCGGGAAGTATGGGGATTTGACAATGAGGCCCAATTCTTGGCAAATCGGGGATATTTAGTTTTTCAGATGAACTATAGAGGTTCAACAGGTTTTGGCAAGAAGTTTTGGACGGCGGGATTTAAAGAATGGGGCGGGAAGATTCAGGATGATATTACCGATGGGGTGAAATGGCTGATTAAAGAAGGAATTGCTGATCGGGAACGTGTCGCTATTGTAGGGAAAGGTTTTGGGGGCTATTCTGCGCTACATGCAGCCTGTTTTAATTCTGATCTATATAAGTGCGCCGTGTCTTATTCCGGTTATACCAATCTATTCACTTACTTTAGGGATATTCCGCCATACTTTAAATCTTATGTGCAGAAAATGTATCAAATCGTTGGAAATCCGATTCGGGAGGCAGAACTATTCAAAAATATTTCACCTGTTTTTCATTCGGATAAAGTAAAGATACCGGTGTTATTGGTCCAAGGGGGGAAAGATCGATTTAGTTCGGTTCCGGACGCAAATCAATTTGTGCAGAAATTAAAGAATAATAATGTTCCTGTGCAATACATCCTGAAAGAGGATGAAGATAGAACTTTTAAACGGGATGAGAATGTCTTTGGTTACTATAATGAGCTGGAGCGATTTTTGGCGAAATATCTTGTAGACTAAAGGCGGGGAGACTATGAAAGCAGAGAAATATAGCTATCGAAAAAACTACGGCCTATTGTTGATGTTTTTCATCGTGATTAGTGGTCTGTACATTTTTGCCCTTTTTCTTTCCCGTAATTATACAGAATCGCATATAAAAAATGAATTCACTAACCGGAAATCAGAAATATTTGATCAAACCTTAATCCCTTTCAACGATTTTTTTCAAAATAGAATTCCTGAAGTTTCTTTTTATCAGGGTTTTTTGGATTCAGTGCAGGCGGGGAAATATGCGTATAGTATATTAAGTTCATATCCTTTTGTTCGGGAAATCGGTTTTTTTGATTTGCAATTTAATAATGATCATAACTTGAACTATGGTTTTATTGTTAATAATCTTAGAATTCAACCGAAGACCATAACCATTTTTACCGTTTCCCGATCCGGGCTGAATAAGAATACGATTCGAGACCGTGGGCAGATGGGCCTGCATTCTGAGGAAATTAATAATATTGGCGTCAAGCTGGCAACTTATATCGATAAATTGCAACCGAATGCCAAGCTTTCTGATAAGGATATTCTGAAGGTTTTTTATACGATAAGACCCGGACAGATTACCTACTTGAATATTCCGAGGGTCAATGACTTAATTGTCTATAAGTCCATCATGGAAGGTAATTTGGATCATACTGTGGGATATGAACAGGACATGTTCAATTTTCAGATCGATCCAATGTATCTGGAAGTAAAAAATAGCTATTCAAATCTTTATGAGAAAGTAGAAATAGTTCCGTTGGTGGGTGCCCCGATCACGCCAGAAAATGACGAGATTTCTACTGAGATGCCTTTACCAGGAGCCTTAGCTGACTATAAACTTCTTTTTAGATCGAGTAAGAGTTTTCTATCAAAAGAGATAAACCGCAGTTTTTGGCCGGTATTGGGCGGTGTATCCCTGATTTATATTATTTTAATTGCAATACTATATTTAATTTATAGAAATTTAGAAATTAACGGAAGACTTTTTAAATTGCAGTACGATTTCATCAATAATCTTACGCATGAGTTTAAGACGCCTGTGAGCGTTATAAAAATTGCTGGAAATAATATTAAGAGTGCGCAGGTACTCTCTGATGAAGAACGGAAAATGTATGGAAATATATTGGATCAGGAGGCAGACCGATTAAATAACCTGATGAATAAGCTATTGTCGTTTAGTCAGATAGAAAATAAAACCATAAAATTAAATAAAGAAGAAGTTGATTTGGAGGAATTTACCGAAAATCTAGTAGCTTCGTCAAGAATAAAATACTCGGATTTCAAGATTAGCACAAAAATTGATGTAAGGACATCAATGCTTGCAGATCCGGTACTATTGAGTAGCGTGTTTCAAAATATGATTGATAATGCCTATAAATATTCGAAAGCGGGGCATAAAATCTTGGATATTGCGATACAACAAAACAAGAAGAATTTTGTTATCACTTTTAAAGATGAAGGAATAGGGATTGAGAAGGCTGAGTTTAACAACATCTTCAAAAAGTTTTATAGAATAAAAAGTCAATATAATCAGCAAGGAAGTATCGGTTTGGGATTGGCTTTCTGTAAGGAGATTACTGAATTTATAGGCGGTGATATTACAGTAAAAAGTCAGTTGGGACAAGGGACCACCTTTACCTTGGTATTTCCGGTTTAAAAATAAATTTAAATATGAATAAAGACATCACAGTTGCTGTTATTGAAGATGATGAGAACCTACGTTTCTTGGTAAAACATCGATTGGAATCCGAAGGCTATCAGGTCATTCAAAGCGGAAATGGGAATGAAGCGGAGGGTTTGATTTTGGAAAAGAGGCCCGATGTGGTTTTGCTGGATTGGATGCTTCCAGGAAAAGAGGGCAACGAGATCTGTGAAGATGTCCGTAAAGCCGGCTTTGAGAATATCATTATCATGATGACAGCTAAATCTCAAGATGTAGACAAAATTGAAGCCTATAGCTTTGGTGTGACTGATTACATCAGCAAGCCGTTCAATATGGATGTGCTTATTGCTATGATCGATAATAAGGTGAAATTTTTCTTGCCTAAAAACAGTCCCGAAGTTTATAAATTTGGTCAGACGGAACATCATCCCAACATCCATTCCTTAATACGTGACGGAAGAAAAGTTGAGTTGACTATCTTGGAGAACCGAATTTTACTTCATTTTCTACAAAACTTAGGTCGAGAGATTACGCGCGAAGAGTTAATGGAAGTTGTCTGGGGATATAGCTCAAACGTCAACACACGGACCTTGGATATGCACGTGGTTCGTTTAAGAAAAAAGATAGAAACAAACCCTGATAAGCCACATTATCTACAGACCGTAAGGGGGCTGGGATATAAATTTGTTGATGAGGAAGAGATTTAATTATATTTAACAGGTAAGAATTTGTTTTGTTGAAAACAATTATTATCTTCGTATAGATTCGAAGCAAGACCATGTTTCCCGACGAGGGTAATATGGTCTTGTTTCTTTTTTAAAATGTAGAAAATAAGAAAAAAGATAAAATTATGGCAGAAGTAACTTATTTTACGGAAGAAGGATTGCGTAAGCTTAAAGAAGAATTGGCTTATCTGAAGACGGAAGGAAGATCTAAAATTGCCAATGCTATTGCAGAGGCAAGAGACAAAGGGGATTTGTCAGAAAATGCAGAATATGATGCTGCTAAAGAAGCTCAGGGGCTTCATGAGGCTAAAATTGCCAATTTGGAGAACACACTTGCGACAGCCCGTTTAATTGATGAGTCCAAATTGGATACATCTAAAGTTTTGGCGTTATCGATTGTTAAGATCAAGAACAAGAAGAATGGTGCTGAAATGACTTATCAATTGGTTGCGGAGTCAGAAGCGGATTTGAAGTCTGGTAAGATCTCTGTTAAGTCTCCTATTGCCCAAGGTTTATTGGGTAAATCAAAAGGTGATACAGCTGTTATTGAAGTGCCAGCAGGGAAAATTGAATTCGAAATCGTAGAGATTTCAAGATAATATATGTCGGTTATGTGCGGTATGCCATAACCGCACATCCACAAATTAACTTTATATTAAGAAGGTCGTGATATAGTAATCGCGACCTTTTTTGTTTATATTTGTTGACAGTAGAAAAACAGGGTGTGATAAAATCTACAGTTAAATTTTTAATTGTTAACATACCGAAGGCTTTGCATTTTAAAGTCTGCTTTCTGCTAATCACTGTTTAAAAGATTTATTCCAAGATTAGAATAATATGTCGACAATTTTTTCAAAAATCGTTGCTGGGGAGATTCCAGCTTACAAAGTTGCAGAAAGTAATGATTTTCTGGCTTTTTTGGATATCAGCCCATTGGCTAAGGGACACGTTCTGGTGATCCCTAAGAAAGAAACAGATTATATTTTTGATATAGCGGATGATGAATATATGGCACTTTGGGTATTTGCTAAAATTGTTGCTCAAGGTATTAAAAAAGTGATTCCTTGTGTAAAAGTCGGTGTAGCAGTAGTTGGCTTGGAGGTAGCTCATGCACATATACATCTGGTACCTATTAATAAAATTAGTGATTTAAATTTTGCTGGACCTAAATTGAGCTTGGCTAATGATGAACTTCATGAAATTGCGACTACTATTCGCGAGTCTATTGTCGGTATAACTGCTCAAAATCAATAACTAGAAAAGATTATATTACACTTGATTTACGTTCGTTTTTTAGAAGAATGCTATATTTGTACTTTGCTGTTTAAAATTTGTACAAGGAGAAGCGTAGGATTTGTTCTAAAAAAGAAACGCAATATTGATTTTTACTAAAGATTATGCATGAACTTTTGTTGTCATTTCAACAATTATTAAATCCAGAAGAGTTATTGAGCTCTGGTGGATTTTATCTGGTTATCTTAATTGTATTTGCTGAGACAGGTCTATTTTTTGGATTTTTTCTACCTGGTGATTATTTATTATTTCTTGCAGGATTATTTTGTGCACTAAATAAAATTGACGTTAATATATACACGCTTTGTTTAGGCTTGTTTGTTGCGGGAGTATTAGGGAATTTTACAGGGTATTGGTTTGGTTATCGAGCCGGACCAATGTTATTTAAGCGAAAAGATAGCTTCATCTTTAAGCGAAAGTATGTGGTCATGGCGGAAGAGTTTTACCATAAATATGGTGGAACAGCTTTAATTATAGGAAGATTTGTTCCAATAGTTCGTACTTTTGCACCTATCTTTGCCGGTGTTGTAAAATTAGATTTTAAGAAATTCGTTCTGTACAATGTTGCCGGGGCTGCTATTTGGGTACTTGTGTTGACCCTTTCTGGATATTTCCTCGGTATAGAGTTCCCTTGGATTTTACATTATGTAGAATATGTTGTCGTTGGTATGATTGTGATCGCATTTTTGCCGATTGCAATAACGTTATTAAAAAAGCGTATTAAAGATAAAAGAAACAAACAAAATATACAGTAAATTAAAAAATGAGTAAACAAAACCCTTGGCACATGGTTTCTCCAGGTGAGAATGTTCCAAATGCCGTAAATGCTATCATTGAGATTACAAACGGATCCAAAGGAAAGTATGAATTAGACAAAGAAACTGGTTTGTTGCTTTTGGACAGAGTAATGAGTTCATCTGTCGTTTATCCTGCTAATTATGGTTTTATACCACAAACTTATTGCGATGACAAAGATCCTTTGGATATTTTGGTTATTTGCTCAGTGGATATTTTACCTTTGACATTGGTTGAAGCACAGGTTATTGGTGTGATGAATATGGTTGATGGTGGAGAACAAGATGATAAGATTATTGCGGTCGCCAAAAATGATCCTGTTTTTAATTACATTAAAGATATTGATCAATTGCCTCCGCATACGATGAAGGAGATTGTACAATTCTTTGAGAGTTATAAAGCACTCGAAAAGAAACATGTCATTGTTGAGGGTGTAAAGGGACGTGAAGAAGCGCAAAGAATCTTGATCGAGGCTATCGAGTTGTACAAAAAAGAATTTGTTAACAAATAACCCCAAGCATGGCGCTCGATATATTTTGGACATTGTTTTTAGTATTGGCTAACGGCTTTTTTGTCGCGGCAGAGTTTGCTATTGTCAAGGTCCGAGTCTCCCAAATTGAAGTTCAGGCAAAAACAGGTAGCAAAGTTGCCACAATAGCCAAAAGTATAACGGAGCATTTGGATGGTTATTTGGCCGCTACACAATTGGGTATTACACTTTCTTCACTCGCCTTAGGCTGGGTAGGAGAGGCTGTAATGACCCAAATTGTGCAGGGGTTTCTCGGTTTTTTCGGTGTTGAATTGACAGGTACAATCGCGACGAATGCAGGACATATATTGGCTTTTACAATTATTACTGTGTTACACATTGTATTTGGAGAGCTCGCTCCTAAATCAATTGCGATTCAAAAACCTGTAGCAACAACCATGAAAATTGCGGTTCCACTGCAATTTTTCTACTTTATCTTTAGACCATTTATTTGGATTTTAAATG
The DNA here is from genome assembly GCF_001899705.1 of Sphingobacterium sp. 40-24. Lineage (NCBI taxonomy): Bacteria > Pseudomonadati > Bacteroidota > Sphingobacteriia > Sphingobacteriales > Sphingobacteriaceae > Sphingobacterium > Sphingobacterium sp. 40-24. The sequence goes on along the minus strand of NZ_MKWH01000023.1, from coordinate 40,967 downwards.
GTTTCGCTAATTTTCTACTGAAAATTTTGGGATTTGAAGTCACTAAAGGTGAATCTGCGCACTCTTCTGAGGAGTTACAGTACCTGTTGGATAAAGGTAAAGAGTCTGGTGCTTTGGATATTTCCGAGCACGAATTGATTAAAAATGTATTTGATTTTAACGAACGTATCGTTAAGAATATTATGGTACCCCGTACCAAAATTGTCGCTGTTGAAGTTAGCGCTGATGCCTCTGAGCTGATTGAAACAATGACTGAAGAGGGGTATTCCCGTCTCCCAATTTATGAAGATAACATTGATCAAATCGTTGGTATTGTACATACAAAGGATATTCTTCCCCTCTTAGCTAAAGGAAAGGAAGTTGTCATGAAAAATATCATGCGCAAGCCCTATTTCATTCCTGAAACGAAGAAGATTAATGATCTCATGGCTGAATTTCAGCAAAAGCGTCTACAGTTGGCGATTGTACTGGATGAATTTGGTGGGACAGCAGGTATGGTTACCCTGGAGGATATTGTTGAGGAGCTGGTCGGTGAGATTCAGGACGAATATGATGAGGAAACTCCAGTTGTTGAACGAATTTCTGAAACGGAATATATGGTCGATGCGGGAGCTAGTATTCATGATGTGAATGAGTTTCTCCCTATAGAATTGCCAGAGAGTCAAGATTACGATACCATGTCGGGTTTGGTGAGTGAGATTTTTGATAAAATTCCCGAAGTAGGCGAGCGGAAAGAAGAATATGGCTACGTATTCACTATTATCCGGAAAGCCCAACAGAATATTGAGTTTGTCAAATTGGAATTGGTCGAATCGGCCGATGATGATACAGAAGAATAACCTAATAACGCTAATACATGCAGTTATTTTTTACACCGGATTTAAATCCTTCGTTAGAAAATTTTATCCTTAGTGAGGAAGAAAGTAAACATGCTATTCGCGTGCTTCGTATGAATACTGGCGATCATTTACATCTCATCGATGGTCGTGGTGGTTTATACGAAGCTCAAATTATTGACCCTCATCCCAAACGTACCGTTCTTACTATTTTAAATGTCAAGGAAGACTTTCAGCAGCCGAGGTATCATCTACATATCGCTGTTGCTCCAACGAAGAATATTGATCGTATAGAATGGTTTTTAGAGAAGGCAACTGAGGTTGGCATTCAGGAAATAACTCCAGTTATCTGTGAGCATTCTGAGCGAAAAGAGGTAAAATTAGATCGTCTGAACAAGGTGGTTGTTGCAGCCATGAAACAATCATTGAAAGCCTATCTTCCCAAACTTAATCCAGCTGTATCGTTTAAACAATTTTTGAGAGATATTCCAACAGAAGGCGTTCAAAAAGCAATTGCACACTGTGTTGATGCTGAAAAAAAGTATTTAAACCAGGTTTTGGAGCCTTCGCAACATTATATTATCCTCATTGGTCCAGAAGGAGATTTCTCTGAGGAGGAAATTGATTTGGCACTACAAATGGGATTTCATCCAATTTCTTTGGGAGAAGCGCGCTTAAGGACCGAAACGGCCGCTTTAGCCGCATGTATGGAAGTTTCGCTGCTGAATAGATAAAATAAGCCGCTGCGTTGGTTTGGCAAATTGGCTCTGAAGAATAATTTGCAAAGCCAATTTGATCGTTCAAATGGACGCTAGTTTATTTTATTGGTTCCGCATCTACAATCTGGATCTCAGCATTTCCCTTAAGTGGATCTTTGGTAAAGATCATCTTCCCTTTTAATTTAATTGGATCTTCGGAAAATTTTATCGCGCTACCTTTTAACGTTACTTCAACCATGGGTGGAATTCCATTCGATCCACAGAATTGGCACTGCATCACGGGTAATACAGACATCATAAAGTTTTTATGGTTACGACCACTATGAAGAGGAACCATGTAGCCCGGTAATTCAACTATTTTATTTTCTAGGGCTTTAAGTTCTTTTGGATAGAATGGAGTATATACTTTCTTTGCCCCATTATAGGTTACTTTATAAGCCATCTTATCAATCGCTTCCCATGTTTTGTTCATCATAGGCGTATGGTCCGGAACATCCGGATTACTGCCTATTTGAGCCTGTGATTGTATTGTACAAAATATTATAAATAGTAATACTGTCAGCGTTTTTTTCATGTGTTATGCTATTGTTTTGTATCAAGAAGCTGTTCTTCTATATTTTACGTTATCCTACCTATAGGTCAAACTGCTCTTCTTATTGCGATCTTTTTTGTAGTGTATTGATCTTAGTTAAACTTATTTACTTGATAGCGTTCCAGAAATACTTGTCCTGTAAGCTTTGATTGCTGGAATGATTGCTGCGAAGATACCGATTATACAAGCAGCAAACAAAAATACCAATTCTTTGGGATGGAGTTTAAAGGCCTCAATAAAATCAGCGCTTTGACTCGCTTGATTACTGATATAGTAGAGAGCCAAATGTGCCATTATAAGTCCAATTAATCCACCAATAATAGTAATTGTAAGTCCTTCAAGGAGCACAATAGCAAAGAGTTTTCCTTTGGAGGCTCCGAGCGTACGCATGATGGCAAGATCGTATTTACGTTGCTTTAATGCATTATATAGGTTAATAAAGACACTTAAACCTGCAATAAACATAATTACATAAGCTAGTATAGATAAAGAATCTATCCCTACACCTAATAAAGAGAATAGACGTGTACTTTCCATCGCAGGGGATGCGGCCTGCATATCGGTTTGTTGATCGATCAATTTTGGTAAAATTCCGATCGCCGCAGGAGATTGATATTTGAGTAGGATGGCGGTTATTTCCAGTCCATTTTGCTTGACCATATCGGCCCCTATGGACTTCACAAACATACCTTCCTCTGTGTGTTCAGGATGGTCTTCCTGTTCGTGATGTCCTTTTTCATTCATTTCGACGGGAGAAGATGAATTTTCTGCTATATCTTCGCCGTGGTGGTGGAAGTGCGCCTTGACGGTTTCCTCCCGGTCTTCTTGATTTTCGCGTAGTTGTTTCTCTGCTGCTGTTTCTTGATGCTCATGCTCATGTGCAATGCCATGTACATCCCAAACACTTTCTAAGTTGGTCAGTATTAAGTTGTCCGTAACGTTATTATTGTGTTTTAAAATACCCACAACGGTAAAAGGATGTTCATCATGATGGTGACCATCTTTGCTCAGGCCATGTGAACTATGGATCTGATCGCCAATTTTTAGCTGTTGTTTTTTGGCAACTTGATCACCAATGACTACTTCAAAATTATTTTGCCAAATATGGCCTTCAGCTATTGAGGTTTCATAAATAGCTAAGAACGATGAATCAGTTCCAACAATGCGGTGACCTTTAAAATTGTCGCCTAAAGATAAGGGGACTGCAAGCCGAACAAGTGGATTTTGGCGTAGTGGTTCCAGTTCCTCTAGTGGGATATTACCGGTTGGATTGTCGATATGATAAATACTCGATAAGATCAATTGAAGGGGGCTTCCCTTGGCACCGACGACCAAATCAATATTTTTACTGTTATTGTCAAGCTGCTTTTCAAAAGTTTCTCCGGTGATTGAAAGCACGGCAAGGATGGAAATTCCAAACGCCGTTAACAGCATGCTGAGAAAGACCGAGCCAAACTGCCTACTTAAATTTTTCCAAACCAATTGTATCGTGTTCATAACAAATTTTAAAAACTAAAGGTGACGCGTAAATAAAGTAAAACAATTATTTTAAAAGGTACATTTTGGAGAACTGATCTTTTATTCTCTTGTCGTGTGTTGTTATCAGTAAAGTTGACCCACCAGTGTCAGCTATCGATAAGAGGAGTTCTAATACCCTATAGGTATTATTGTCATCCAGAGCGGCAGTAGGTTCGTCAGCAATTAATAAGGCTGGTTTATTGATGACGCTACGTGCAATAGCGGCGCGTTGTAACTGGCCGCGGCTTAATTCGTTCGGATAGGCATCACTTTTTTGATCTAATTGTAGTTGTTTAAGAATGAGATGGATTGCACTGATGTCTATTTTTTTTCCTGCTAAAGACTGCGCCAACTTGATGTTTTCCAAAAGTGTTAGATTTCTCAGCAGGTGTGCCTCTTGGAATATAAACCCGATATATTGGGCACGAAACTCATCCAATTTGCTGTTTGATAACAATGCTAGATCTTGGCTATTGATCTTGACCTGACCTGTTTCTGGCCGAGCCAAGCCCCCAAAAATATTCAGCAGTGTTGTTTTTCCAGAACCTGAATCCCCTAATAACAGTGTATGTTGACCTTTCTCGATATGAATATCTGGAAATTCAATTGGCCTTGAATTGGGATACTGAAATGATAACTGTGTTGTCGATACGATTGGAGTGCTCATGCGGATCAGAAATTGAAAATATATTCAAACTTAGATAAATTGCTTTTTATATGCAATATAATTGCAATTATATTGCATATAAAAAGCAATTTACTGCGGTGAGTTAACAACTGCAATGGAAGATGATCGTTCGCTTTCAACTAGCAGTATCAGGTAGCTATGTAAACCCGTTACATGACATTCATTAAGGTATAAATTAGAAAAATAACCTATTGTGTTAATAAATTAAGTGCTTAATAATTTTATTACACTCCTTTAATATGATCTCCCTGGAGACCATTCAAATACTACGCAAATTGGCCATAAACAGTCTTTTTTGCTGAAAATCGAGAAAAAATTGGCTATAGGTAACATTAAGTTAACAACTGATTGATGTAATGGTAATTTGTTGTTAATGTTAATCTAATATTCTGCTAATAGCTTTGCAGAAACAAAAAACAAATAAATTGAAACCACAATTACAACTTAAAGGAATCGCTGCTGCCATGACGCTTGTAGTAGCTGCATCAACAACAGTTTATGCACAAAGTAGTGGGAAGTTAATGGGGACTATTACGAACAGTAAAACTGGTGAAACAATCACTGGTGTAACTGTGCGTATTTTAGGAACATCAAGGGGCGGAAGCTCTGATGTATCCGGAAAGTACAGTATTCCAGCTTTACCGGCAGGTAAATATACTGTAGAATATATTTACATTGGTTACTCGACAAAGCAAGTTACCGAGGTTGAGATTAAAGCGAATGATTTGACCAATTTAGATATCGTTCTTGATAATTCAGAAGGACAGGTGTTAGATCAAGTTGTGGTTACAGGATCTTTTAAGAAAGAATCTATCGGTGCTTTATATTCGCAACAAAAAAATAGTGCATTGATTTCTGATGGTATTTCAAGTGAGCAGATCAGAAGATCGCCAGATAAAAATACATCCGAAGCATTACGTCGTGTCAGTGGTACGACAATTCAAGATAATAAGTTTGTTATCGTTCGCGGTTTGAGTGATCGCTATAATGTTGCTATGATGGATGGCTCGGTATTACCAAGTACAGAAGCCAATCGTCGCGCATTTTCATTTGATATTATTCCAGCGGCTTTAATTGATAAAATTACAATTTCGAAGACTGCAACACCTGATCTTCCGGCGGACTTTGCCGGAGGGGCAGTTCAAATTTCTACAAAAGATATTCCAGATCGAAATTTTGTCTCTTTCGGCTTGGGATATGGTTATAATTCTGCATCGACATTTAAAGATTTTTTACAAACTAAAAAGAACGTTCAGAATTATTTAGGTTTTGATGATGGATCAAGTCAATTGGCTAAAAATTTTCCATCTCGGGCAGATGTTGATGGACAGCTATCTCAAAAATGGCAAAGACTGGCGCTAAAATCACTTCCGAATGATTTTGGTATTCAGACAAAAAGTGCGTTGCCTTCACAGACATACCAATTTTCTTTGGGGCGTGTAAAACAATACGAAAATAATAGTCGTTTTGGAGCTTTATTTTCTGTAAACTATCGTAATTCGCAGAATATTCTTCCAAATATTGAACGCAATTGGTTTACCTATGATTATCGGGATCAACAGTACAAGTTCTCTACTAATTTAGGTGCTTTAGCGAATTTTGGTTATACATTTGGAAAGAATAAAATAACTTGGAAAAACTTGTACAATCGAACTTATGATAACACATATACGGAACGATTTGGAACAGATGGTAGTTCATCTTCCATTAACAAGTTTTATGCATTTGATTTGATGCAAAAATCCCTGTTTAAATCTACGCTAGATGGCGAGCATGTATTGAGTGATAAAAATGATAAGATTAAGTGGACGGCGTCTTGGAGTAATATTGGGAATAACCAGCCGAATCAAACTAAAATAAATTATCAGAAACACGAGGATTATGCAAATGACGCTTCTGTTCCATATCTTGCAAATTTGACCACTGTGGGTAAAGCGAATTCAAGGCTGTTTGCTGATTTGAATGAGAATATCTTTTCCGGAGAGGCGAGTTATTCTACGCCTTTGAATTTTTTAAACGCACCAAGTACTTTTAAAGCAGGAGCTGGAAGCCAATTTAGGAAGCGTAATTTTGACGCTCGATTTGTTGGTTTTGAGTTAAATACGTTAGCGGTTAGCGGAGAGGAACAAACACGTATATTACAGCTTGCTCCGGATCAAATTTTTTCACCTTCACTGATTGATCAAAATGTATATAAATTTGGTGAAGTAAAAGGAGATGGTGATATCTATCATGCAAAATCATTATCGACGTTTGGTTATCTAATGATGGACCAAAAATTTGCAGATAAGTTCAGGATCGTTTACGGATTGAGAGTTGAAAATTACAATGTTCAAGTTGATGCCCTGCGGATATTGTCGAGTAAGATTGAAAAAAGTGTTGATGACAGCAAACTTGATTTCTTACCGTCGGTCAATATGACGTATAGTTTAACTCCCAAAACCAACATCAGAGCTTCATACTATCGTACTTTAGCGAGACCTGAATTTAGGGAATTAGCCCCATTCTCATTCTACGATTTCGAGAATATGGGAATGATTATTGGTAACGAGAAATTAAAAAGGAGTTCTATCAATAACGCGGATTTACGTCTCGAATATTATCCTTCTGCTGGCGAAATACTTTCTGTATCAGCTTTTTACAAAGGGTTTAAGGATGCAATTGAACCGTTCCGTTACGACGTGAATTCCACACCAGATATCAGTTATTTCAACGCACCTAAAGCTGACTTATATGGTATTGAAGTGGAAGCACGTAAAAATTTGAGTTTTATTGATGAACAAGAATTCTTAAAAAATACCATAGCATATCTAAATGTTTCGTTGGTACATTCTAAGGTGAAAAACCCGACTGATTTGGATTACATTGATAAATCAAGACCTATGGTAGGGCAGTCTCCATATGTTATAAATGCTGGTTTACAACACACAGCACTTGATAATAAATTAAGCCTTAATATACTTTACAATAGAATTGGTAAACGTATAACGCAGGCGAGTGGGGTTCGTTTTGCAAGTACTTGGGAAGCGCCACGAAATGTGTTGGATTTCCAGGTGGGGTATAAATTGATGAAAAATAAAGGCGAGATTAAACTTAACGCGGGAGACATCTTAAATAATGCCATCAATGTTTATTATGATAATAAACAGTTAAATATTCCTAATGAGACCAGCTTTAAATATAAGCCAGGTTCAAACTACTCATTGTCATTTAATTATACATTTTAGATTATAATATAAAATTAACAGGAATTTAATTTAGAGGTTAAAGTAATTGAATTTATTTGTACAGTATATAAAACTTAAAAAATGAAAAAAAGATTTTTATTCTTATCCTTATCTGCATTGTTAGTTGCAGGGGCATGTAAAGAAACTACAATTACAGATAATGGTGATGGAACAGAAACTCCGACGAATCCAGGGAATCAAAATGTGGTCGAAATTTCAGGAGAAATTACAAGTAACACCACTTGGACTTCCGATAAGATTTATGTGTTGAAGGGATTTGTGTATGTATCTAATGGTGCGACGTTAACAATTCAGCCGGGTACGATTATCAAAGGTGATAAAGCAACCAAAGGAACATTGACAATTACACGTGGTGCAAAAATAAATGCTGTTGGAACTGTTGAAAAACCAATTGTGTTTACATCAGGTTTGGCATCAGGAGCTCGCTCGCATGGAGATTGGGGAGGCCTTATCATACTTGGTAAAGCGCCTGTAAACCAAGGAAACGATGTTAAAATTGAAGGTGGTTTAGCAGCTCCAACTGGTAAAGACGACAAGAATTATATCTACTATGGTGGTACTGATGCTGCGGACAATTCTGGAACATTAAAATATGTTCGTATAGAATTTGGCGGAATTCCTTTTTCCCCAGATAATGAGATTAATGGTTTGACATTGGGTGGTGTTGGTAGTGGAACAACATTAGATTATATTCAGATATATCGTTCGGGAGATGACGCTTTTGAGTGGTTTGGTGGTACGGTAAATGCAAAACATTTATTGGCAGTAGGTACTTGGGATGACGATTTTGATACCGATTTTGGTTATTCAGGAAATGTTCAGTTTGCCGTGGCTCAGCGTGCTAATGCTGCAGCCGACGTTTCGCAATCTAACGGTTTTGAATCGGATAATAACGGCAGTGGAACAGACCAAACGCCAAAAACGGCGGCGGTCTTCTCTAATGTATCTATTATCGGACCGATTTCTAAGGATGGATTTTCCCCAAATGCTAATTTCCAACATGGTATCCAACTCCGTCGTAATTCCTCTATCAGTGTTGTAAATTCTGTCATTTCAGGATTTCCTATTGGAATTTATGTTGATGATACAAAGGTTACTACAGCAGAGTCAACCTCGAAGAATGTTGTTGATGGAAATGCGTTATTTGCTAATAATTTGTTTTATGGAAATCCAGTAGGGATAAAGACGACTGCAGCGACGAGTATTGCAGCTCAGGTAGAAGCGTTAATTAAAGCAAATAATACCTTTGAAAATAAAATGTACGCTAGTAGTTTGTTTACATCTCCTTACAGTTTTGGAAAGGATTTCTCCAGTTCTCCGGCAAATCCAAACTTTACGTTATCAACTGGATCGGCAGCTGCAATAGGAGCAAACTTTACAAATGCGAAAGTTTCCGTTAGCTTCTTTGATAAAGTTGCTTATAGAGGTGCTTTTGGAACAGAGGATTGGACAGCTGGCTGGGCACATTTTGATCCGCAATCTTTGCCCTATACAACGCCTGGACAAGTGAAGTAATTATAGTTTAGTTAAATAGATAATAGAAAATCCTGCCTTGTGTAGGATTTTTTATTTAATGTGAGCGGTATGAAAAAGTGGTCCGGCTTCTGAGAGCTTTCTCGCTGCTACATGAATTAGTTGCGAAAAAATTGACTAGCTTTTTGTGGCAGAGGCTGGTCAACGTCTGGTCGAAGTTTATCCAAGGTCGATTGTTCATCAGAAGCAGACATGAGCATGGCCCGAACCAAAGCGCACTCGACTTAATTATTGGCTGGTGACTTATATTTCAGAACAGATTTTTTGTCGCATTTTCAGTCGCCAAGTCGTTATATAGTCAAATAAGATAAATTATAAAACATGAAAAAAGCGATTTTCTTGGTTGTAATCGGTGTTCTCCTTCTTTTTGGATGTAAAAAATCGGATGATACCAATGATTCCCCATCTTCTGGACTGAAAGTTGAAATAAAAGGAATTTCCGGTTGGGGTAATTTTGTAAATATCAGCATTGATCAAAATAAGACTGAAGTAAAATATTCTAAGTTACCTTCGGGTGCACCTCAAGATTCAAAAGATAAGAGGTACTATAATAAAAAGCAAATATTATTTCATTTATTTTTCCCTAATTCTTTGCTAACTTTGTTCTCCATGAGGAAGCATATTGTGATTGTTCACTTGTGATGTTTACCTTGTGTAGTGCTGGCAAATTAGTCGGCACTACTTGCTTAATAAGCTGTGCTAGAATTCACCGACTATCGACATTTTCTAAATAGAAAGCTCCTTTTCCTCTTGTTTGTTATATTTTCCATCGTACTCTTGGTCATTCTTCCAGAGCGAATAGGTTATTACTAGAAGTTTTTTTTGGACTGCTACGTAGCTTTTCATTTTTATACCATGTTTAGCATAAGTCCGCTCGTAAAGATCCTCAAAAGGGCCCACTTTCCATCTGACCACTCCGAAAGCTGGCAAGTGCAAAATTCTTCGAATATGACTATTCCCTTTCTTTGAAATTCGAGTTCTTCCGTGATGGCTCCCTGATTGGTTTTCAACGATATCATATCCTGCAAAACTAACTAATTGTCTAGCATTTTTAAATAATTTGAAGCCGTTCGTTTCTGCTATTAGCGTTGCCACAGTTCTTACTCCAACACCTTTTATCTTACATATTTTTTTACTTTTTCCGCTATTTCTTTATTTGAGTCAATGTGCTCTTGGGTTGCCATGTCCAGGTCTTCTAACTGCTTTTCAATCAGCTTAAGCCGATTAAGAAGTGTTTTATTGACAACTTTATTTTGATGCATAGCATGTTGAAGGGCGTGCATCTGGTTAACAACCACTGTTTTTTGCTCCTGGAGATTTTCTATTTCTCTAGTCAATAGTCGTAAACTATAATAAAACTCGCCGATAGGCTCCCATAGCTCAAGTGACTTTTCAGCCCCCATCTGTGCAAGTCCCTGCGAATCAATTTTGTCATTCTTAGATTTTACCCCCGAGGCCTGTAAATATCTCTTTGCATAATTTGGAAGAAGTACGGAAACCGAGAATCCAGCTTTGCTAAGATACATCGCACAATTTTCATAATAAACTCCTGTGGCTTCCATGCAAATCACCAGCGGAATCTCTTTTTGCTTTCTATGAAGTATAACCCAATCCTCAAGATCCTTAAAACCTTTAAAGGTATTTGCAATCTTGCGACTACCTTTTTAATGCTTACCCTCTGACTGCTGTCAATTGTCGATAAACAGCAGTGAATTTCTTTAGAAGAGATATCCAATCCCAGTGAATACTTTAACATAATTACCTATTTTAAAATTATAAAAGAACAGATATTCTGAATAACCATTACTCATCTTTTATACAGGATTATCTAACGTGATAGATATCTTTAAGTACTATTCTGGCTCTCTTCAGAAAGAGACTAAAGCAGGTTTCTCTGTGTCCCAGCATCCTCAATGTAAAGTGCCTAGTTAGATGTTCAAGTTGCTGCTTTAGCTCTGTTAGTTTTTAATATAAAAATATTGATTATACATTATTTTCAAAGATATGAGTTGGTGTTACACTCCCATGAAATAATATTTGCTTTTTATTATAGTACCTCACTGACGGACTTTGATGTGAATGCAGTCTAGAAATACAAAGGGATAAACAGCTTATAAGGGCCTAGCACGCTACTCATTTACTGCTGGGAGAACACTCTCAGTTATACGCGATATTACTGTGGCAGAGATCTCCATGGCACACATTTCCCTAATAAACTCACTTATAGCCCGTGTGCTCATTTCTTTGGCATACATGCTCAGCACATATCCCCTAGCTGTTCAGTGATGATTAATTGTCTTTCGGGCACTACTTTAGACTCAAACGTACCGGATTTATCATGGCCTGTCTCCAGCTCAAAAGTTCCAGTGTTAAGGCCACGTACAGTCTTTTTAGTCTTGCCATTTCGCCGGTTGCTATTACCTGACGCCTTTTCTTCATTCAGATTGCTTTGCAGTTCTCTGTCTATCTAACGAAAAATCGAATGGGGTCTTTTCTTTCATAAGCCTGTTGTTTGAATAATAGAGTATAAATAATCTTATCGAATTATTCATCTGAGACAGTTTACATTATAGTCTCGTGAGTTGTCCAATATCCAAGCTCTGTGGTTGAGGAGTAGGTTCACAGACAGAATAATATTTTCCATTGTACAAAATAGCATCACCGATAGATTGTAGATTTCTTTTACCAGATAAAAATCTTGAACCTTTGTTACAGTTAACTGCTTGTTTGAATGAGTGAAAGTTTTTGTATTGTTATCATTTTTTTTGTTGATGTATTGTTTGTAATGGTATTGTTTTTTTTGTTTTTATTTAGTTTATTATTTCTTAATATATGTTTTTTAATATTGTGGTATGAATTTTAATTTAATTTTTTTAATTAAACTCTCAATAGTTGGGGGGGGGGAATATTGTTTTTGAATCAGAGTTGTTCAAAAGATAGCGTGACTATGGAGTCACATAATAAAACTGTCATTAATTTAGAAAACAAGACTGAGGTAGTTAAATTTTTTGCATATGCTCTGAATGTTTCAGAGCGTGAAATTAAGTATGATAGTTTATCTCAAGAACTTTTTATTCCCAATACAATAGTACGGGAAAAATATAGTCGTGTTGAAAAGGAATATAATAATGCAAATATCTACAAGGCTCAAAATAATATAAAATAATGAAAAGAATAATTATTTGTTTATGGCTGTCTTTTGGTACTTTGATTTCCTTTGCAGCTCCTCAACTCAACTCATTTAATGTGCTTTCAAATTATCTTCAAGATGGAAAGATCAAAGTAACAGATAATGGAACATCTCAATTTATAGCGAGTATAACCTCTACAAGAGCTAATGCATCGTCTGGCTACGAATCTGTTCAAATGGAGGTAACCGTTTTTGCTGACTTAGCAGGAATGACAAAAGATCTTAAAGTGATAAATATAGCGACATCAGATTATGAAGGTCCCTTTTTAAAATCTGGATACCAAGTAACTGTTCAGATTCCAACAGAAATGAAAAATGCTCAAATTCGTGTAAAATATAGATATAAAGATAGTAATGGGGCATGGGTTCCAAATTATTCACCCGGTTTTCTTTCTACTAATATTAGCTATTATACGATTAATATAACCCCGCTGGCCGATCCTATTCCATTCTTTCTAATCTCCTATAAGAACATTAAATTTGGATTTAACGATGTTTTTAAACTTTCATCTAATGAAAATTTTCCTATTAATAGTTTTGACGGACATACTTCTGGTAGACAATTTTTAGCTTATTCGACAGCAGCTTCGATAGAGAAAGCTGGGGCTATTTCAATATACGAGCATAAATTTCGTATATATGATTTAAATGGGAATCCAATTCAAGATGGCAGTGAAATTTTCTTCTATACTGTAAATCCCGTTGAGCCTCCTCCAGTAGCACCATCAGGCTTTACTTATGAGCACTCTAGTTCAAGTATTGCTTTTTATGCATTTAATGTAAATCGCCCTGGAACTATTCCTGTCTATCATTGTGTTCATAGATCTGTTCCGAATATGCAATTATATCGCGTCAATAGAGATAATATTAATGAAGATTTATGGGATGTAAGGCAAATTGCATTTTATGCTTACCCAGTTCCAATTCCACATTAATATTTTTTATAGACTTAAAAAGTGAAAGTAATAGCGAAGAAATAATTTAAATTACATATTTTTTTAGCTATTACTTTTACCTCGGCTCGTAATGATAAACAATCTGATAGGACTGATTTTTAAGTTGTTCGGAGAGCTGTCCAATATCCAAACTCTGTGCTTGAGGAGTAGGCTCACAGACTGAATAATATTTTCCATTGTATAAAATGGCATCACCGATAGGGTGTTCAAATTGGACGGCCATCGTTACATGGGTGGGATAGAGCAGGGTGATCATCGGTAGATTGTAGATTTCCTTTACCAGGTAAAAAAACAAGGCAACACGGTCGTCACAGTCACTGTATTTATTCAATAGCGTTTGTTCTGCAGAAAGACGTTTCTCGGTCCCGAAATTCTCTTCGTCATTTTCATACAAGAATGCATAGCGGGTGAACCGCATTAAATAATCGACACCTTCTTGTTGATTTTTTCCTTTTAAATTTTCCTTGAGTGCAGGTATCAGCGATTGATAAGTCTCTTTGCTGAGTGGAATATTGAAATAAGTTTCGAAATCTACACCAGGATAGTTTTTAAAAAGGTCACTGATATCTTCATTCAACTTGACGTTAAAATGGTAGGCTTTATGGCCATAATTGAATTCAATTTGCTTCTCTTTATAATTAGCTGGAACAAAATCAGGTAATTTTGTGATTTTATAACTAAAATCTTCAGTAGCTTCCGGTACTTTAATCTTAACGGGGATATAAGTGTCTGCGCGTTGAAAGAGTTTCCCATAATCATGAAAATTTAAACAGGTATACTTCTTTCCGTCAATTTCAAAAAAAGGAATATCAGAAATGTCTTCTTTGTTTTGAATGAAAAATATAATCTGATTATTCCCCACAGCCAAGCGGGCATCATAACCCGATTTACACATTAAAAACCATTTATATAAAGTATAGCGTGTATAATTTTCAGCTTTGGGGGCAATTTGTTGTGCGGTGCGACGAATCAGCTGATAATAGACCCAATCATTCAAATGATGCTCATCTTTGTATTCGAGCAAACTGTTTACAAGTTGTATATAATCGGTTTGATCAGCGATTTGATAGAATTTTTGTACATGAGCTATCGTTAAGCTGTCTTTGAATGGAATGTTAAAGGCGGGTGGAACATCAATGGATACCTTCCCATCATAAAAATCGAAATCATGATGTTGCGCCCAAAGCTGTTGTGAAGCACAGGTTAACCAAATTAGCATGGTCAAAAACATCCGATGTATTTCCCTTAATTTCAATTATTAACAATTTGATAACATTGTAGTAATATAAAATTAACGATAAAATTTGCTTTTTTTGTGCATTGAAGGAATTATTATTAAAAAATTACAATCTATTTTTAGGTTTTAGATGCTCCTTTTTCATTTTTAAAATCCGTATCTTCGTGCAATGGATAATTTTATTGTTTCTGCACGTAAATACCGCCCGATTACCTTTGATTCGGTTGTAGGTCAGCAACACATTACGGGTACCTTGAAGAATGCGATACACAACAACCAGTTGGCGCAGGCATTTTTGTTTTGTGGTCCCCGTGGTGTGGGTAAAACGACCTGTGCACGTATTTTAGCGAAAACAATAAATTGTGAAAATATCTTAGCAGGCACCGAACCTTGTGGCGCATGTGATAGCTGTAAGTCTTTCCAAAATGGAAATTCCTTCAGTATTCATGAACTGGATGCGGCATCCAATAATTCCGTAGACGATATCCGTAACTTGATTGATCAAGTACGTATACCACCGCAGGCTGGAAAATATAAAATCTATATCATAGATGAGGTGCATATGCTTTCTCAAGCGGCTTTTAATGCTTTTTTGAAGACTTTAGAGGAGCCACCTTCCTATGCCATCTTTATTCTGGCGACTACAGAAAAACATAAGATTTTGCCAACTATTCTTTCGCGCTGTCAGATTTTCGATTTTAATCGGATCAAAGTGGAAGATATGGCCAGTCATTTAGCTCGTATCGCTGATGGAGAAGGCATTGCTTATGATCAGGACGGTTTGCATATCATTGCCCAAAAGGCAGATGGTGGTCTTCGGGATGCCTTGTCGATGTTTGATCAGATCGTCAGTTTTTCCAATAAAAATGTCACGTATCAAGCGGTAATCGATAATTTGAATATCTTGGATTACGATTATTATTTTAAGCTAACAGACGCTATTTTAAGGGAAGATGCGGCACAAACTTTATTGATTTTCAATGAGATTTTAAATCATGGATTTGATGGCAGTCATTTTATAGCCGGTCTGTCAGCGCATTTCAGAAATTTACTGGTGGCTAAAGAGCCAACTACGCTTAAATTATTGGAAGTAAGTGATAGTATTCGTCAAAAGTATTTACAGCAATCCCAAAAAGCCTCTCCAGGATTTTTGTTGTCTGCATTGAATATTTCCAATCAATGTGAAATAAACTATAAGACAAGTAAAAATCAACGCTTACAAGTTGAACTTTCACTCCTCAAGACATGTCATATTGCAAGTGCAATTAAATTGAGCCAGCTAGGGTCCATACAGATTCCTTCGGCAGCCGAGGGTGTAAAAAAAAAACTTCCTGAGCCAGTAGCGGGACAACCACAACAAAGCTCCGTAGCTCTTAGTCCGCAAGCGACTTCTCCAGTGAATGCTCCTGTCGTTGAAAACCAGGTAACACCGCGTCCGCAAGCTAACCCCGTAAATTATCAGGCTTCCGAGACAAAGGAAGAGGTGAAAAAAGATACTATTTCCAATGAGCCTCCTAAAGTAAAAAAAGGGGGCTGGGGAGCATCTACTGCTGCAATTATTCCGTCTTTGCCGGATTTGAATACCATATACGATAACAATACCGTTGCCAAAGAAGGTGATGAACCTGAATTAATACGTGGAAGCGAACAGCGTGATGTTTCATTCGGCCAATTTATTGCTGTTTGGAATAGTTATGCTGAACAGCTGAAAGCAGAAAACAAGATTAACTTGTATACCATGATGACTGCTATGCAACCCCGCTTAAATGGGGTATTGATTGAAATTGATGTCGAAAATGGTGTTCAGATGGATGTATTGCAAAGCGCAAAGGTTGATGTGCTGAATTACCTGCGTGTGAAACTTCAGAATTTTTCGCTTGATCTTCAGGGGGTAATGATGGAACATACTATCTCACGCAAACCCTATACTTCTCAGGAGAAGTATCAAGCTATGGTCAACAAAAATCCGCTCTTAGATACTTTGAGGAAAGAGTTTAACTTAGGACTAAGCTAATTCAAACACAATAGTTATTTTTTATTTTTGTACATTTGCAAACTCTTCTATGAAGAGGCAGATATTTAGTATTTATTATGCAAGGAAATTTTCAGAGACGTGATCGCGACCACGGGGAAAGACGTGAAGTGAATCAGATGGTATTTGGTATTCGTGCTGTCATCGAAGCAATCGATAGTGGTAAAGAGATCGAGTCATTATTTATACAACGTGGTTTGAGCGGTAGTTTGATTCTAGAATTGAAAGCCTTGTTAAAAGAACATAATATCGCTTCTCAACAGGTGCCAATTGAAAAATTAAACCGGATAACACGTAAAAATCATCAAGGTGTAATTGCGGTTATTTCTCCAATTACCTATCATGACATAGAGGAACTTCTGCCGCAGATTTATGAAAAAGGTGAAACTCCTTTACTGCTGATGTTGGATGGAGTAACTGATGTTCGCAATTTGGGAGCCATTGCACGGACTGCTGAATGTTCTGGAGTACATGCCATCATTGTCCCTAAAAAAGGCTCGGCTGAGGTCAATCCTGATGCGATCAAGACATCTGCTGGCGCACTCTATAAAATCCCTGTCTGTCGCCATGATAGCCTCTCAAAAGTTGGTAAATTTTTGATTGATTCAGGTGTGCAGTTAGTTGCCAGTACAGAAAAAACAACCTCGAGTATCTACGACGTAGATTATACTGCTCCAACTTGTGTCATTATGGGTGCGGAGGACGTTGGTGTTTCCAATGACCTAATCCGCATTGCCGACCATCTGGCCAAGATACCAATGTACGGTGAAATAGGTTCGTTAAATGTGTCTGTATCGGCCGCAGTAGTGATCTATGAAGCGATTCGTCAACGGATTGTTAAAAAATAATATAATTGATTATAGAAAAGCCTTTGTTTTTGACAAAGGCTTTTTTTGTAGGCTAGATTTTATAAATTTCTTCAATCTCCCGATCGTATTTTTGTAAGATAACTTTTCTTTTCATTTTTAAGGTCGGTGTCAATTCACCCGTTTCAACAGTCATTTCGTTGGAGAGAATAGCGAACTTCTTGATCTGTTCCCAGCCGCCAAAATTTTGATTAATACGGTTGAGTTCCGATTCGATTTTCTGCTTCAGTTCTGGACTATTTAGAAAATCTTGTTTAGAAAGATCGGCAAGGGAGGGAAAAGTTCCTTTCGACCATTCTAGCAGTTTATTATAGTTGGGAACGATCAAAGCAGCAGGAAATTTGCGGGCTTCCCCAATTACCATGGCCTGCTCGATAAACGAGGATTCCACCAGCTTAGATTCGATCTGCTGAGGAACAATGTATTTTCCACCAGAAGTCTTGAACATCTCTTTCTTTCGGTCTATAATTTTGAGAAATTTACCGTCTACCCATTCACCAATGTCTCCTGTGTAAAGCCAACCATCTTTGATCACTTCAGCTGTTGCCTCTGGATTTTTATAATACCCGATCATGTTATTTTCACCTTTGGTTATTATCTCTCCATCGGCCGCGAGCTTAATTTCAATATTAATTAGCGGTAAGCCTACAGTACCAATTTTCATACCTCGTTTATAGCAGTTTACAGCGATACATGGTCCCGCCTCAGTGAGGCCATAACCTTCATATATTGGAATTCCTGCTGCCATATACAGACGGATTAATCTTTCCTGTAAAGCAGCACTCCCGGAGGCAATCCCCTTGATATCACCACCCAATGCGTCGCGCCATTTTGAAAAAACTAATTTGCGTGCAATGCTAAGCTGAAAATCATACCACCACGAACGCCCCGCTAGTTTGTATTGTTCGCCGAGACTTAAGGACCAGAAGAATAGTTTGCGTTTAAGCCCAGTCAACTGCTCTCCGGTAGCCATAATCTTTTCATAAACTTTCTCCAATACACGTGGTACAGCCGAAAAAATATGGGGTTTTACAGATTTAAAATCTTCACCTATGGTATCCATAGACTGTGCAAAGAAGATGGTTAACCCTTTGTACATATAAACATATTGGAATACGCGTTCGTATGCATGACATACAGGAAGAAAGGAGAGGGCACGATCACCACGTTCGACCGGAAAGGAATATTCACTACTCAATGTATCTGCCAATAAATTTCGATGGGATAACATCACGCCCTTGGGGTTACCCGTGGTGCCAGAGGTGTAAATGATCGATGCCAATGTATCTGTTTGGATAGTATCACGCAATTGGTTTAGTGTCTCATCCGGAATGATAACGCCTTTCGCAACAAAGTCCTCCCAGTGATTGAGGTCATTCTCCTTGTCGAGACTGTAAATAGCTTTCAGTTGTGGACAATCTTGTTGTATCGCTAATATTTTTGTATATAGTTTCTTTGAACTAACGATACAATTTCTGATTTCCGCATGATTGAAAATATAAGCGTAATCTGAAGTCGAAATATTGGGGTAAAGGGCGACGACTACAGCACCGATTTGTTGGATTGCGAAATCCAAAATATTCCATTCGATACGGTTCTCACTAATCAATGCCACATTCTCTCCAGGTTGAACACCAAGGGCGATCAAACCTTTTGATGTCTTATTGACCCGATCAATAAATTCGGTATTACTGACCTTTACCCACTCGTTGTCTTTTTTGAAAGAAAACATAGGGAAATCTGGCGCAATAGCATATTGCAAGCTTGCTAAATCAAATAATCTCGTTGCTGTTGGCATGTTGGAAATCCAGTTCGTGTAATACAGCTAATTTACGGTTTTTTAAAGATACTATTGTATTGGCAGACGAGATTATAGTAGTTGTACCGGAAGAGGATGTAAAAGAAAAGACTCTGGCATCTCAAGCTGATCGCTTTTGTGCCAGAGTCTTTAACTCTTATGCTAAATACGAATGATTAGTATTTGCTTTTTGATTCTTTACGTTTTCCAGAGAAATCACGGAAGCCGCCACCATTGCTGCTGCGCTCACCACGATCACGACGTTCGCCACTGAATCCACCTTCGCGTCTTCCGCCACGTTCACCGCCTCCAAAACCACCTTCACGTCTTCCGCCGCGATCACCGCCACGGTATCCACCTTCACGTCTTCCGCCACGATCACCACCACGGCTTCTTCCGCCACGGTCGCCACGACCTTCACCTCTTGCTTCACCAGATACTTCGATACGTACTTGACGACCGTTGTAATCTACACCTTGGAATCCTTGGAATACTTTTTCTACTTCTGCATCTTGAACTTCGAAGAATGTGAACACGCCTTTCAAATCAATTTTACCGATTGATTTTCCTGAAATATTCGCATTGTTACAGATGAAGCCCAACATGTCTCCACGAGAGAATTCATCTACTGAACCTAAGTTCATAAATAAACGCGTGTAGCCTTTTGAACCTTCACGTGAACGACCATCACGTCTATCACCGCGGTCTTCACGACCACCGTCACGCGCTTCGATATTTAAATCAGGTGCATTTTTGTAATAATCCAAGAAACGGTTGAACTCAAGAGAAGCGAATCTTTTGATGATATCTTCTTTTGAAAGTGACTCCAAATTTTCCATAATTGCAGGCAAGAATGGGCTGATTTGTTCGTCGTTTACTTCAACATTTTCAATCTTTTTAACGATAGAAAATAATTGTTTTTCGCAAACTTCAGCGCCTTGAGGTACTTGTTTTTTCTCAAAAGGCTTACCGATGATCTTTTCGAGATGACGGATTTTGCTTAGCTCTTTTACGTTTACCAAAGAAAGTGAAATACCAGTTTTACCTGCACGGGCGGTACGGCCTGAGCGGTGTGTATAGTTTTCTGTTTCATCAGGTAAAGAGAAGTTGATAACGTGAGTTACATCACTCACATCAATACCACGAGCGGCTACGTCTGTTGCGATCAATAATTGTAAACTACGGTCACGGTAACGTTTCATCACTTTATCACGTTGTTGTTGTGATAAGTCACCATGCAGTGAATCTGCATTGTAACCATCTTTGATCAACGCTTCAGCGATATCCTGTGTTTCGATTTTTGTACGACAAAATACGATACCAAAGATATCAGGGTTTGAATCCACAATACGTTTGAATGCAGCATATTTATCTTTTGCTTTGATCAAATAATAGTGGTGTTCAATGTTGGCATTACCGGTGTTTTTTGTACCTACAGTAAGCTCAACTGGATCGGTCATATAATTCTTTGCGATACGACGTACCTCAGCAGGCATTGTCGCCGAAAATAACCAAGTTTTTTTCTCGTCAGGAGTTTCTGACAAAATGTTGTTGATGTCTTCTTTGAAGCCCATATTGAGCATCTCATCCGCTTCATCCAATACAACATATTTTACATTTGAAAAATCAATCGCATTTCTGCCGATGATATCCAACATACGACCTGGGGTCGCTACTACAATTTGCACTCCACGTCTAATTTGACGTAGCTGGTCTGAGATATTTGCACCTCCATATACAGCAACAACATGTACGTTGTCAACGTATTTAGCAAATTTTTCTAAATCTTTTGAGATTTGTAAACATAATTCCCGAGTAGGGCAAAGAATTAATGCCTGTGGGTGTTTTTGAGAAAAGTCTAATTGCTCTAATAATGGAAGACCAAATGCCGCGGTCTTTCCTGTGCCAGTTTGGGCTAATCCGACAAAATCGTCGTTACCAGTCAATAAAACAGGAATGGCTTTTTCCTGAATTTCAGAAGGTTTTTCGAAACCTAATTCTGAGATGGCATTAACAACTTCCTCACGGATTCCCAGTTCTAAAAATGGGTTCATGAAATATTTTATACAATAGGCACTATTGCCTAAGGCGTTGCAAAGGTAAGAATAATATTGGAATAAACAAATAATTTAAATAATTGATTTTTAGGGTGATCGGATTCTTTTCTGCTAAGTGATAATAAATTGAGCCGTGTTATATAGATTTAGCTCGCTTTGAAAAGTTTTATTTTGAATGTGAAACTATTTTATAGTCTACAGTTTGTTTATTCATTTATTAATAGAAACTTAATATTTCAACCTTATATTTGGTGTAGCATGAATCAAGGACCAGTTGTACATCAGCGTTGGCTGCAGGCTATAAAAGAGAATAACGATACGGCTGCATACGAGGAATTATACCGATATTGCTGGAAAGATCTTTATCAGCATGCTGCTCGTCGAATCCTAGACCGACAGGATGTGGAGGACATTCTTCAGGAGCTGTTTGTTCAATTTTGGGAACGACGTCATACCATCGATATCCAGATGAACCTCCAGGCCTATTTGAAAGGAATGCTCAAATATAAAATTATAGACTTTTTTAATTCCAATAAAGCCAAAGATAAATTGTTGGATCATTGGAGCAAACATATTTTTGATTATGTACAGGAGCATCCGGAGGATCTCAACACTTATCTAGCTTTAGAGAAGTTGTTGGAGGAAGAACTGGAGATTATGCCCCATAATATGAGACAGGCCCTTTTATTGAAATGGGAACATTTATCCATTCGAGAGATTGCCACGCGTATGGGCCTATCTGAGCAAACGGTCAAAAACAATCTTACGGAAGCATCCAAACGACTACGTAAAGCTATTTTGGGCTACCAACATGTTCAAAACGGTAGTTTCACCCTGCTCTTGGTCTTTATTATTGACGAGTTCATTAAGTAGCTTGCTTACACATTCCCAAAATTTCTATTTCCAGAACTTGGATCATTTAACAATTCTTTCATACAACATTAACTATTTCTTGAAGTACTTTGGGGCTTTTTTGCGGACTTGTATATAAACAGTGGGCATAAAAAGTGAAAAGAAGAATTTTTGAATTGTTAATGGATAGGTACCGCCAGAATAAGGCTAGTACAAGTGAACGCAGACTGATTGATCATTGGTATGCTGGACTGGACAAAGAAGAAGTGCCTGATGATAACGTTGACGAAAATCAGTTATGGGGAAGGATTCAACAACAGATTGGAAATACGTCCACGAAGAGCGTGCCCGTCCGAAAGATGCTGTATTGGTCTGGAGCGGTGGCGGCATGTTTATTACTCTGTTTGAGTGCGTTGTTTTGGAAAACAGCTGATCAAGCAGTTTCTCGCAAAGAAGCTTTACTTCAGCCAGGATATCGGATTTTTGAAACGGGCGTTGCGCAACGTAAAAAAGTTCAGCTTGCCGACGGGTCAACGGTGATTTTAAACGCACGTTCGAAGTTAAAATTGGATACAGTTTCTTTCGGTAGAAAGGATCGTGTGGTGGAACTCCTTGTTGGGGAAGCTTTTTTTGATGTTAGGAAAGATTCTACTAAAGCTTTTATTGTCAAAGCTCAACAAATACAAACTACTGTTTTAGGAACTTCCTTTACGGTGAAGAATTACCTCGAACTTGATGATATTTCGGTGTCCGTATTTACTGGAAAAGTGCAGGTCACTGCCAATAACAATCCGCTGGGTGTGCTGACCCGCGGCGAACAGATCCGTCATACCAAAAATAACCACAATAGCAATCAGGAGACTTTTGATCTGACGACACGTAATAGCTGGATTGAGGGAAGAGTTTATCTTAAGCAAAGCAGTTTTGCAGATTTGGCACTAGCGGTCAAAAATATCTATGATGTGGATATAAAAACTGACGATCAGCGGATTGTCAAACAACGGTATAGTATGCCAATATCAAAGCAGCTGTCCTGGACGGCAACCTTGGAAAGTATCAAAGCAATTCATCACAACAAATCAAGGAAGGAGGGCAGGATAGTGCATATTTACTAATTCGAGGATAAAAAAGAGAGCTGACGACGGCCATCGTCAACTCTGCATCTCGTACCATTTGGAGATGGTATAAATAACATATACAACAACTTAAGAGATATTATATACGCATACAAATTTATGAAATTTAACCAATACGTTACGCAAAACGATATTAAGTTTATGATAAGGACATCGTTGGTAGGTTTACTTCTTTCGATCGTGTCGGCCGAAATGCTCTTAGCTTCGGGCGCATACGGGCAGTTACTCAATAAAAAGATTACAGTTTCTTTTAGTGAATCCAATATTCCGGCGGCTTTCGAACGTTTGGAATCCCAAAATATACATATCGCTTTCGATGCAGCGAAATATAATCTGGCAAAGAAAAAGGTAAATGCCAAAATTTTTAAAAGTAATAGTGTTCGCGATGTCATGCGTTATCTGCTTAGGGAGACTGACCTGATGGCTCATGACAACGGTGTCTATATTACATTAGTCAAAAAACCGGTACAGCAGCATGGGTACATTTCAGGTAAAGTTATTGATGATCGCGGTCAGCCTTTGGCTAATGCCAGCATCAAACTGATCGGAACCAATAAATCAACACAGAGCGGTATCGATGGGAGCTATTTTTTGAATGCTGAACCGGGAACCTACGTACTGGAAGTCAGTTACCTCTCTTACCAGACCCAACGTATTGAAGGGGTTAGGATACAGGCCGGACAACGGACAGGGTTAAACATTGCCATGAAGATGCAGGTAAGCGCGTTGGAAACGGCAGTTGTCAGTGTATCCTTTAAAAAAGCTTCTGTAGCGGGATTGTATGCGGTACAAAAGAATGCTGCTTCGGTGACCGATGGTATTTCGGCTGAACAGATCGCCCGTACACCGGACAATGATATGGGGCAGGTTTTAAAACGCGTAACAGGATTGACAACGGTTAATAATAGAAATGTAATTGTTAGAGGAATGTCGGATCGCTATAATCAAGCGATGCTCGACGGTGTGGTGATTCCCAGCACGTCGCAGAATAGACGGGATTTTTCGTTTGATATTATTCCGACTGAGATGGTAAGTTCTGTGGTCGTTAATAAAACAGCAACACCGGACGTGTCGGCAGAATTCTCCGGTGGACAGGTTTCGGTGAATACATTAGACATTCCAGATCAGAATTTTACCACAATTCAATACGGATTAGGTGGGAATTCCCGTACAACAGGCAAAGACTTTTATCGGCTGGGGGAGCGGCATACGAGTGAATATTTGGGTTTCTTTAACAAATCGTCCAAGATGCCCGATGGAATAAAAACTTGGCAGTGGAATAGTCGGGCGATACAATTGGATGCGCCTCCCGGTTATATTTTGACTGATCCTGAATTGAACAACACTCCTTTAAATCCAACGGAGTTTGGCGATGCCGTGAAGTATAACGATTTGGATGCTATCGCACAGTCCAAGCGTTTTAATAATGATGCATTGCGACAATATAAATATAAAGCATACCCCAATCAGAATATGCGTTTTTCGCTTGGACGGGTTTATGAATTAAATAATGGACAGCGATTGGGGTTTGTGGCATCCACAAATTTTAGAAACGAACAAAATATCATTGCATTTAATAATGTACGTAATTCGGTAAGTATCAATAATTATATTGATAGTGTAGGTCTCGGTGACAATGGAGCCGGAACATCCTATCGCTTCAATAGCAGCGCCGGATTAATGGCCAATATGGGCTGGCAGGGACAAGCTTTTAAAGTTTCCTTAAAGAACATGTATGCGCGTACGTACAGTGATATTTATAATGAATCTATTCAAAAGCCCTATAGTGATTCTAATCCTGAAGTAAGCAAACTGAATTATCAATTGCCTGAAGCGATGTCTTTGCAGCAACACCAATTGGTTGGAGAGTATCAACTGCCGTGGGAGATAAAAGCTGAAGGAATGTTTACGGTCAACAAAATTAAACAGCAAATTTTAGATGAACGAAAGCTTTCCTATAGGGTCACTGCCATGATAGATAGTATTCCTTATTTTCAAACCCCGGGGTTATTAACTCATCGTAGTTCATCTGTGGCGGGGGTTTTCAGGGACTCGCGAAGATGGACAAATATTGATGAAACAGATTATAATTGGAGCGCTGCATTTTCGCGAAAATTCGGCAAAAATGCAGCTGTTCCAACGTTGGTGAAATTAGGCTATCAGGCCTGGTTGAAGAAGAGAGCGTTGGATTTATTCAATTTCGTCCCTTGGACGAGAGCATGGGCAGAAGGCACTACGAACCAGTTGCCTCCAGAGATAGAAATTCCTTATGACCAGTTATTCAGCGCCGATAATATCGGCAACGGAAATGGGCAGGCCTATTACTACGCAGATGCATTGGGCGGTCGATATTATGATGGTAAAATGTCTTCACAGGCAGTGTATCTGATGGCAGATCAAATGCTATGGCATAAATTGCGTTTGGTGTATGGTGTGCGTTCAGAATATTTTAATTTAAACTCTAAGCAGGAAGAATTATATAGGAGGACTTATCAGGATGAACCAGATCCCAATGATGTCCAAAGACATCGTTTTGGTGTAAAAGAAAATAACTGGCGGTTTTTGCCCTCTATTAATGCCACCTATAAGGTGACATCCGATTTCAATATTCGAAGTAGCTACTCAAGGACGGTAGTTAGACCAGATTTTAGAGAAGTTGGCATGTTTGCCATGTATGATTATGAGTTAGACGGTTACGTTTATGGAGAGCAAGTTAAATCCACGTTGATCGATAATGTAGACCTTCGATTTGAATGGTACCCCTCACCAGGTGAAATCATTTCTATAACGGGATACTATAAATACTTGGATAAGCCCATAGAACTTGTTCATAGTGGGGGGAACACGTATACTTTTGCTAACATGGAAAATGCGAAAAATCTTGGACTTGAAATGGAAATCAGGAAGAATTTAACATTTCTGTCGGAAAAGGAGTGGTTTAAAAACTTATTTGTCTACGCTAATGGAACACTACTCAAATCGAAAGTCAATGTCTTAAGTCATTGGGAATGGATTAATAACCCTGAAACCCAAGTTGCCGAGCGCGTTCAACAGCGCTATCCCAATCAAGATAGACCACTGATTGGGCAGTCACCTTGGTTATTGAATCTAGGCGTAGGATATTGGGGTGAATTTTTCGGAGTAACAGCAAGCTATAATCATCGAGGTTATCGAACAAACATAGCGAATGTTAATATGAATAATGTTGAATATGAGTTGGCGCCAAAACAATTGGATGCACAACTTTATACACGTTTTCTAAAGGGCAAGATGGAAGTGAAATTTAATATGGCCAATCTATTGGATGAATGGACGCGGTATTATATGAATATTCAAGATTATGAACAAGATGATACAAAGTTCTATGTATTGAAAAAAGGTAAATCTATACGATATGATAAAAACGAAGGAGATATTATTACTTATCGTAGAAGAGAGGGACAAAGGTTTAATCTTTCATTTAGCTACAATTTTTAAATAGAAAAATTTCTGCGCGAGGCAGTTTCATATCACTCCTCAATACTGTACATAAGTTCCGGGTTTGTCCAAGTCGCACAACAGGAGATAAAATAGAAAAATACAGAAAAAGGGTGATTGAAAACAACTATGCAACCTTATGAAATGCTATCCCACAGGGATGCATAGTCTAAAAAATGATCTTGTGATGGCAAAACTAGTAATTATTTAACACAAAATGAAAAAAATCTTAACAGTAGCGAGCGTATGCGCAATCGCATTGGCTTCTTGTAACAAAGACAACGTAGGACCTAATTCAGATTTGAATGCTGGTTTGCCAAACAAACCTCAGGCAACGATCCCAACTGATGCTGCCGGTATTATTACTAAAACTACGCTTTCTGCAGATACCGTATGGAAAATTGACGGAGTTGCTTTTGTAAAACCAGGTGCGACATTGACGATTCAAGCTGGTACTTATATTACTTCTGGTTTAACTAAAGCATATAATGACCAAATCACCGGAATAACACAAAATATCAAAGGCGTTTTGGTTGTTCCTAAAACAGCGAAATTGATCGCTAACGGTACTGCGTCCGCACCAATCGTATTCACTTCTCCAAATGCGGCAGGATCTCGTAACCCTGGTGATTTCGGAGGGGTCGTATTGCTGGGTAGCGCAACTACCAATCAAGCTGCCACACGGAGAATCGAAGGAATTCCTCAACCTGTGGGTGTAGATGTTACTTATGGTGGTACAAATGCTGCGGATAATTCAGGTTCATTGAAATATGTGCGTATTGAATTTGCTGGTTATAACTTAACTGCTGATAATGAGATTAACGGACTAACCTTGGGCGGTGTGGGTACTGGTACTACCTTGGAAAATATTCAGGTATCTTGGGGTAAAGATGATGCGTTTGAGTTTTTTGGGGGTACTGTAAATGCGAAATACCTGGTAGCCTTGTCGAATGACGATGATGACTTTGATTTCGATCATGGATACACCGGAACAATTCAGTATGCCTTATCATTAAAGGATCCTAATTCAACCAATAGCACATCAAGTGGTAGCTCGGATTCAAATGGTTTGGAGTCGGATAACGAAGGTACAGCGCCATATGCAGCGACACCTAAGACTCGCCCAGTATTGAAAAATTTTACATTCTTGGGAATTAAGGATGCTACTGTAGCTGCTACAAAACTGAAATTTGGTAACCGTTGGAGAAGAGCTTCACAGTACGATATTCAAAATTCGATTATCGCTGGTTATGGAACAGGTGCTGCATTTCAGGATGGTGCAACAGGTACTTTTACAGGGAATGTTGTACATGCTTATACTGCGGCATTCAGTGGTGCTACACCAACAGGAAACCAAACAAATGTGTCAACAGATGCAACGACATATTTGAATTTAGCAGGAGCTGGAAATATTTTTTATCCAACAACATCTACATTTAATCCTGCTTTTTTAAGACCATTGTCAACTTCTCCTGCATATGGTGATGGAAGTACTACTTATAAAGGTGCATTCCATCCGACAACTGCTCCTTGGACTGCGAACTGGACTCAATTTGCTCCAAAAACTTATTAATATTGATTATTTAATTGAGTGAGCCATACAATGGCTCACTTCTTTATCCTTTATATATGATTAAAAATTTATTTTGCTGTTTGATAGCTCTTTGGATTGGATCGCTATTGCCTTCCTGTCAAAAAGGTGAACTTATTGTAGAAACTGAAGAACTGGCCCGGATTGCTTTTAGATCCTATAGCACGACGTCAGTGGATGTAAAAAGAGTAACGATAGATGGAAAAGTTGCTAATCCAAGCGATGCTAATTTTATTTTTATCCGAAATAAAGATGCCGATTCTTCATCGGTCGTTGCATATAATAACAATGATCAGGTCATCCTAGAGCAACGGCTTCCTCTCAAATCGGGATTGAATACCTTTGGTGTACATAGTAAAAGTCCCATTGATCCGTCACTCGTTGTCGGGCCAAATCCATTAGGAGATAATGTCGAATCGATTCCGGGTGTGAGACAAGTAAAGATCTTAAATTATAATAAAACAATTTCACCTAATGGTGAGCCAATTCGATTGGCAGTTTATCAAGGTAAGCCTGTCTATGATGAAAGTTGGGGAATGGATATGGTCAAGTATGACGAAAATCCAATCCTGATTACCGACTTGATATCAGATAAAATTCCCGAAGAATTTATCAAAATACCGATTGATGCTACTTTTGTGCCAAAGGCGCAAGTATTGGATAAGGATTTAAAACCGATCCTTATAGATGGACAAAAAGTCTTTTTGTTTTTTAATTTTTCGGTAGACATTGGTATTGTGTATCTCGTTCAAAAAGAACCCGATGCATTTTTTGATGTTGATGCATTCTCAGAAATTGGAGGTATAGGCTATGGTTTGGATAATATCTGGTTACAGAAATAAAACTCATTACAAAACAAACACAGACACCCATCAATACTTCCATAAATGGTAAGCCATTAATTCAAAAGAAGAGTCACTATGAAAGGCATCAATGCTATAAAACATCGTAATTTATTTGCTGTCTCCCTGAAAATTCAGGGAGGTGTAGATCAGTCCATTGACGCCGCTGCGCCGCTCGCCTTACGGAATGAAATGGCGGAGCTGAATGAACTTTATCGGCAATATTTGGAACTGTTGCAGCAGCTGAAAGGCATCGTGCAGGAATATGAATCGAAGGAACGGACCATTCGTTCGAAAATCTTGTCTCCTTCTCTTCGCAAATTAGCCAAAAATGGGCAAACAGGGGCTGATCTTCGGATGGTGATTAATTCGTTAAACTCCTGTGCGCATTGATGAAACTATTTTTTTGACTTATCCTGTATACTTACTTCAATAGGTATTGTCTGATAGCTGCTGCCTATATATTTTGGACTTAAGGCATTCATTTTTTCATATGTAAGAGCAGTGCTTTTGGTGCGCGCGCTTTTAGTATTGATTATTTTCAAGGCTTCCTGTATTAACGGATCTTTACGGTCACCTATTGGAGTTAAAGGTAAATAGGCAAACTCATCCGTCACTTTCTGCGGAGTAATTCCATTGCCATAATCTCCTTGCCCTATAGTATTGTAGATTTTATAGATCATAGGGATCAAATGCCATGAACGCTCATTACCGTGGATCTCTTCGGGAGTGGAAATGGTTGTTGAAGCCATATCTTTACCATAGGTTCTGGCACCAACCTGAACAATTTTTAGGTATGGATTTAATCCATTAATCATCATTTCGGATGCGGAAGCCGTGTTCGGTCCGGTCAGGATAAAGATTCTTTTTAGTTGTAAACCTTGTTTTAGTACTTCGCTAGCGATAAAGGAATAGCCATCTGGCTGTCTCTGTAGCGTTGCTTCAAACGTTTCTTCAATAGGTTTAAGATTTTTGTTTCCTCGATATTTGGCAAAAATATCGTTTTCTTTAATATCCGCCATTAATAATGCACAGAATGCGGCAAAGGCGACTTGACCACCTGGATTATATCGAAGATCGACAATCAATTCCGTTACATGTTTTGATTTGAAATCTTTTATTACTTCTAATAAGGAATAGGCTCCGCTGAAATCAAATTGGCTTATAAAAATGTAACCGACGTTGGGAGAAGATGAAATGACTTTTGATGTATAGACAACCGGCTGTGAGATGTACGACGATGGAAGGTTGAATACTTTACCGTCAAGTCGTTTTACTTGGATCGTTGGTAAACGTAATGATTTGTTTAATAGTAATTGGAAGTTCATCTGATCCATTAATGTCGAATTCATATGGGTTAGACTGTCTCCTCTTTGAAGTCCTGCCAAGTCTGCTTCACTAAAAGGAATTACTTGGGTCACTAATTGAATAGGTCCCGACTGATTGTGTAATTGAACCATATCGAAGCCAAAAGTATTTGTTAGCGTATTTCCATAGGTGTCACTGTTTAGGGTTTGTAAGATGGTTGAAAAATGATCTTCAGGATATAGGATGCCTTTGAAAAACAAATCCGGCCTTTGTTGGTAACCTTCGGTTGATTCAATTTTATCGTTCCAGTAGTAGTACTGTTTCATCTGGTCTAATGTCCATCGGTTAATGGTTGCATTTGACCCTGGCTCGTTAAGTGGAGTATCTTTCTCGCATGAGAATAGAAACGATGAAAAAAAAGCTAAAACAATAATTTTTGATTTACGCATTTTTTAAAATTTTGCTGAAATAAAAATACGTATTATGTTGGTGATACTTGTGTTATCTTTTTGTTGTTCAAATGTTTAATTGCTTTAAATAGGGTGGGCTAATGTAGCTTTTACCCTGTCAAAATGAAAGTTCTATAGGGGGGATTAAAAAAAGGCATCACGGTGAAGTGATGCCTTTGGTTTGTTATAAATCGAAGAATATCGATTAGTAAAGCGTAAACTCTACGCGGCGGTTTTGTTGACGACCATCCGCAGTTTTATTTGATGCAATAGGTTGGTCAGGACCATATCCTGTAGCTTCAATACGTGATGCATTAGCACCCTGCGATACAAGGTATGCTTTTACTGATTCAGCACGTTCTTTTGATAAACGCATGTTCAATTCACGAGAACCTGTATTATCGGTGTGACCAGCTAGTTTTAAGCTGAAATTTTTCTCGATTAACAGTTCGGCTACTTTATTCAATGTCGCGTATGACGTAGGACGTATTGTCGCTTTTCCTAAATCGAATTCTAAGTTCTTAATGGCATCTGCAACGACTTTTCGGTCAGCCTCCGTCACAACAACCTTTTCAACCACTCTAGTTTCGTTTTTCACAACGATTGGACAACCTGCGCCGTCTACCTGTACACCTGAAGGTGTGCCTGGACATTTATCATACTTATTAGCTACACCATCGCCATCATCATCTTTCAAGTCACTGTTTAGGCCATCCAATTGATTTTGTAGCGCTTGGTTTTTAGCATTTAAAGCGTCATTTTGCGCCTTAAGATCATCATATTTTACCGTGTAGTCGTTCACTAAAGTAGCGACGGGGTTTGAATTGTTCAATGCAGGTTTGCTGCTGCTGCCCAATGCAAACTCTAAGCCACCGTGAATGTAAGTAAATAGATCGTTTTTATATTGGCCGCCTCGAATACCATCGAAGTTTTGATTAACCCAGTTTAATTGGTATCCAAGCTCAAAGTTGATTCCTTTGGCAACAGCAAATTTAAGTCCCATATCAAATGGTACATATATCTTAGAAATACCATCGGCTTCTTGAGAAGTAGAACCTGTCGTCAACGTTGTTTTGCTATTCATGACACCAACACCAATTGACGCATAAGGTTTGATAAAACTGTTGAAGAATCTCCAATTGGTATTCGCCGCTTGGAACTCTCCAGACAAAGCAGCAGACCAAGGCGTTTTCGCTTCAAAAGATTGTGTACCATCTTTAAATGCACCACCTGTTTTACCACCAAAGTAGCTCGCTTTAATGCCAAAAGAAGGAGAGATTTGTTTCTTGATATAGGCACTGTAACCCAAGTTCCAAGCTAGATCGTCGTATCCTTCACGATTGAATCCAGCAATGTTAGTCTGATTTGTCACCCCCGCGCCGATACCGATGGACCATGTTCTGTATTGCGTAGCAGGACCAAATGGGGTTGTCCCTTCAATAGATGATACCTTTGTACTTTGAGCAATTGCAGTATTGGCAAATAAGCCTGCAGATGCTAAAGCAAGTGCTAATTGTAATTTTAGTTTCATAGAATTTGTATTTGTAAAAACCGATGCAAAAGTAATGGATTAAAAATTAAGTTAGCAATCGATTTGTAGTTGATATATGACAATTGGTAAACAAAAAGGTGTTTTAATTTAAAAACACCTTTTTGCTAGTGTAATTTATTAGTTATTAATAAAGTGTGAACTCAACGCGGCGGTTTTGTTGACGACCCGCTGCATTTTTATTGGATGCAATTGGTTGGTCCGGACCATATCCAGTCGCTTCGATACGCGACGCATTGGCACCTTGAGATACTAAATATGCTTTTACAGATTCTGCACGCTCTTTTGATAAGCGCATATTTAATTCACGTGAACCTGTATTATCAGTGTGACCTGCGAGTTTTAAACTGAAATTCTTTTCGATTAATAATGCAGCAACTTTATTCAATGTGGCATACGAAGTGGAGCGAATCGTTGCTTTGCCCAAATCGAATTCCAGGTTTTTAATGGCATCAGCAACAACTTTTCTGTCTGCCTCAGTAACCACGACTTTCTCCACGACTTTAGTTTCGTTTTTCACAACAATTGGACAACCCGATCCGTCAACCTGAACACCTGAAGGCGTGCCCGGACATTTGTCATATTTGTTGGCAACACCGTCGCCGTCATCATCTTTTAGATCATTGTTTAATCCATCTAGTTGACCTTGCAAAGCTTGATTTTTAGCATTCAATGCATCGTTTTGAGCTTTCAAATCATCGTATTTAACCGTGTAATCATTCACGAGGGTTGCTACAGGATTTGAATTATTCAATGCAGGCTTGCTGCTGCTGCCCAATGCAAATTCTAGCCCGGCATGTGCATAGGTGAATAGGTCATTTTTGTATTGTTGGGGTGGGTTCGTATTATAACGATTGTCAAATCGTTGATTCGCCCAATTCAATTGGTATCCTAACTCAAAGTTGATCCCTTTTGCGACAGCGAATTTCAAACCGAAATCTGCGGGTACAAAGATCTTAGAATAGGAATCCCCATATTCGCCTCTGTTTCCACCTGCAATTGCAGCAGTTTCAGCATTCATGACCCCGACACCAATCGATGCATAAGGTTTGATAAAACTATTGAAAAATCTCCAGTTGGTATTAGCTGCCAAGAACTCACCCGATAGCGCAACAGACCATGGTGTTTTGGTTTCAAAGCCAGTTTGCTTGTCGCTGTTATCATATCCAGCTGTCTTTCCTCCGAAATAAGTTGCTTTCAGTCCGAAAGATGGTGAGATTTGTTTCTTGATATAAGCACTATATCCTAAATTCCAATCCAGTTTATCATAGCCACCATTGTTAAATTTGGCGATATTTTGCAAGCTGGTAACACCGGCGCCTACACCGATAGACCAAGTTCTGTACTGTGTTGCCGAACCTAGTGGAGTTGTGCCCTCAATTGATGCTTCTTTTGTGCTTTGCGCAAAGGATGCGGTGGATAAAATTCCTGCCGCAACAAGTAATCCTGATTTTTTAAGGCTAATTTTCATAATGCGTGTTTGTAAAATTATCTACTATAATACTGTTGTTAAATTAACTCACTGAACACTCTTGCAATAAATTTGCCAAAAATTATTTGGTTACTCTACACGTCCAAAAAAGTTTGGCACCTCAATTTCAAAAGCCAGATGCTTAACAATATTTTCTGTAAAAATGTTTTGGAAAAAAGTTTTCCTACTTTTTGTAATCAAAATAACATCAACATCTTCATCCCGGATAATGGTATGAATACCGTTTGCAATATTCTCTCGGGAACCTGCAAAATAACTTGGCGATTTGATGATATAGGAAATGTCCTCGATACCGGTTTCAGCAATGATCTCTTCAATCCAATTTTCAAGTTTATTTCCTAATGTGCTGATTTCCAGTTCGTTTTTATTGATGTGAATAAGCTGCAAATGAAAGTTTTTTCCGTACAATGGTATCGCTTGTTTGAGGACTTCAAGTTCTCCGGGTTTGAAATTTGTCAATAAAGCAATGTTGTCATTTTTGAATTTTATCGCATTTTTCGGGATGGCTAAAACGGGGATCTTCGACTCTTTAATGACATCATAAGTATTGCTTCCGATCAAAACAGATTCGAGTCCGGTAACTCCTTTTGTACCCATAACCACGGTTTGATAGTTCTCTTTTATCTCTTGTTTTTCCAATGTTTCGGCCAAAATACCATTGGCAAATAGGGTAGAAATTTTAAGCGAAGGATATTCCTGTAGAAGTTCGGCTACAAGTTTTTCCATTTGATGGCGGGCTTCTCCCTCGGTGGGGTCCACTAAATGCTTCGCATTTGCAAATTTGTTGATATGTGAAGTGAACGAATGAAAGAGTGTAATCTCATCATGTGTTGTCGCTGCGATTTGAGCTGCATAAAACGCGGCAATTCGTGCGTTTTCGGAATAATCTACGGGTATTAATAGTTTAGACATGGCTATAAGGTTATGCTTTAGTGAAAAATATTGGAACTAAGGGATGACTAAATAGTGCTTTTGCAACTGAACGCGTAAAGACACGTTCAAAGAACGATTTTCTCGATCGTGTCACCAATAATATTTTGATCTTTTCCTCATGGATCATCTCATTAATGACTTCCGGAACTGTATCGAGGTCTTCAATATCACCCTGTATTGAATCGACCTCGATAGCAATGTTGGTCACACCGATATATTTTTTGATCTTATATTTCCATACTTCAAGCTTGTCTTCGATTCTGTTTTCTGATGAATGATCGTAGTGAACATGCATCAATTTTAATTCAAAGTCTTTGCCGATAATGTTAACAAAATCCTGTACGGTCTGTACCTCTTCTTCTTTAAAATTAGACAGTAAACCAACTTTGTCAATAGGTGTAAAGGAAGCTTCAGTTGGAATGGCCAAGACAGGTATCTTGGCTTTTTTGCTGATGACATAGGTTGTGCTGCCGATTAGCTGGCTATCGTCATTGGTGATGCCCTTAGTACCCATGATGACAAAATCAAACCGATTAGGAGTGGCGAGTTCCGGTAGCGTTTCTGTAATCATACCGCGCTCACATTGCGTTGTTAGTTCAACCGAAGGATGCTTTAATTTTATTGATTCTGCCAGATTTTTGATCAGGATATCAGCTTTGAATGTTGAAGAATTAGCCTCATTACGGCCATTTTCCTCTTCAAATACTGCAGAAGCTGAAGTATAATTGTGGTAAAGATGGAGTGAATATCCTTTTTCGAGAGCAAGATCCACTGCGTAATTTACAGCATTATTAGAATGAGCCGAAAAATCTACCGGTAGTAGAATGTTTTTTTTCATTAGAAGGAATTTAATCTACAAAATCTAATCTTATTTATTTTGCCTTTAGGGAATATGCGTGAAAGTGTACTAGATTCCCTATCTTACTATCAAATGTAATAAAACAAATGTAATTGTGAATGACCTTAGGTCAAATAGTTTTTGTTGTTTTACATGTTGAATTTGACGAGCTTTAGACAAATATGAATAACGAATAACACTTTTAAAATGTTGTATTTAATATCAGTTTGTGATTTCTATCACCTATAAAATACCTGTGCCCTAATTGTCTGTATGTTATGTCCTGATTTTTTTGTTTGAAAAGTCAATATTGATTTTTGATCGTTTAGAGAAAACAGTCGTTTCAAGGTCAATATATGGAATTCTACATTGCATAACCTACCAATTTTGAGTAAGTTTGCACATATTTTTAGATAATTAAATGACAAGTAGAGAAATTCGTCAAGCCTTTCTGGACTTTTTTAAAAGTAAAGGGCATCAGATAGTACCTTCGGCACCAGTAGTTGTAAAAAATGACCCTACATTAATGTTTACCAATGCGGGGATGAATCAATTCAAAGATTTGTTTCTTGGTGAAGCACCCATCAAATTTCCACGTGTTGCCGATACACAACGTTGTTTGCGTGTTTCCGGCAAACACAATGATTTGGAAGAAGTAGGGATTGATACCTATCACCATACATTGTTTGAGATGTTAGGAAATTGGAGCTTTGGTGATTACTTTAAGAAAGAAGCTATTGCTTGGGCCTGGGAACTGTTGACAGAAGTATATAAGTTAGACAAGGATCGTTTATATGTAACTATTTTTGAAGGGGATGCAAAAGAAGGTTTAGAACGTGATATGGAAGCTTTCGATTTCTGGAAAGAATGGATTGGCGAAGATAGAATTCTCCTTGGAAACAAAAAAGATAACTTCTGGGAAATGGGCGAGACAGGACCTTGTGGGCCTTGTTCCGAAATTCACTTCGATATGCGCAGTGCAGAAGAGCGTAGACAAACTTCAGGACAGAGTTTGGTCAATGCAGACCACCCTCAAGTAATTGAGATCTGGAATCTTGTTTTTATGCAGTTTAATCGCTTGAAAGATGGTTCACTTCAGTCATTACCAGCTAAACATGTTGATACAGGAATGGGCTTTGAGCGTTTGGTGCGATGCATCCAGGGAAAGATCTCCAATTATGATACAGATGTATTTACACCTACCATTGATTTTATTTCTGGGAAGTCAGGCATAAAATACGGTACAGATGAAAAGTCTGATATTGCTATGCGTGTAGTGTCTGATCACATTCGTGCGGTTAGTTTTGCAATTGCCGATGGTCAATTGCCATCTAATAATAAAGCTGGTTATGTGATCCGTCGTATTTTACGTCGCGCGGTACGTTATGCTTATACATTTTTAGGTTTTAAGACTCCTTTTATCAACGAACTCGTCCCTGTGTTGGCATCACAGTTTGCCGGTGTATTCGACGAACTGATTCAACAGCAGGATTTTGTACAGAAAGTAATCTTAGAGGAAGAAGTTTCTTTCCTAAGAACACTGTCTACGGGGGTCCATCGATTTGAAAATTATGTAGAGGATCACAGCGTAATTAATGGTGATTTTGCTTTCGAGCTTTATGATACTTACGGATTTCCGATCGACTTAACTGAATTATTGGCCCGGGAGAAAGGGTTAACGGTTGATATGGAAGGTTTCAACCAAGCACTTCAAATTCAAAAGGATCGTTCTCGTGCTGCCACTGCTATAGATACAGGTGATTGGGTTGTGGTAAATGATGATGAGGGATTTGAATTCGTAGGCTACGACACATTAACTGCCGTTACAGAGGTTATTAAATACCGTAAGGTTGTAGCAAAAAATAAAGAGCAATTCCAATTGGTGCTTTCTGTTAGTCCTTTTTATGCTGAGGGTGGTGGCCAAGTTGGTGACTCTGGAGAATTGGTTTCCGAGGAAACGGGCGAAAAGATTTATATCACGGATACAAAAAAGGAAAATGGTCTATTTGTACATTTTACAAACAAATTGCCATTAGAATTGAAAGGAACATTTGTTGCTCGGGTCGATAAAACCAAAAGAATCGATACCGAAAACAATCACTCGGCTACCCATTTATTACATGCTGCGCTAAAACAGGTGCTAGGAAGCCATGTGAATCAAAAGGGATCATTGGTCAACGCCGATATTTTACGCTTTGACATCTCTCATTTTGCGAAAATGACTGACGAAGAGATTAAACAAGTTGAAGATATTGTCAATGCTAAAATTCGTAAAAATATTCCGCTGAAAGAGGAACGTAATGTACCTTATCAACAGGCATTAGACTCGGGTGTAACAGCACTATTTGGTGAAAAGTATGGCGATTTTGTTCGTGTGATCACCTTTGAAGATCAATATTCTAAAGAATTATGTGGTGGTACGCATGTCAAAGCAACTGGTCAAATTGGGTTTTTTAAAATTGTTTCTGAATCTGCTGTTGCAGCCGGTGTACGTCGTATTGAGGCAATTACCGGAACTCGTTCAGCTTCGGTTATCCGTGAGCATTTCGAATTGGTGCATCACCTGAAAGAGCTTATGAATAATCCAAAGGATTTCGTTTCTGCATTAGGTAAAATCATCGACGAAAATGGCGCTTTGAAGAAAGAAGTCGAGAAAAGCATTACAGAAAAATCCTTGGCATTGAAGTCAGATCTGGAAGCGAAGATTCAACAAGTTGGATCTATAAACTTCTTGTCCACAATTGTTGATCTGCCCAATGCCGAAGCTGTGAAAACCCTAGCCTATGCGGTTAAGGGGGCGGTTAACAACTTGTTTTTGGTCATCGGTGCTGAGTTTGAAGGTAAACCAAGTTTGACCGTTGTCATATCAGATGAATTGGCCAAAGAAAAAGGGTTGAACGCAAGTCATATTGTTCGTGATTTAGCGAAGGATATCCAAGGCGGCGGAGGTGGTCAACCATTTTTCGCAACAGCTGGAGGTAAGAACCCTGCTGGATTAAAGGTTGCAATTGAGCGCGCAATAGATTTTTTGAAATAAATTTTACACAATACCAAGCCATCAGATTTATTCGACATCTTCGTTGGAAGATCCGGATAAATCTGATCGTTTGCACGATTCTTTAAGTTGTGACATGTAACGTGAATCAAACGGAGCAAAGCCATTTGCGTAATGGGGAATAGGTACTTAACAAATAAAAATAAACGGATGAAAAAGGCAGTTTTTTTAGCAGTAGGGATCGTTGGTTTGATGATGGGTTGCCAAAATAAAGAGCAGTTTACCATCGCTGGAAATGTCGAAAATCCTGGCAATATCAAAGTTATTTCATTATATGAAGGTGATACCAAGCTGGATTCTATGTTTTTTGGCGATAATAACAAATTTCAGTTCATACGACCTGCTAGCCAATCCAGACTGTTGTCTTTGCGTATAGGTAAAAATCGGTATGATTTGATTGCTTCTCCGGGGGAGACGATCACATTTAAGACAGATCTTCACAAAGATGTAAATGATTATCAGGTGGATGGTTCTGAATTGTCAAAGACGATACAGCCTTTTGCCAAAGAGCGAAATTATCGCGATTATCTACAGGACTCCTTACAGTCGGTGTTTTCTAAGCTAACAGCCAATTCAACAGCAGCTGAGATCGAAAAGATTCGTGCTGAATATAAATCAAAGTTTGCTGAAGAATTGCGTACATATACAAAAAAAGCCGTCGATTTCTCTAATAAACACAATGATCTTGCAGGTTTTTATGCGATCTCTACCTTAGATCCCGAAGTCGCCGAAAATGAAATCATTACCTATGCAGAGAAAATAAAAAATGAATTTACGGAGAACAGATATGTGACACAGTTTAAAGAGGAGACCCAAAAGCTGAAAAAAATGGCAATTGGGCAACCTGCTCCCGAACTGACTTCATTTACGCCTTCCAACAAAGAGGTAAAATTGTCGAGTTTTAAAGGAAAATATACCTTGGTTGATTTCTGGGCTTCATGGTGTATGCCTTGTCGCCAGGAGAACCCCAATCTCGTTAGGTTGTACAATACTTACCACGCTAAAGGCTTTGATATACTCTCCGTTTCATTTGATGATAATCCTGGCTCATGGATGCGTGCTATCGAAGATGACAAGTTAACCTGGACACATGTATCAGATTTGAAAGCTTGGAGCTCACCAGTTGTGATTGATTACCGTGTGAAAGCCTTGCCTACCTCTTATATTCTCGATCCGAACGGCATTATTATAGCAAAGAACCTGCGCGGCGAGGAGCTGGAGGCATTTTTGAAGAAAACAATTAAATAATCAATCTGTTATTGTTAAATATTATATTACTTAATAATTTGGTAACATTAGATTAACTGATTGTTATCATTTTGTTTATAATTTAGCAAAAAAAATAAGACAAATGAGTTCTTCGAAACAAAAGATTTTAATTGTTGATGACGAAAAAGATATCTTGGATTTAATTGCATTCAACTTAAATCGTGAAGGTTATCAGGTCTCTACAGCGCAAAATGGGGAAGAGGCAATCAACGTTGCCAAACAAGTAAATCCGGACCTCATCATTTTGGATGTGATGATGCCAAAGATGGACGGAATTGAAGCTTGTCGCATCATGCGCGCAATGCCTGAATTCAAAAGTACATTTATGGTGTTTTTGACTGCTAGAAGCGAAGAGTATTCGGAGATCGCAGGATTTCATGTCGGTGCAGACGACTATATTGCAAAGCCGATCAAACCGCGTGCGCTAATGAGTCGCATCAATGCTATCTTAAGAAGAAATGCTTCCGAAGAGTCAGATGCTGCCGTTCAGGATAAAATTGAAATTGCCGATTTGGTTATTGATCGAGATTCTTTCTTAGTCTACAAAGGGGAACAAAAGATCGTTCTTGCAAAGAAAGAGTTTGAGCTATTATATTTGTTGGCTTCAAAACCGAATAAGGTGTTTACGCGTGAACAGATCTTAAAGAGCATCTGGGAAGATTCTGTTGTTGTGACTAACCGTACAATTGACGTTCACATCCGCAAGCTGCGTGAAAAGATAGGAGACGATTATGTAACCACTGTAAAAGGAGTGGGATACAAATTTGATAAAGAATAAAAAAAAGAGGCTTTGGCCTCTTTTTTTATTGATTAACTGTCTCGTCCTGAAATATCGATACACAAAAAGAATCGTTATGGAAGAAGGAACAAATTATGTAAAGCGGACTCAGCGTGATTACACTTTAA